>LSLI01000014.1 GCA_001577345.1 Candidatus Gallionella acididurans
CCACCACCCAAGGCACGGATCAGATTGACGCTGGCCTGCAGGCGCCTTCTGCGCAGGTCCAGCTCGTCAAGCTGTACCTGCTGGGCCAGGGCGCTGGCAGTCACGACTTCCAGATAACTGGCGATGCCTTCGCGGTAGCGGTTCATCGCGATATCCAGTGTGTGTTTGGTATCGGTAACCGCCTGGACAAGAGATACGGATTCCGTAGACAAATTGTTCAACAGCGACAGGTTGTCTTCAACATCCTGGAAAGCATGCAGCACGGTGGAGCGGTATTGCGCACCGGCCACCCTGAACGCGGCCGATGCCTGATCGACCACATATTGACGGCGGCCGGCATCGAAGATGGTCAGCAAGGCATTCGGCCCGATGGACCAAAATAAATTGGGGGCGCTCAGCAAACCCGCCTGGTAGGCGCTTTCATAGCCGCCTGCGGCGGCAAGATTAACCGTGGGGAAAAATGCCGTTTTGGCTACGCCAACATCCGCATTGGCTGCCGCCAGGCGGCGCTCTGCCGCGGAAATATCCGGCCTGCGTTGCAGCAGGGTGGCCGGCAAGCCGACCGGGACGGTTGGCAGCTGGATATCCGTTACCGCAGGCGCGATGGAAAAAGCAGAAGCCGACTCGCCAACCAGCGTGGCGGTGGCATGTTCATACAGCGCCCTGCTGGCCGTGATATCCGACAGTTTTGCCTGGGCTGTCTCAAGCTGCACCTTGGCCTGGGAGACATCAAGTGCCGAGGCGATGGCACCCTGAAAACGCAGTTGCGTCAGCTGCAGAGCTTTTGCGTAGTAATTGACCTCATCCGACAACAATTTTAATTGTGCATCCAGGGTGCGCAGGGCAATATAGTCGTTAACCAGCTCGGCCCTCAGGCTCAGGTGTATCGACTCGACATCCGCTGCCGCCGCCTGCGCGCCTGCCTTGCCGGATTCAATCTGATCGCGCACCTGCCCCCACAGATCGACTTCATAATTGGCCATCAGGCCGAGCGCGTTATCCCCATACACATTGGGCTGGTTGGGGGAGCGCAACGCCCGGTTATTGGATTGGGCATTGCGGGTTGAGTAAGCGCCTGCCGACACGGTCGGGAACAAACCCGTGCGTGCCTGCGCGGCATAAGCTGTGGCTTCGTCGAAGTGCGCCACTGCCACGGCGAGATCGGCGTTTGCGGCATCCAGTTTCACCACCAGGCTGTCCAGCAGGGGATCCTTGTAATCTTTCCACCAATCCCCGCGCGGGAGTTTGTCTGCAGGCTGGGCGGGTTGCCAGATTGTTGTCGATTCCTTGTAGGCTGCGGGCTGCGGAATGACCGGTATCTTGTAAACCGGCTCCTCCGAACAAGCCGCAAGTATCGACACGCACAACAGCGGTGCCGCAAATCGGGTCAAGTTCATAGCGAACCCTCGTGCTCCGGATGGATTTCCACGGGTTTCACCGGTTCTGCGGGCGCAGCCTCGGTTTTCCTGATGACCACGACATCCCCCTGCACGATGGAATCAGACGGGCTGTCTATGACACGGTCGGTGCTTTCTATGCCGCTGCCGACTTCCACCACGCGCCCCAGATCGTTCACGATCGTAATGTGTTTAAGGGTCACGCGATTATCAGCACCCACTGTTGCCACCTGCAATCCGTCCCTGCGGAACAGCAGGCTGCTGACCGGCAAGCGCATAACATTCGTGCTGGGGGCCAGTTCAAAGTCCACTTCCACATAGCTTCCGGAAAACAGCTTGCCGCTCTTGTTGTCCATCAGCAACTCCACCGTCGAAGTACGCGAGGATACATGGATAGAATTCGAGATGTTGATCACGGTTGCCGGGAAGTGTTGCCCGGGAAGTTCCGGGAAGGCCACTTTTACCTTCATTCCCGGCGTGATCGCGTTGGCGTAATTCTGCGGCACTTCCACATAGATACGCAATGTCAGGTTGTCGACAATCCGGAACAGCGGTTGTCCGTTATTGTTGCTTCCCGGATTAATCAAATGGCCGACGTCGGTGTTGCGTTCGGTGATTATCCCGGTAAAGGGAGCCACAACGCGCTGGAATGATTGCTCCGCCTGCAAGCTTTGCAAATTGGCGCGTGCCGCATTCAGAATGTCGCGCTTGCCCTTGGCGGTTGCCGTTTTCTCATCGGTATCCTGACGCGAAACCGAATCCGTAGCCAAAAGGTTTTGCCAGCGCTTTGCGGTGACTTCTGCAATTTCCAAATTCGATTCGGCGGTGTACACATCCGCTTGCGCCCGCAATATCTGCTGGTCCAGCTCAGGGGTTTCGACTATGCCAAGCAGCTGTCCTTTTTTGACATGCACGCCTATGTCGGTGTACCACGCTTTCAGGTAGCCGCTCACCCGGGCATAAATCGGCGCGTCAATATTGGCGCTCACGTTCCCAGGCAAAATCAGCGATTGCATGCTGGGACCGGGCTCCGGGGCCACGACTTTAACGGTGGTGTGGCGCGCCTCGACCGCTTTCTGCAAATCATGCGAATGATTGATGCGAAGATAAATTCCGACCGCCGCCACGGCAACCGCAACAACGGCAAAGATCAATCCTGCGCGGCGCAGGCCCGCAGAAGGGGGGGTGTGAGGAATATGGTCGTGCATTATTGTTGCTCCACGGTTAAAGGCATTATTGTTGCTCCACGGTTAAAGGCATTATTGTTGCTCCACGGTTGACGGAGCGGACTGGGCAGCACCGGGTTTCCCTTTTTTGTCATGAACCAGGCTGAATACCACAGGCACAAAGAGCAGGGTTGCGACCGTTGCGAAGGCCAGTCCGCCGATCACCGCCCTGCCCAATGGCGCATTCTGCTCACCGCCCTCGCCCAGGCCGAGCGCCATGGGGATCATGCCGATGATCATCGCAAGAGCCGTCATCAGCACCGGGCGGAAGCGGACAAAGCCCGCATCCAGGGCCGCAGTCATGCCGCCATCCCCGGCTTGCAGCTTTTCCCGCGCAAAACTGACCACCAGAATACTGTTTGCGGTCGCCACACCCATGCACATGATCGAACCGATCAACGCCGGGACCGACAGGGTGGTATGCGTGACAAACAACATCCAGACGATTCCCGCCAGGGCGGCGGGCAGGGCCGTGATGATCACAAACGGATCCAGCCAGGATTGGAAGTTGACTACAATCAGCAGGTAAACGAACACCACCGCGCCGAGCAAGCCGAACAGCAGTTGCCGGTATGAATCGTTCATGGCTTTCACCTGCCCGCGCACGACCACGAAGGATCCCTTTGGCACATCCTGGATGGTTTCATTGATCACTTGTTCTATATCATGAGCCACATCGCCCAGGTCGCGTTCCTGGGTGGTGCCGTAAATGTCGATGGCGGGCTGCACGTCATAATGGGATACCACGCCCTCTCCCTGGCTCCGGGTGATGGTGGCCAAGCCGCTAATCAGCTGCGAGCTGCCGTTCGGCCCCGAGGTGACAGGGACATTCCGCAGGTCGTTGAGGGTATCCTGGCGATACTGCGGCGTTTGCACTACAAACGGGTAAGAAACGCCGTTGCCGGGGTTGACCCAGAAGTTGGGCGCGGTCTGGAAGCTGCCGGCCAGGGCGACCAGCAGGTTGTTGGCCACATCGCGCTGGGACAGGCCCATTTCGCGCGCGCGGGCGCGGTCCACGTCGACGTGAAACTCCGGGTAGTTGAACACCTGCTGGACGCGCAGATCCACCAGGCCGCGAATTTTCTTGAAACGATCCATGATCAGCGAGGCGTAGGCCTGGTTGTCCTTGCGTTTGAAACCGATCACCTGCACGTCTATCGGCGCGGGCATGCCGAAGTTCAGGATCTGGCTGACGATGTCGGCGGGCAGGAAGGCGAATGAGGTGCCGGGGAAATCGTCCGAAAGATGCGCGCGCAACTCTCTCACGTATTCCGCGGTGGGCCGGTGGTCTTCGTTCAGGGTGATCAGAATGTCCGCGTCGCTCGGCCCGATCGGGGACGAGTTGCTGTAGGTCAAATTGATCCCGCTCACCGGCAGGCCGATATTGTCCACCATGTTCTTGATTTGGCCGGACGGGATATAGCTTCTGATCCGGTTTTCGATCTCGTTGCACAGCCGCGCTGTTTCCTCGATCCGCGTGCCGGTCTGGGCGCGGATGTGCATCTTGATTTCGCCGGCGTCCACCACCGGAAAAAAGTTTCTTCCCAGCCAGGGCACCAGCGCGAAGGAGATCAGCACAAATCCGAGAAAGCCGATGATGAACTGGGGGCGATGGGAGAGCGCGACCAGCAGCAGCCATTTGTACTGCTGGCGCACCCGGTTGAACAGCTGTTCAAAGCCGTGCTGGAAACGAACCAGCGGGTTCAGCGAGGGGGGCGGCGCAGGCTGGCCTTCTTCCTGATGATGCGGGACGTGGACACGCAACAGGTATTTTGCCAGCGTCGGCACCAGGGTGCGGGACAGGATGAACGACGCGATCATCGCAAATATCACGGCCTCGGCCAAAGGGACAAAAAGATATTTCTGCACCCCGGTGAGAAAGAACATCGGGATGAACACGATGCAGATCGAAAGCAGAGACACAAACGCGGGCACCACGATCTGGTTCGCGCCATCCAGGATCGAGGTCTCGACATGCTTGCCCTGTTCGAGGTGCCAATTGATACTTTCGATGGTCACGGTCGCCTCGTCAACCAGCACCCCCACCGCCAGGGCAAGGCCGCCCAGCGTCATGACATTCAGGGTCTGGCCGAAAGCCGACAGTGCGATGATCGCCGACAATATCGACAGCGGAATCGATATCGTGACGATCAGTGTGGAGCGCCAGCTGCCCAAAAACAGCAGGATCATCAGGCCGGTCAGCGCCGCTGCGGTCACCCCCTCGCGGATCACCCCGTTCACCGCATTCTTGACGAATATCGACTGGTCTCCAACCAGCTTGAGGATCAGCCCGGGCGGCGCGCCGGCCTCGATGCGCGGCAACAGCGCCTTGACGTCTTCGATGATGTCCAGCGTGGAGGCATTGCCGTTTTTCTGGATGGTGGTCAATACCGAGTGCACGCCGTCGACCCGTACCATGTTGGTCTGCGGGGAATAGCCGTCGCGCACGTGCGCCACATCGCGCAGCAGGATGGGGACACCGTTGACTTCCTTGACCGGCAGGTCGTTGAGCTCGTCGATGACATTCGTGCTCGCATTGAGCAGGACGTTGTACTCGAACATGCCCAGTTTCTCGGTTCCCGCCGGCAGGATCAGGTTCTGCTTGACCATGGCGTCTGCCACGTCCTGGGGGGCCAGCCCCTTGGAGCGCATGTTATGCATATCCAGGTCCACCTGGATCTGCCTGTTTTTGCCGCCGTAGGGCGACGGAACGGCCGCGCCCTCCACCTGGGCCAGCTGTGGACGGATGAAGTTGTTGGAAAGATCGAACAACTGGTTGTCCAGCAGGGTGTGGCTGGACAGCGCCAATTGCAGCACCGGCACGCTGGATGCGTTGTAACTCAGGATCAGTGGCGGCGTAATGCCGGGTGGCATACGCTTGAGCACGGTCTGGGACAGCGCGGTCACCTGGCTGACCGCCGCATTGATATCGACCTCCGGCTGAAAGAATATCTTGACCACGGCCACGCCCGTCAGGGACTGGGATTCGATGTGCTCGATATCGTTGACCGTGGTCGTCAGCTGCCTTTCATAAAAGGTGACGATGCGGTTGGACATGTCCGTGGGCGCCATGCCGTTGTATGTCCACACTGCGCTGACCACCGGCACCCGGATATCGGGGAAAATATCCGTGCGCATGTTCACATACACGAGCGGGCCGAGGATCATGATCAGCAGCGCCAGCACGATAAAAGTGTAAGGTCGGTTTAAGGCAACCCGGACAATCCATATCATAGTTTTATTTCCCTAACCGAAGAGCTTTGTTGCTTCAGGAGATCGGCTACACAGAGAGGCTGGGCGACCATCATGAAATCCGCGGAATTGTAAGTAAAAATGGGGTATATGCGTAAAAATTAATTAAATTTAATAATCCGGCGCTTGCAGATGCAAAAAGCGCTGTGGTCGATTGATGAGCCGGCTTTAATGACATAAATTGCCCGTTTCTGCCGGCCTATACACTATGCGGCCAGCAAAATATGGTCGCCCTGGTGCCGGGATCGGCCCCGCCGAACTCAAACCTGAAATCGTGCAATTTGATAATGGCCATCACGATACTCAAGCCCAGGCCATAACCGGGCGGACGCAAATCATCGCCGCCACGGTGGAATCGATTGAGCACCGCCGCCCTTTCGTTCTCCTTTATGCCGGTGCCGCTGTCGATAATGTCGATTTGCGCGCCTTCGGCGCCCTGCAAAAGTCGCACAGTAACCCGCCCGCCGGTCGGGGTAAATTTGATTGCATTATCCAGGATGTTGACGATAGCCTCGAACATCAACTCGCCGTCGCCGTGGATGGGTTCGGTTGGCTCTGCCGTCATCGACAGGGCGATAGCTTTGTCTTCCGCCACCGGCTCTATGAAATTGACCGCCTGTTCCAGAATCTCTTTCAGCCGGATCACCCGAAAGCCGGCGCGCCGCTGCAAATTTTCGATCTCGGATATGCGCAACAGGGCGCGGAAACGGAGCAGCAGAGAGTCCACTTCGCTCATCATCTGGTCCGCCATGGCACGCTTGGCCGGCGCGTCGCCCAGCTGTTGCTGCAACCGGTAAAGCACGGCGCGCAGTCTGGTCAGCGGCGTGCGCAGGTCATGCGCGATATTGTCGCCGACGCTTTTGACTTCGGACATCAGCCTTTCAACCTCGTCGAGCATCCTGTTGACGATGGCGGCCAGCATGTCCAGCTCATCGCGGTGCCCGCTGAGCGGCAGCCTTTGCCGGATGTTGCCGCCCATGATCAGTTCGCAAACCTGCTGGATCTGCTCGACGCGCCGCAGCGGGCGGAAACTCAGGGCCAGACCAAACATCAGGCCGATCAGGATGGTCAGGGAGCCGCCCCAGTAAAGCGCCCGCTTCATGACCTCGCCGAACTCGATCAGTTGTTGCGCGTCATGTCCTATCAGCAGGGTGTCGCCGGAACCGAGGCGGACCAGCAGTACGTGGGAGAGCAGCGGCTGGCTGGGCATATTGGCGGCGAGCATGTCGGCCTTGTATATCCTGCCGTTCGCCGGTATGTCATGCGGCAGCTCGCGGACATTCCCCTCGATCAGCTGGCCGTCTGCCGCGAACAGCCCGTAAAAATAAATATGGCGCTGGTCGCGCAGGATGCTGTCGTTGATTTCATCGGTCAGCTGGTCGGCGGGCAGCGCGGTCAGTCGCTGCTGTTCCAGCCTCAGCACCTGGTCCACCCGCCGGGTCATTTCCGTCGCGGTCTGCCAATAGACAAAGCCCAGCAGCAGGATCACGCATGTCGTGAAAAACAGGCTGTAAAACAGCGTCAGCCGGAACGCGACCGTGCGCGATAGTTCAGAGACGCTCACTGAGCATGTATCCTGAACCGCGCACGGTGTGTATCAGCGGCGGCGAACCCGGGGCGTCGACCTTGCGGCGCAGGCGGCCGATATGAACATCGATGATGTTGGTGCCCGGATCAAAGTGATAGCCCCACACCGATTCAAACAGCATGGTGCGGGTCAGGATCTGCCCGAAATTGCGCATCATGTATTCCAGCAGGCGGAATTCGGTCGGCAACAAGTCCAGTGTCCTGTCTCCGCGAACCGCCTGCCTTGCCACCAGGTCCAGCTCGAGTTCGGCGACACACAACCTGGTCTGGCGCTCCTGCCGGTTGTGCCGCCGCAACAGCACTTCCACTCTCGCGGCCATTTCCTCGGACGCGAAAGGCTTGACCAGGTAATCGTCGCCGCCGGCGCGCAGACCGTCAACCCGTTCATCCACATCGCTCAACGCGCTGATCATCAATATCGGCGTGTCTATCTGTTTGCCGCGCAGGGTGCTCACGATGGTCAGCCCGTCCATCGATGGCAGCATCCTGTCCATCGTGATCAGGTCATAGTGGCCGTTCAGCGCCATGTTCAGTCCGTCGTGGCCATCATTGGCCCAATCCACCTCAAAGCCATGCTGGCGCAGTTCGTCCAGGATTTCCCTGGCAGTGGTCTCGTCGTCTTCTATAGTCAGAATTTTTGCCATCCACTCCATCCTCGGTTTGTACGGGCAACAGCCTGCCACTGAACTTGGTTTACCGGCCGGCCAGAATGCCGTCGTCTTGCAATTATAGCCGCGATAAGCCGCCGGGTAAGGCAATACGCCGCATCCGGCCCTATAGTGCAGGCCGTCCCGCCCGTCATCCTACCTCATAGCAGGCGCTAATCACAAAGCAGCTTTTCCCTGTCGCTGAAATTCCCGCGATGGTGTGAGCAGGCAGGGCAACGGGAAAACGGATGCCTCAGACGAAAAAAACCCCGCTGTGTCGCCACAGCGGGGTTTGAATATTACTTGCTGATCCTTGACTGGCCTGACAAGTTCAGGCCAGCGCGGGGTCATGACAGATTCATCAGAACTTGACGCGCACACCCGCGCCATAGGTGTTGTAGTTGGTGGGGAGATTGGCGCCTATCGCAGCAAGGCCATTCTTCTTGTCCAGCATGAACGCCGCATACAGATTGGTGTTCTTGCTCAGGTTGTACTCAAGCATTGCCGAGGTGTACTTGTCGGTGCTGTCCATAGTGGTACCACCCGTACCGGTAAAGGCCGGTATCATCACATCGTAGTAACCCACCGAGGCTTTCATCGCCGGGGTAATCTGGTAGTTGGCGCCTACCCACACTACATTGATGTTTTTCTGGCCGGTGAACATCCCCTTCGTGGCCAGGTTGTATTGATAGAGCTGGGTCAGTGATGCATCGCCGGTTGGATCACCGGGTGCGCTGTATTGCATGCGCTCGTAGCCCGCCTTCAGTGTCAGCGGATCAGTCACCTGATAGCGTCCTGTCAGCATGTAGGAGGTCAGGTTGACGAATGTCGCATTGACGGTGTTGGGGGCTGCATTGGCAGCAATCAAAGTGGTGTCTTTTGCATTCTGCACTGCGGCTTGTACCCCAAAACGATCCGCTTCATAACCCGCATTCAACTGGGCATTGCTGCGCGCTGAATTGTTGCCGGCCATGCCGCCAAAACCATACATAGCGTTGACGTTGAAGTTGCCGAATTTCTTCGCGTACTTGATGGCTTGGTCAACGCGCGAGTTGTCGGTTGCGCCGCCGCCGCCGTATGAACCGGAGAAGTTGATCGGCGAGAACATTTGCGCGTTGACCGGGTCATAACCGCCGCCTACGGAACCTATCATGTCGAGCTGAAGGCTGTACTGGCGACCGAAAGTAACCGCGCCCAGATCGTTGCTGGACAGCCCGATGAAGGCCATGCGGTTGAACAACTGGCCGTTCAGAGACGTATCCGCGATCGCCGAGGGAGAACCACCACCACCTCCCAGACCGGAAGTGGCCAGAGTACCGTTGGCGACACTGAACGCCGATTCCAGCTGGAAGAACGCCTTGTTGCCGTTGCCCAGGTCTTCACTGCCCTTGATGCCCCAGCGCGATTGCGATTCGCCGCCGTTCATCATGCCTCTTGCCGTTCCGATTTTCTGGGGCTGCGCACCGATAGGCACCGCACCGGTCACGAACGTCGGGCTGAAATCGCCGGAGTTGGTCAATTGGGCTATACCGAGGTCGAGCACACCGTACAGGCTTACATCAGCGTGTGCCACACCGGACACGGCGCCGAGTGAAAGCGCTACTAATAGCGATTTTTTCATCATTGCGTACACTCCTAAAATTTTAGTTTTATGACTGAAAGTCAACTGGGGTTAGCCGGTCAACCTGACAAAAATCCTCGGATAGAGAACTTTCGAGCCGCGATTATCCATTAAAATAAAATTCACAATACGGGTTTAATAAAATATGCATAAATGTGTTGCAAAAAAACAACAGCCCCGTCAAATCAAGCCAAACAAGGGTATTGCAGATTTCATCAGGCGAAAAATGTACGGGTATCTGCGCTCCTTGTTCTTCCTCGCGGCGTTACCTAAAATCGGGTTTAATTCCCGAATCGGAATATCCGTATCCACCCATGAGAGGGATTTGCAGGTATGCTGATCCTCGCCCCGGGCCCTGATGTTGCCCCAATTACCCATGCTGGCTAGCCATGACTGATCTATCAACCATCCCGTCCGCTGCGATGCAGGCCCTGCCGGGCATGCCACGCGGCGAACCAACTTCCATGGTCGACACGCTGGGGCGGCCCCTGCACGATCTGCGCATCTCCGTCACCGACCGCTGCAATCTGCGCTGCACTTATTGCATGCCGCGCGAGGTGTTCGACCGGAATCATGTGTTCCTGCCGCGTGCCGAACTGCTGAGCTTCGAGGAGATAGCGCGGCTGGCCGGATCATTCGTGGCACTGGGCGTGCACAAGATACGGCTGACCGGGGGCGAGCCGCTGCTGCGCCGCAACCTTGAACAACTCGTGGCCACGCTCGCCGGGCTGCATACTCCGTCAGGCAAGCCGGTGGAGATCACGCTGACCACCAATGGCGTGCTGCTGTCGCGGCAGGCGCAGGCGCTCAAGGATGCGGGCCTGGCGCGGGTGTCGGTCAGTCTGGACGGACTGACCGACGAGATCTTCAGCCGCATGAGCGACTCGGCGGTGCCGGTCAGTACTGTGCTGGATGGCATAGCCGCCGCGCAGCGCGCCGGGTTCGCGCCGGTCAAGGTCAACATGGTGGTCAAGCGTGGTGTGAACGATCACGAGATCATCCCTATGGCCGAGCACTTCCGCAACAGCGGCGTCGTGCTGCGCTTCATCGAATACATGGATGTCGGTAACACCAACGGATGGCGCATGGACGAAGTGGTCACGGCAAAAGAGATACTGGAACAGCTTGCCGCCCGCTACCCGATCTGCCAGGTCGACCCGAATTACATCGGTGAAGTGGCGGAACGCTGGTGTTATGCCGACGGCGGCGGCGAGATCGGCGTGATCGCGTCCATTACCCAGGCTTTTTGCCAGACCTGCACCCGCGCCCGGCTTTCGACCGATGGCAAACTCTACACCTGCCTGTTCGCCGGCAACGGAATGGATCTGCGTGCACCGTTGCGCGGGGGTGCAACCGACCAGGAATTGACCGCGCTGATCGCGGAACGCTGGCAACGGCGCACCGACCGCTACTCTGAATTGCGCCAGGCCGCGACACAGCCGCTGACTTCAGCAACCCCGGGGAAAAAAATTGAGATGTCCTATATCGGTGGATAACATGGCATCGGCGGATGACATGGCAATGGCGGGTGACATGGCAATGGCGCGTGAACATTGGGTAGTATTAGGATGAATATCGATCAGCGCTGTATTGAAACCGCGATTGCGATGAACGACCAGCAACTGTTGCGCTACAGCCGCCACATCCTGTTGAATGAGATCGGCATCGAGGGGCAGCAGCGCCTGCTTGAGGCCAACGTGCTGATCATCGGCCTGGGCGGGCTGGGCTCGCCCGCCGCGCTGTATCTGGCCGCCAGCGGCGTGGGGCAACTGACGCTGTGCGATCACGACAAAGTGGACTTCAGCAACCTGCAACGCCAGATCATCCACCGCACTTCCACCGTGAGCCAACCCAAGGTCGTCTCGGCACAAGCTGCGCTGCACGACATCAATCCTGAAGTCGAGTGCATCGCGCTGGATGTGCGCGTCGATGCGGCGCAATTGCAAGAGCTGGTTGCAAAAGCCGATGTGGTGCTGGATTGCAGCGATAATTTCGCGACGCGCTATGCTGTCAATCGCGCTTGCATGATGCAGCGCACGCCGCTGGTATCGGGTGCTGCGATCCGGTTCGACGGACAGGTGGCGGTATTCGATTTTCGCCTCGCGGATACGCCCTGCTACAACTGCCTATTCCCCGAGGACAGCGAGTTCGCCGAGTTGCGCTGCGCGACCACTGGCGTATTTGCGCCCTTGGTCGGTATTATCGGCACGATGCAGGCTGCGGAGGCGCTCAAGTTGCTGATCGGGATAGAGCGCGGCCTGAGCGGAAAATTGCTGACGCTGAACGCGCTGGACATGGGCGTCACGCGCAGCAAACTGAACAAGGATCCCGCGTGCTGCGTGTGCGGCAATATAACTTCCCCTTTGCAGAGGGATTAGGATGGACAACAAATGGACAAGTTGACACATTTTTCCGATGCGGGACGCGCGCGCATGGTGGATGTCTCGGATAAACCCGGTACCCACCGAGTTGCAATCGCCAGCGGCGTGCTGCGCATGAGGCCCGAGACATTGGCGCGCATCCGCAACGGCAGCATTGCCAAGGGCGATGTGCTGACAGTGGCGGATGTGGCTGCGGTGATGGCGGCCAAGCGCACTTCCGACATCATCCCGATGTGCCACTCGCTGGCGCTCTCCGGGGTGGAGGTTGTGTTCAGCGACATCGCGGAACCGGATGCCGGCGGTTGCGTGGGCATCAAGGTCATCACTTCGGCCAATTGTGTCGGGCAGACCGGGGTCGAGATGGAAGCCTTGTGCGCCGCCAGCATGGCGCTGCTCACCATCTACGACATGTGCAAGGCGATCGACCGCGGCATGCGCATAGAATACGTCCAGCTGGAAGAGAAGCGCGGCGGCAAGAGCGGGATCTGGACGCGGGCGGAGGATTCCGCATGATTAAAGTATTGTTTTTCGGTCCGGTTGCGGAGCGCGTCGGCGCGAGCGAAGTGCAGGTGCCGTTCCGCACCGGGATACTTTTGCAGGAGGTGCGCGCGCAACTTCAGGAGTCGCACCCGGCGGCTTTCGAGATCGTCTGCTTCACCGCGGTGAATGGCGAGCATGCGCTGGATATGTCGCTGCCGCTGGCCGACCACAGCGAAGTGGTGTTCATGTCGAAATTTTCGGGCGGCTAAAATGACAGGTAAACTTGAAATGAAGGACGCGGTGCGCATCCAGCGCGAGGATTTCTCCCAGGACGAGGAGGTCGGCGCGCTGCGCACCGGCTCGAAGCGGATGGGCGGTATCGCCACGTTCACCGGTTGCGCGCGCGATTTTTCGGAAGGACGCGAGGTCACGCAAATCAGTTTTGATGCTTACGGAAACATGGCGCTGGCCGAGATGAGGAAACTTCGCGTTGAGGCGATCGCGAAATTCGAGCTGCTGGATGCGCGCATCGTGCACCGCGTCGGCGTGGTCGGTGCGGGCGAGCAGATCGTGTTTATCGCGGCCGGCGCGGCACACCGTGCACCCGCATTACAAGCCTGCCACTGGCTGATCGATGAGCTGAAGCAGCGCGTGCCGATCTGGAAAAAGGAGATCACGGCGCAGGGGGATGAATGGGTGACACCGCACCCATGAGCGCCATTTCCAAAGATATTCCGTCCAGCGATTCCCTGGCTAAACATCCCCCGTTATTCATCTTCGTCGGCCATTCCGGTTCCGGCAAGACCACGCTGATCGAGAAGTTGTTGCGCGAACTAAGCGGCAGGGGGCTGCGGGTGGCGACGATCAAGCATGCGCATCACAAGGTGGTGCTGGATACGCCGGGCAAGGACAGCTGGCGCTACAAGCAGGCCGGAGCCGTGATGAGCATGCTGGTCACGTCCAGCGAGCTGCAACTGGTCGCCGATGCGCCCGTTGATCGCAATGGCAGGCGCGAACCGGAACAGCTGGCCCGGCGTTTTCTGGGTGAGGCCGACCTGGTGCTGGCGGAAGGCTTTTCCCATGCTGCAGGCGTGAAGATCGAGGTATTGCGCCGCGAATGCACTGCTGTCCCGCGCTGCGCGATCGGGGACGGCCTGATTGCTATGGCCAGCGATGTCGCTGAGGCTTATCCGGAGCTGCCGCATTTCTCGCTCGACGATATCGGCGGCATCGTGCAGTTCATGCTGGATTATTCGCGTGATTAAAGACTGTACTGCAATCATCCTGGCGGGTGGTGACTCGCAACGCATGGGACAGGATAAGGCCGGGCTGCTGCTGGGCGGGCAAACGCTGCTGCAACGAGTGGCCGGAACGATGCAGCAGGTGTTTCCGCAAACCATCGTCAGCGTGCGCCAACCGCGCCCTGAAATAAATCTTCCGCAAGTCTGCGATGACCCCACCGAAAATGGAAAGCAGGCGGGCGCCGGGCCCTTGGCCGGACTGGCTGCGGGTTTGGCACAGATCACTACGCCATGGGCTTTTGTGGTGGCATGCGATATGCCTTTCGTCGAAGCGGCGATGGTCGAGTTGCTGGCCAGGTCACGTTCCGGTTATCAGGCCGTCGTGCCTGTCGTGCAGGGACATCAGCAACCGCTGGCGGCATACTACGCGACAGCCTGTCTGGGCGTGATACGCGCGCACCTGGCCGGTGGCGGAAGGAACAGTCTGCGCGCTATTCTGGAGCAGTTGCAAGTTCGCTATGTGGATGAGTCAGAACTGTTGGCAGCCGACCCGGGATTGCGCAGTTTTTTTGACCTGGATACGCCGGCTGATGTGGCCAGTGCGATGAAAAATGACACGAAAAATAATGGGTAACAAGGGTCGGGGTAATTCACTGCAGCGAGCCCGGCTTTCCCGTCCCCCAGTAAAGGGGTGCTGAAGCAACCCTGATTTATTCGAAGCGATAAGCCAGCGCGATAAAGCCCGTATCCATTACGCTTTTATTAACGATGGGGCTGGACTGAATGGCATTGCCCAGCCATTTGCGGCCCAGATAGAGATTGAGATGGTATTTCTCCGTCAATTTGGCGTCGCACATCAGCCCTATAAACGGATTGACCGCACCGCCGGGGTGGTAAACGGCATACTGGCTTAGCGCGGCTTCCTGATTCGAGACGCCGTAATAGTAGCTCACGTAATTTCTGGACTGATATTCCGCACCCGCCAGCGGGTAGAAAATCAGGCGTCTAGCGTCCAGTTCGCTGAAATAAGTCATGTCGAACAGGTTGCCACCGGACTTGTTGATGTCATGATAGGCGTGGACCAGGAGTGCGCCGAAGGATGTTGTCTGCAAAGTGCCCAGGCCTAATGGCAATGAATCCTGCCTGCTTCGAAATCCAAGCAGTCTGGTGCCGTTGGTGTTGAATCCATCCTGGTTGAATTTTGTCGTGATCTCAAGGTAGCCGTAGCCCAGTTTGCTCGTTTTCAAGCCCAGCGTATCTACCCGCATGAACATCCTGTGGTAGTCGAAATTGCCATAGGGCAGTTCGGTGACCTGATTGGCTTGGCCGCGGACGATGCGCGATACGTAGTAAGTGCCAACGCCGATATCTCCGTCGACCCGCTGGGGGAATTCGTCAGCCTGCGCCCGTGCCATGCCGCCTGATATTGCGCAGACCATTACGCAGCGAATGATGCGCCTAAGTATCCCGTTGAGGCGCATCTGCATGGTCAGGAAAACGCGTCTTCAAAGGTGACCATCGAACCTGACTGTTTGCCATCGTATCCCGCCAGCACGTTAACGGAGTCGCGGAACGATGTGCTCAGCATGATGGCGCGCGTGGATTTAAGCTGGCTCTGGCTCAGGGCGCTGGCCTTGCAGGCAAAAAAATAATTTTCCCGTACAACAGGGATGAAATCCAGGTCGAATCGCCTGGCTGCGGTTTCCACGCCGAAGCCCACATCGGCCATATCGCTGGCGACATAAGCGGCCACGGCCGAATGGGTGTATTCCGCAATGTCATAGTCCGCGATGTCTTTGCTGTCGATGTTTTCCTTGGCAAGCAGCAGTTCCAGCAATATTTTTGTGCCCGACCCGGTTTGCCGGTTAACGAAGCGCAAGTCTTTGCGCTGCAAATCGATCAAGCCCCGTATTTTTTTCGGGTTGCCCTTGGCGATGAATAATCCCTGGCTTCGATAGGCCAAATGTATCAGCGCATGCTGCCGCGGGTCCAGCCATTTCAGATAGGGCTGCGCTGCATGCTTGAATTCACCGACCGGCACATGAAATCCTGCCAGGTCGCATTCGTCGTGCGAAAGGGCCGCTACGGCCTCTAGGCTGCTGCGATAATTGATTTCAACGGGCACGTTGTCCGAACCGAGCCGCTGAATCAGCGCCTCGACTGCAAAGCCGTGAGATGCGGTGATACGCAACGCGGTCGATGCCCTGGTCAGGATGGCTTCCAGTTCGGAAGCGAAACTTTCCAGTATCGGCGTGATGCGCGCGGTGATGCGCTTGTCAGCCCATATCAGCTTTTCTGCCAGCGGCGTCAATGACGTGCCCTTGCCCCTGGATTTCAGCAACAACGGGGCGGAAAACTCCAGTTCGAAATCGCGCAGCATCCCCCATGCGTGGCGGTAGGAAAGCTTCTCGCTGGCTGCCGCCCTGCTGATGCTGCCGCTGTCGCGAATGGAGGTGAGTAAACTCAGCAACAAAGGCAAAGATACCTTGGCGCCTTTGCTTTTCTTCAAGCTCCATTCAGGGTGAATTTCAAAACTCATATATGTAATTAATAACCTATTGAGGGATTGAAAGCTCTGTGCTAACTTGCCTGCATATGAATTGGCTTTAAATAATTATAAAGCATAAACATGTTCAGAATTGCATATTCTGATATCCGATTATTTGCCCGGCATACGAGGAAAATACCAGATGAACCTTGCCAGCCATACCGAGAGCATTGCTTCCATACTCTCCTCTCAGCAGAACCGACCCGGCGCGCTGCTGCCGATATTGCACGATATACAGGAAGCGCTGGGATTCATTCCGCCCGATTCCATCCAGCAGATCGCCTCTGCGCTGAATCTTTCACGCGCCGAAGTGCATGGCGTGATCACCTTCTACCACCATTTTCGCACAACCCCGCCAGCCAGGCACACGATAGAGATATGCTGCGCCGAGGCATGCCAGAGCATGGGGGCCGAGCGATTGGTCGAACACGCGAAACAAAGACTGGCGGGCAGCAAGCACGGCGAATGCGAAGTGAAGCCGGTGTATTGCCTGGGGCTGTGCGCGACCTCGCCGGCATTGATGGTGGGCGAGGAATTGCATGCGCGCGTCACGCCGGAAAAATTCGATCGCCTGATCGAGCAAATGGGAATCAAAACATGAGCATAAAGATCTTTGTGCCCGGAGACTCGGCCGCTCTGGCGCTCGGCGCCGATGCCGTGGCGAAAAACATACTGGCCGAGGCAGCGCGGCGCAACATGGCAGTGGAGCTGGTGCGCAACGGGTCGCGCGGCATGCTGTGGCTGGAGCCGCTGGTCGAGGTGCAGACCGATAAAGGACGCGTGGCCTATGGGCCGGTGGAAGGCAAAGATGTTCGCGCACTTTTCGATGCGGATTTTCTGCATGGCGGGAAACATAAGCTGGGTCTGGGGTTGACCGAAGAATTGCCATACTTGAAAAAACAGGAGAGGCTGACCTTTGCGCGCGTCGGCATCACCGATCCGCTGTCGCTGGAGGATTATCTCGCGCATGACGGTTTTCAGGGCTTGCGCAAGGCGCTGGCCATGCAGCCTGCGGCCATCGTGCAGCAGGTGACCGACTCCGGTTTGCGCGGGCGCGGCGGCGCGGCCTTTCCGACCGGCATCAAATGGAAGACGGTGCTGAACACGGCTGCTGCGCAAAAATACATCGTGTGCAATGCCGACGAGGGCGACTCGGGCACGTTCGCAGATCGCATGCTGATGGAGGGAGACCCCTTTTTGCTGGTCGAGGGCATGACCATCGCCGCGCTCGCGGTCGGTGCGACACAGGGTTACATCTATGTGCGCAGCGAATATCCGCATTCGATAACAATCCTGAACGAAGCGATTGCCGTGGCCCGCAAGGCGGGCTACCTGGGCCCGAATATATTGGATTCCGGAAAAAGCTTTGAACTGGAAGTGCGCAAAGGCGCCGGAGCTTACGTGTGCGGCGAGGAAACCTCGCTGCTGGAAAGCCTTGAGGGCAAACGCGGCATCGTGCGCGCCAAACCCCCGCTGCCCGCGATTGCCGGGCTGTTCGGCATGCCCACCGTGATCAACAACGTCATCTCGCTGGCCAGTGTGCCCATCATCCTCGACAAGGGCGCGGCGTTTTACAAGAATTATGGCATGGGGCGTTCGAACGGCACGCTGCCGTTCCAGCTGGCGGGCAACATCAAACACGGCGGCCTGATCGAGAAGGCGTTCGGCGTGACGTTGCGCCAACTGATGTACGACTTCGGCGGCGGCTCCGCATCGGGCCGTCCGATCAAGGCAGTGCAGGTGGGAGGGCCGCTGGGCGCCTACCTGCCGGAATCGCAATGGGACACGCCCCTGGATTACGAGGCGTACACGGCTTTGTGGGCAGTGCTCGGGCACGGCGGCATCGTCGTGCATGACGACAGCGCGGACCTCGCCAAGCTGGCGCGTTATGCGATGAAATTTTGCGCGATCGAGTCCTGTGGCAAATGCACGCCGTGCAGGATAGGCGCGACGCGGGGCGTGGAGGTGATGGACAAGATCATCGCCGGACAGGACACGGAAGCGCAGGTCGAACTGCTGCGCGACCTGTGCGACACGATGCTGAACGGTTCGATGTGCGCGATGGGCGGCATGACACCTTATCCGGTGCTGTCCGCGCTGAATCATTTCCCCCGGGATTTCGTTAAAAAAATTCCGGTTTAGCCAAATTATAAAGACGCTGCCACAGGAGATCATCATGCTTGAACAACTCAATGAAAAGGATTTCGGCACGCCGCGGCGCATCGCGGAACAGGAAGTCACGCTGGAGATAGACGGCATGCAGGTAACCGTTGCGGCCGGGACTTCGATCATGCGCGCGGCCGCCGAAAGCGGCGTGAATGTGCCCAAACTATGTGCGACAGACAGCCTTGAACCGTTCGGCTCGTGCCGCTTGTGCCTGGTGGAAATCGAGGGACGCAAGGGTTATCCCGCGTCCTGTACCACGCAGGTGGAGCGCGGCATGAAAGTGCGCACCCAGACGCCCAAACTGCAGGCGCTGCGCAAAGGGGTGATGGAGCTCTACATCTCCGACCACCCGCTGGACTGCCTGACCTGCGCGGCCAACGGCAATTGCGAATTGCAGGACATGGCCGGCGTCACCGGATTGCGCGAGGTGCGCTACGGCTACGACGGCGAGAATCATATTCACAGCCAGAAGGATGAATCGAATCCCTATTTCACTTACGATCCTTCCAAGTGCATCGTGTGCAACCGCTGCGTACGCGCCTGCGAGGAAACCCAGGGCACTTATGCACTGACGATATCCGGTCGCGGTTTCGAGTCGCGTGTCTCGCCGGGACAGGACCAGCCGTTCATGGATTCCGAATGCGTGTCGTGCGGCGCGTGCGTGCAAGCCTGTCCGACTGCCACCCTGCAGGAAAAAACCGTAATCGAACTGGGCCAGGCGGAACACAGCGTTGTGACGACCTGTGCCTATTGCGGCGTGGGCTGTTCCTTCAAGGCGGAGATGAAGGGCAGCGAGGTGGTACGCATGGTTCCCGACAAGAACGGCCAGGCCAATGAAGGACACTCGTGCGTGAAAGGCCGCTTCGCGTGGGGCTACGCGACGCACAAGGACCGCATTCTCAAGCCGATGATACGCGGCAAGATCACCGACCCGTGGAAGGAAGTGAGCTGGGATGAAGCGCTGGATTACGCCGCCGCGGAATTCAGGCGCATCCAGAAAAAATACGGGCGCGACTCTATTGGCGGCATCGTCTCGTCGCGCTGCACCAATGAAGAGGGCTATCTGGTGCAGAAGCTGGTGCGCACCGCATTCGGCAACAACAACGTCGACACCTGCGCGAGGGTGTGCCATTCGCCCACCGGCTACGGCTTGAAACAGACACTGGGTGAATCCGCCGGTACGCAGACGTTCAAGTCCGTGGAGCAGAGCGATGTGATCATGGTAATCGGTGCCAACCCCACCGATGCCCACCCGGTGTTCGCATCGCGCATGAAAAAGCGCCTGCTCAACGGGGCAAAGCTGATCGTGATCGATCCGCGCCATACTGATCTGGTGCGCTCGCCGCATGTCAGGGCCGATTTCCATCTGCCGCTCAAGCCCGGCACCAATGTTGCGATGCTTTCTTCAATAGCCCATGTGATCGTCACCGAGGGCCTGCTGGCAACCGATTTCATCGCGCAGCGCTGCGAGGACAAGGCCTTCCAGCAGTGGCGGGACTTTGTCGCGCTGCCGGAGAATTCGCCCGAGGCCACGCAGGAAATCACCGGAGTGCAGGCAGAACTGGTGCGCGGCGCGGCGCGGTTGTACGCGACCGGCGGCAATGCCGCGATCTATTACGGCCTGGGAGTAACCGAACATGCGCAGGGCTCGACTGCCGTGATGGGGATTGCCAATCTGGCGATGGCCACCGGCAATATCGGCCGCGAGGGCGTCGGGGTGAATCCGCTGCGCGGGCAGAACAACGTGCAGGGTTCATGCGACATCGGTTCCTTCCCGCACGAGTTGCCGGGCTATCGCCACGTGTCCGACTCGACCACCCGCCACCTGTTCGAGCAGGCATGGGGAGTCGAGATCCAGCCCGAGCCCGGCTTGCGCATCCCGAACATGTTCGATGCCGCGCTGGATGGAAGCTTCATGGGGATGTATTGCCAGGGCGAGGACATTGTCCAGTCCGACCCGAACACCCAGCATGTCAGCGCCGCGCTGTCCGCGATGGAGTGCATCGTGGTGCAGGACATTTTCATGAACGAGACGGCGATGTATGCGCACGTGTTCTTGCCGGGTTCATCGTTCCTGGAAAAGGACGGCACCTTTACCAACGCGGAACGCCGCATCTCGCGGGTGCGCAAGGTGATGCCGCCCAAGGCGGTCTATGCGGACTGGGAAGTGACAGTGCTGCTGGCGCAGCGCATGGGTTACCAGATGGATTACGCGCATCCCTCCGAGATCATGGACGAGATCGCGCGTTTGACCCCCACTTTCCACGGAGTGAGTTACGAGAAGCTCGATCAGCTCGGCAGCATCCAGTGGCCGTGCAATGACGAGGCGCCGCTCGGTACGCCGACCATGCACATCGACCAGTTCGTGCGCGGCAAGGGCAAGTTCATCATCACCAAATACGTGGCGACCGACGAGAAAGTCACGCGCAAATTCCCGTTGATATTGACCACTGGCCGGATTCTTTCGCAATATAACGTGGGTGCGCAAACCCGGCGCACCGAGAACGTGCGGTGGCACAAACAGGACATTCTGGAGATCCATCCGCATGACGCCGAAGAACGCGGCATCAGGGACGGCGGCTGGATAGGCATACACAGCCGTTCGGGAGAAACGGTGTTGCGTGCCAAGGTGTCGAAGCGCATGCAGCCGGGCGTGGTGTATACCACGTTCCATTTTCCAGAATCCGGCGCGAATGTCATTACCACGGAAAACTCGGATTGGGCGACCAACTGCCCGGAGTACAAGGTGACCGCGGTCCAGGTGATGCCCGTGCTGGAGTCTTCCGACTGGCAGAAAAAATACGCCCGGTTCAGCAAGGTGCAGGATGACTTGTTGAAAAATGCGGGGGACGGCGCCGGGAATAAAACTTCGGACATTAAAATTAAAGCCGTGGCCAAATCCACAGCCTGATGCCATGAAACCAAGCATCGCGAAACTGGCGGCACCGGTGATTGAATGCGTCAGCCGCCAGACTATATCGCGCTGGCGCGGCGGGCACTGGACGGAAGAGCAGGACCAGCTTGCAGTCGAAGTTCCTGTGGCGCTGGAATTCAACGACGTTTCACATGCGGTGATGCTGGCGACACCCTGTGACCTGGAAAGTTTTGCGCTGGGCTTTGCGCTCAGCGAAGGCATCGTGGAAACCCGCGCCGAGTTTCGTGGTGCGGCAGTCGAGGAAAGCGAACTGGGCATTACCGTGCATTGCGAAATTTCCGGCCATGCGTTCCTGAAACTCAAGCAGCGCAGGCGCAACATGACCGGACGTACCGGCTGCGGTTTGTGCGGTGTGGAGAGTCTGGAGCAGGTGTTCCGTACCCTGCCACCCTTGCCCGCCGGGCTGCCCATTTCATCGCAGGCAATGCGCGCCGCGCTCAAGAGTCTGGCTGCATTGCAGCCGCTCAATCGCTTGACCGGGGGTATGCATGCGGCAGGGTGGAGTACGCCTGACGGAAGATTGCTGCAGGTGTGCGAGGATGTCGGGCGGCATAATGCGCTGGATAAATTGATCGGCAGGATGACAGAGCGCGAGCTGAGTTTTCGCGACGGCTTCCTGCTGATTACCAGCCGTGCCAGCGTCGAGATGGTGCAGAAGGCGGCGATGGTCGGCATCGCAGGCTTGGTCGCGATTTCCGCGCCTACAGCCCTGGCGGTCAAGACTGCAAAATGTGCCGGCATGACGCTGGTCGCATTTGCGCGCGGTGACGAATTCGTGGCATATGCCCACGGCAATGGAATTGAAGGGACAGTCTAAGAATGGATATGCATAATTTGATACACATGGCGAACCAGATCGGCAGTTTTTTTGAGGCGATGCCGGAACAAGACGAGGCGCTTAAAGGTATTGCAAGCCACCTGCAACATTTCTGGGAGCCGCGCATGCGCAGCCAGTTGCTGGAATATGTGGATGCGGAAAACGGCAAGGATATTGCCCCGCTCGTGCTATCCGCGATCCGGGCACACCGCAATATGCTGGTATCCCAGAAACAGGCCTGATCCGAAACCACGTCAATTAATGAAAGGAGTAATATTCTGTCCGGCATTGCGAAATTATAATAATCACATCAAATATAAAAACTTGAGGAGCCAATTCATGTCCAGTTCTAACAGTTCTGCAATTGCAGCAAGCTCATACGGATTACTCGCAAAAGAACATACCATTGCCAAGTCGGGCTTTAATCGCTGGCTGGTTCCGCCCGCCGCATTGGCGATACATCTGTGTATCGGCATGGCTTATGGTTTTTCAGTATTCTGGTTGCCCTTGTCCAAGGCGATCGGCATTAGCAAAGCAGTTGCCTGCCCGCCGGATGCGGGGCTGTTAAATGCCCTGTTTACCACCACCTGCGACTGGAAGATCAGCGAACTGGGCTGGATGTTCACGCTGTTCTTTTTGTTGCTCGGATCGTCCGCGGCAATCTGGGGCGGGTGGCTGGAGCGCGTCGGCCCGCGCAAGGCCGGTTTTGTGGCGGCGATATGCTGGGGCGGAGGCCTGCTGATATCCGCACTCGGCGTGTATCTGCACCAACTGTGGATGATGTGGCTGGGTTCCGGCGTCATCGGCGGTGTCGGGCTGGGTCTGGGTTATATCTCGCCGGTTTCCACGCTGATCAAGTGGTTCCCGGACCGCCGCGGCATGGCGACCGGCATGGCCATCATGGGTTTCGGCGGCGGAGCCATGATAGGCGCGCCGCTGGCGAATTCATTGATGATGTATTTTCATACCCCAACCAGCGTGGGCGTATGGCAAACCTTTGCCGTGATGGGCGTGGTTTATTTTATCGCGATGACTTTGGGCGCGTTCGGTTACCGGATACCGCCGACCGGCTGGAAACTGGAAGGCTGGGCGCTTCCGGAAAACAGGCATGCGATGATTTCCGACAACAACGTGGATCTGAAGAATGCCCACAAGACCCCGCAATTCTGGCTGATCTGGGCGGTGCTGACCCTGAACGTGAGTGCTGGTATCGGAGTGATCGGGATGGCTTCGCCGATGCTGCAGGAGATTTTTGGTGGCAACCTGATCGGGCACCCCGAGATCGGTTTTACCGACCTGAATGCAGCCCAGAAAACAGCCATTGCCGCGCTGGCAGCCGGATTTGCCGGCTTGCTCTCGCTGTTCAATATTGCCGGGCGATTTTTCTGGGCATCGTTCTCGGATAAACTCGGGCGCAAGAATACCTATTTTGTTTTCTTCGCATTGGGCATCGCGATGTATTCACTTTCGCCCTGGGCCGCACATTCAGGCCACCAGGCATTTTTCGTCGCATTCATGTGCGTCATCCTGTCGATGTATGGCGGCGGTTTTTCTACGGTGCCTGCGTATCTTGCTGACATGTTCGGCACCCAGTTCGTCGGTGCTATCCATGGCCGTATCCTGACCGCATGGGCGACTGCCGGGATCATCGGGCCGGTGGTGGTGAACTATATCCGCGAGGCACAAATCTCCGCAGGTGTTCCGCGCCAGCAGGTGTACGACTTTACCCTGTACATACTGGCCGGATTTCTGGCGCTGGGTTTTATCGCCAACTGGTTCATCAAGCCCGTGGACAAGAAGTGGCACATATCCGAAAAGGAGATGCAGGCCATCCTCGAGTCCCAGCATGAAAAGTCGGCGGGAGAAAAGCTTGTGGTCGGATCATTCGGTATCGGCCACGGCGGCCTGGATGCGGCGGCGGTGATGGCGTGGGCGGCGGTCGGTATACCCCTCGCAATCGGGTTGTGGATCACGATAAGCAATGCGGCCGTGTTGTTCCGCTAGTAGAGCAGTCTTGTAAAATTGTAATCCGTCCGGCATGGATGACATGCCGGACGGTTTTTTTTCGGATTCGCAGCATGAATATCTTGTGCGTCCGCATCGATACGGGGTATTTTGCCGCGCAAATTCAGCCGGCCAAAATCGGTGGCGGATTGATGGGGAAAAAATTCTCGGAACATGACGATGGAACATTTATCAGTAACGGATGCGCAACAGTGCATTCTAGAATTTGTAAAAACACTTGGTGCCGAACCGGTCAGGCTGGAGCAATCGCTGGGCCGCGTGCTCGCTGATGATGTGTATGCCAACCGCGACCTGCCGCCGTACGATGTGTCTGCCATGGATGGCTACGCGGTGCGTAGCGCGGATCTGGCGCTTGTTCCCGCGACACTTTCCGTTATCGAGGACATCAAGGCGGGCGACATGCCGGCCAAGACCGTTCATGCCGGCCAGTGCGCGCGCATCATGACCGGTGCGCCGCTACCGGCAGGGGCAGATGCGGTGATCAGGGTGGAGGACACACGGGCTTCATCCGAAACTGAAGTGCAAATCAATGTTGCAGTGAAACCCGGCAACGATATACGCCTGCAAGGGGAAGCCATGCGCAACGGCGATGCCGTGCTGGCTGCCGGCACGGAAATCACGCCGGGCATAAGCGGCATCCTGGCGACAGTGAAAAGCGCACAGGTGCGGGTGCATCGCCGTCCGCGCGTGGCGATCCTGTCCACAGGCAACGAGCTGGAGGACATCGACGATCCGGTTGATCCGGACAAGATACCCAATTCCAACAGCTACGCGCTGATGGCGCAGGTTCAGGCGCTGGGTATAGAGCCGGACTTGCTGGGCATAGCCCGCGATGATCCGGCCGAACTGGCGGAATATCTGCAGCGCGGACTGAAATTCGATGTGCTGCTGGTCTCGGGCGGTACCTCGGTAGGCGTGCATGATTACGTCCGCCCTATTCTCGAATCGCTGGGTGTGCAAATGAAATTCTGGCGTGTGGCGATGAAGCCGGGTCATCCGGTGGCGTTCGGTGTGTTGCCGGGAAATGCCGGCGGCAATTCAAAAGATACTTTCATCTTCGGGCTGCCGGGAAATCCGGTCTCCAGCATGGTCTGTTTCGAACAGTTTGTCTCTCCGGCATTGCGCCGCATGATGGGCCATGCGCGTATCCATAGACGTACCATAAGCGCTCGTCTTACGCATAACCTTAAGCACCAGCCGGGACGAACCGAGTTCGTCAGGGTGACCCTGAAAAGCGAGGAGGGCGGTTACGCAGCAACGTCCACCGGCGCGCAGGGCAGCGGCATGTTGTTGTCCATGGCCAGGGCGGACGGCTTGCTGGTTGTGCCATCTGATAGCGCGGGGCTGGCGGGGGGCAGTATGATGGCAGTGCAGTTGCTCGACGGCACAGTGTTTCAGGAAGATGCCATTTTCAAGGAATAATTTATGAGTGTTGCACGTATCGGCATCTTGACGGTCTCGGATCGGGCCAGCCGCGGCGAATATGAAGACAAGGGCGGGCCAGCGATCCACGCATGGTTCAAGCGCGTGCTGACCAGTCCGTGGGAGGCAGTTGCCAGGGTGATACCGGATGAGCAGCCGCAGATCGAAGCGGCATTGCGCGAGTTGAGCGATGTCGAAGGCTGCTCGCTGATCGTCACCACCGGCGGCACCGGTCCGGCATTGCGCGATGTCACGCCGGAAGCCACCGCGGCGGTCTGCAGCAAGATGCTGCCCGGCTTTGGCGAGCTGATGCGTTCCGCTTCGCTGAAATTCGTGCTCACCGCGATATTGTCGCGGCAGACCGCGGGGATACGCGGCAACAGCCTGATCGTCAATCTGCCCGGCAAACCTTCCGCGATAGACGATTGCCTGAATGCGGTTTTTCCCGCCATCCCCTATTGCATCGATTTGATCGAGGGCGCGTACCTGGAATCCGATCCCGGGCAATGCAAGGTTTTTCGTCCCGCGCATGCCAAGCCGAAATAAACGGGATCCTGGTCATTCCGGGTTTCATGTTGTTCCGTGAGTTCGCAAGCCGGTTGGTGAATCCTTGACGATAACGCGCAAACCGATCCAGGGTCCGGTTGCGCGAAATTAGTGTAGCGTGTACAAAGCGGCTGTCTGAGCCCATCAACAACCGGTGTGTGCCTCCGGCCGGAAAGGCAGGGAATTGCTCCCTGGGTTTATGTCAAGTGAAGGGCTGGTCATGGAAGAACGGAAAGTCTCATACTTTGGCCGCATTGTTTTTATTGCAGCGGAAGTTTTTCTCATCAGTTTCCTGGATTACTCGATAGCGAACGCCCTTCCCGTCGAAATGGCGCGTTACATTTCCCTGGATGTGCTGTATTGCCTGCCTATCATACAAACGGCGCGGCTGACTGCGCTCCATGCCATGCGCCGTTACGACACGCAAACCTCCACATTCGTCGGGGTGGCAATCGCGCTTGTCTGGAGCGCCACCGAGGTGCTTGTCAGCTGGCCGTATTTCCCGGTATCTGCGTTCGTGTTGAACACCTTTACCCGCAGCGTGGTATTCACGGTGATCGGTCGGGTGCTGGTCAAGTTGTGGAGGGAGAGGAAGTATGCATACCTCGATAATTTGACCGGGTTGGCGAATCGCCTGGATCTTCTGGAAAAACTGGAAACCGAGCAGGGCCGCAGCGAACGTACCGGCAGGCCATACAGCTTGCTGTTGATTGATATTGACCGGTTCAAAAAGTTGAATGACGACTTGGGGCATCATGTCGGCGATCAGGCGCTCAAGGCCATGGCCGGCATATTAAAATCAAGTTCCAGGCAAGTTGACGTACCGGCACGCCTGGGCGGGGACGAGTTTGTGCTGTTGCTGCCCGAAACTGACAAGCTTTCCTGCGACATCCTGGTCAAGCGGATGGAGGCGTCCGCGCAACAGATTTTCGCAGAACATTCCTGGCCGATATCGTTATCGATAGGCATGACCACCAATATAGGCAAAAATATAGATGCGGAAATGGTGATCCGATTGGCAGACGAGAACATGTATCAGGCCAAAAAGTTAAAGCAGAAGATGATGCAGGGCGATAGTGGCCGGTGGTGACCCTTTGGGATTTTTAAAAAACCCGCTTTCGGCGCCCTGGCGTGCCCTGCTTGAAGCAGTGCCTGGTGTCTCATGCTGAAATCCAGTCAAGAAATGTCGACTTCTTTTGCGGAGATAAGAATCAGGATGCGCATTGCTGCCCGGGCTTCGGCGAGAATACTCATGCTTGTTTTCCTGCTGGTTGCGGGACAAACAGTGCACGCCGAAGAGAAACTGAACATCGCAGCTGCGGCCGATCTCAAATTCGCCATCGACGAAATCGTTCTGTTGTTCAGGAGCGCGCATCCCGCGGCGCAAATTGAAACAACCTATGGTTCGTCCGGTCAGTTCAGCACGCAAATCCGCCAGGGCGCACCATATGATGTGTTTTTTTCAGCCGACATCGATTACCCGCGCGCGCTGAAGGCCGAAGGCTACAGCGCATCCGAAGTGCGGACCTACGGGGTTGGGCGCATTGTGCTGTGGGGTCAGTCGCGCAATACCGGCACCATGGCCTTGCAAGATCTTGCCGACCCCGGTATCCGGAAAATAGCCATAGCGAATCCACTGCATGCGCCCTATGGCAAGCGCGCCGAACAGGCGCTCAGGGCCGCCGGCGTATGGGAAAGGATAAAATCCAGGCTGGTATACGGCGAGAACATCGCGCAGACTGCGCAATATGTCCGGACCGGCAACGCGCAATTCGGCATCATCGCGCTGTCGCTGGCGCTCAGCCCGGAATTGGCAAGTCATGGAAGCTATGCCCTGATCCCGGAAACCCTGTACCAGCCGCTGGTGCAGGGCTACATCATCACCAGGCGCGCAGCTGACAATCCGCTGGCGCACGAATTTGCGCTGTTCATGGCGGGCGAGGAAGCGCGCGCCATCATGACCCATTACGGGTTTGCGTTGCCGTCCCCCGCACACTAACGCGATGGATACTGCCTACTCTGCCGACCTGTCAGCGCTCTGGCTCACCTGCAAGCTGGCCACGGTGGTGACAATTATCCTGTTGCTGGTCGGAACCCCGATCGCGTGGTGGCTGTCGCGCACGCGTTCCTGGTTCAAGGGGGTGATCGGCGCCGCGGTGGCGCTGCCCATCGTATTGCCGCCGACCGTGATTGGTTTCTATTTGCTGGTGGTGATGGGGCCTGGCGGCCCGCTGGGAGAACTCACGCAAGCGCTGCACCTGGGTGTGCTGCCTTTCACTTTTCCCGGGCTGGTTGTCGCATCGGTGATCTATTCGCTGCCATTTGTCGTGCAGCCGCTGCAAAATGCTTTTGAAGGCATACCCGAGCGCACGCTTGAAGCTGCCGCGACACTGCGCGCCTCCGCGCTGGACAGATTTTTCAGCGTCGCATTGCCGCTGGCCAGGCCCGGTTTGCTGACTGCGACCGTGCTCGGCTTTGCGCACACCGTTGGCGAATTTGGCGTGGTGCTGATGATAGGCGGCAATATCCCGGACCAGACCAGGGTGGTGTCGGTGCAGATCTACGACCATGTCGAAGCGATGGAATACGCGCAGGCGCATTGGTTGTCAGGGGCGATGCTGGTGTTCTCTTTTGCGGTGCTGCTGGCGCTGTACACGCTAAACCCGAGCGGGAAACGCAAATGATTCCGGGAGCCGAAATTCAAGCCATAGGGCACGCAGAGAGTCCGGCGATTCAAGCCGTTGCTCCGGTTCAACCGGGTGCCGGATCAGCGCCTTGCCTCAACCGGGCTTTTTCACTGCGATCCCTGCGGCCAACGGTATTCCTGGAATGATTCATGCCCGCTTCAAACTCGGTTACCCGAACTTCGTGCTGGATGTCGATATTGATCTGCCGGGTTACGGCATTACTGCATTGTTTGGCCCGTCCGGTTCCGGCAAGACCACACTGTTGCGCTGCATAGCCGGACTGGAAAGGGCGCAAGGCGGATTGTTGCGGGTTAAAGGCGAGGTGTGGCAGGAGGGGGCAAGGTTTCTGCCCGCACACCAGCGCAGGGTGGGTTACGTGTTTCAGGAAGCCAACCTGTTTCCGCATCTGTCAGTGAGGGACAACCTGGAATACGGTTATAAGCGCATTGCTCCCGGCGCACGCAATGTGCAGATGGAACAGGTGATTCCATTGCTGGGCCTGGGCAAGTTGATAGAACGCCGCGATCCTTCCAGCCTTTCCGGCGGCGAGCGGCAGCGGGTCGCCATCGGGCGCGCATTGCTCACCAGCCCGAACCTGCTGCTGATGGATGAACCGCTGTCGGGGCTCGATGCCGCCAGCAAGCAGGAAATCCTGCCCTATCTCGAGCGCCTGCACGGCGAAATGGAAATCCCGGTGTTTTACGTCAGCCATGCGCTGGACGAAGTGGCGCGTCTGGCCGACCGTCTGGTGCTGCTGGAACAGGGATGCGCGATTGCCCATGGCACGCTCAACGAAATGCTGTCACGGCTGGATTTGCCGACTGCCCATTATGACAACGCCGGGGTGGTGATCGAGGCGCAAGTGGCCGTCCAGGATGAGACATATCATCTCACCCGGCTGGATTTTCCCGGCGGCAGCCTGTGGGTGGGCAGGGTCGAACACGCTGCGGGAACATCGGTGCGCGCGCGCGTGCTCGCTCGCGATGTGAGCGTCGCCACTGCAGCCCCGCAAGGTTCCAGCATCACCAACATTCTTGCCACGCGCATAGTCGAGATTCGGGACGAGGGGCAGGATAGGGTGAATTTGCGCATGGAAGTCGGCGGGGGCCAGATGCTGCTGTCGCGCATCACGCGCCGCTCGCGCGACCAGCTCGGTTTGACGGTGGACATGGAACTGTTCGCGCAGGTGAAGAGCGTCGCGCTGATTGCGTAATATAATGGCCGTGATGCGTACAGCATTTAATTTTATTCAGGGAGCAAGTCAACAATGAGTCGTCTGTTAATGCTGATCGCCATCGCGGTTGTGGTCTATTTGCTGCTCAAGTCCTACCGCAAAAACAGCCCCGCGCAAGACCGGCCCGGTGCGGAGGATATGGTGCGTTGCGCGCATTGCGGCATTCATATTCCAAAGAGCGAGAGCATCAATGCCGGCGGGAATTATTTTTGCGGACCGGAACACCGTGATGCCTATCGCAAGTGAGCGGGGCAATGCTTGTGATGTCGGCCCAAGCCGGCACCGGGTACGATGAGCGATCCATTCGCGGTTGATTCCGCCCCGGTCGATTTCTGGCGCTCCCTGCGCTATTTTAATTTTTACCGGTTGACGCTGGCCGGCCTCCTTGTGTTCGTTGCGGGAGTGTTCGGTTCTTCGCTGGCGCTGGGTGCGCACCACCTGTTGCTGTTCTTTGGTTCAAGCGTGCTATATCTTGTCGCGGTTTTGCTGTCCGTCATCTCATGGCAATTGCGTTGGCCGCGATTCACCTGGCAGCTGGCCATACAAATAGGCGTGGATATAGCCGGGCTCAGCGTGCTTTCTTATGCCAGCGGGGGGATAAAGAGCAATGTCGACCTGTTGCTGCTGGTTTCGCTGGCAGCCGCCGGACTGATCAGCCGCGGAAAGATCACCCTGTTTTTTGCCTCGCTGGCCAGCATGGCCGTGCTGCTGGAACATTCATACGCGGTACTGCACGACGATGCCGATGGTTCGCAGTATGTGCAGGTCGGGTTGCTGTGCATGGCCTATTTTGCGGTGGCCTGGCTGGCGCATACGCTGGCAAAATATGCGGTAGACAGCCAGCAGCTGGCGCAGCGCCGCGGCCGGGACCTGGTCAGCCTGTCCGAGGCGAACCGCCTGGTGATGAGGGATATGCAGGACGGCGTGCTGGTGGTGGACGGGCTGGGCGGAATTATGCAAATGAATCTTCGTGCCGAGCACCTGCTGCGCAAGATCGCCGGCATGGGCAGCCCATTATCGGAAAGCTTCCCACTGCTGTTCTGGCATTATACGAAGTGGAGGCAAACCGGAGCCTCGAGCCGGGACATTTTGCACCTGGATTTGGGTTTGCAGGCAAGGCTGCGCTTTGTTGCGATCGAGCAGGAGGCGGCGCACGGCGCGGTGATTTTTCTGGAGGACATGCAGCGCGTGCAGGCCGAGGCGCAACAAATCAAGCTGGCGGCACTGGGGCGTTTGACGGCGAATATTGCGCACGAGGTGCGCAATCCGCTGTCGGCGATCAGCTATGCCGCGGAACTCATGCAGGAAGAACAGGGCGATGCCAAGCATCAACGTTTGCTGCAAATCGTGCTGGATAACACGCTCCGCATCAATCAGATCGTGCAGGACGTCATGCAGTTGAACCGGCGCGACCGTGTCCAGCCCGAAGTTGCGGATCTGGGCGCGATGTTGAGAACTTTTGTCGGGGAATTTTCACTGGCGGAGCGGGTCGAGCCGGGAGTGATGGTGCTGGCGGGCATGCCCGCCGTCGAGGTCACTTTCGATCGCGGACATTTCCGGCAAGTGTTGTGGAATTTATGCCGCAACGCGCTGCGTTACGGGAGCGGGTTACCGGGAAGCGTGATGTTGACGATGAGCGCTGAACAGAAGCCGGTTCTGCTGGCAATACGGGATGACGGCCCCGGCATTTCCCCTGAACATCGCGGCAAATTGTTCGAGCCGTTTTTCACCACTGCCCCCGAGGGTACCGGCCTGGGTTTGTATATTGCAAAGGAATTGTGCGAGGCTAACGGTGCGCGGCTGGAATATCATGCAGTCGAGGGGCAGGCGGGCGCATGCTTTCATATTACGTTCGTGAATCACGCGAGTGACGGCGGAGGGCAGGAACATGCCAAATAGTTATCGGGCGAATGGCCGGGTTGTGTTGCTGGTGGATGATGAGCCGGACATTCTGGAGTTGCTGGAGCTGGCGCTGCGCAAGATGGGGCTGGATGTGGACAAGGCCGCCAATGTGCGCGATGCGCTGGCCAGGCTGGCGGCGCGGCGTTATGACTTGTGCCTGACCGATATGCGTTTGCCCGACGGCGAGGGTATGCAGGTTGTACGGCACATTGCGCAGCATAACCTGGACGTGCCGGTGGCGGTGATCACCGCGCACGGCAACATGGAAAATGCCGTGACCGCGCTCAAGGCGGGCGCATTCGACTACCTGAACAAACCGGTTTCGCTGGACCAGTTGCGCGCCCTGGTGAAATCCGCGCTGAGCCTGCCCCAGCCCGGCCCTTCCGGCGACAAGATGCTGCTCGGCCAATCGCCCGCCATGCAGAAGGTGCGCGACCTGATCGAACGCGTGGCGCGCAGCCAGGCGCCGGTGCATGTCAGCGGCGAATCGGGCAGCGGCAAGGAATTGGCGGCCCGGCTCATCGTGCAAAGCGGGGCGCGCCGAGACCAGTCCATGGTTGCGGTGAATTGCGGCGCGATTCCCGAGAACCTGATGGAAAGTGAATTTTTCGGCTACAAGAAAGGCGCGTTTACCGGCGCAGACAAGGACCGTGACGGATTTTTCCAGGCGGCGCACGGCGGGACACTGTTTCTGGATGAGGTTGCCGATCTGCCGTTGGCCATGCAGGTGAAGCTGTTGCGCGCGATACAGGAGAAGCGTGTGCGCAAGGTCGGCGCGACCGGTGAAGAGCCCGTGGACGTGCGCATCATCAGCGCGACCCATCACGACTTAGCCGAACGGGTCAAGCAGGGGAAATTCCGCCAGGACTTGTACTACCGGCTGAACGTCATCCAGATCCAGATGCCGGCGCTGCGCGAGTCGCGCGAGGATATTCCGGAGATAGCGCAGCGGATACTGGAACGATTGCGCGGCGATGCGGATGCGAATTTTTCGGAGGATGCGTTGAAAGCACTTCAAAGCTACAGCTTTCCGGGCAATGTGCGCGAACTGGAAAACATCATCGAAAGGGCAATGGCGATGTGCTCGAGCGGTGTAATCGAGGAGCAGGATTTGCTGCTGGTGCCTGTGGGGCATGACCAGTCTGACAACCCGTCCCTCAGCAGCAAATATCCGCTGCCGAAATACCTGGACCAGGTCGAAAGGCAGGCCTTGCTGGAGGCTCTGGAACAGACCGGTTTCAATCGCACGGCAGCCGCAAAATTGCTGGGGCTGACCTTCCGGACCATACGTTACCGCATGGAGCGGCTGGGGATAAAGGATCCGCATGGGGCGGGCGATGAGGAATGACGGATTGTTGCAGGTCGATGCGCAAGGCTTGCTGGCCGGCTGCGACTATCTGCCTTCGCCGAATTGCGACGACCGCCCGCCCGGTGAGATCAAATTGCTGGTCATTCACAACATCAGCCTGCCCCCGGACGAATTTGGGGGCGACGGCGTGCAACGCCTGTTCTGCAATACCCTGGATGCTGCGGCTCATCCCTATTATTCCGCGATCGCCGGACTGAAAGTGTCGGCACACTTCTTTGTGCGCCGGGACGGGCATGCCGTTCAGTTCGTTTCCTGCCTGAAACGGGCCTGGCACGCGGGGGAATCCAGCTGGCAGGGGGTGCCGCGCTGCAACGACTTTTCCATCGGCATCGAGCTGGAGGGCAGTGATGTCGTGCCCTTCACCGATGCCCAATATAATGCGCTGCAGCGCCTGACCGTGGCATTGCGCGCGGCTTATCCGCTGCGCGGCATAGCCGGGCATAGCGACATTTCCCCGCAGCGCAAGACCGATCCCGGGCCGTGTTTCGACTGGGCGCGCTACCTTGCCGGATTGTGTGTAGCCTGAACTTTGCGCATTGAACTTGACGGATGAAGATCGGGTAAATTTTCGCTTGCAATATTTTTGTTAGCTACTACAATTAGGCCCGCAGCCAAAAAAAAATACTAGATGTAGTGGTTTTGGCTTTTTGGCAGTTAACAAAGATTTCAAGGGGGTAAGTTCTATGCTGCATGCCGCTACCGATAGCGTTCCAACCTCTCCGATGCTTGACAATAACGTTCCCGACCCTGTTTCATCATCTCCCGCCGTCCCCAATCCATTCGACCAGTACAAGGTGATCCGCCGCAACGGTTCGGTGGTCGTGTTCGAGCCTTCCAAGATTTCGATTGCGCTGACCAAGGCGTTCATCGCGGTGAACGGCGGCCAGGGCGCTGCTTCGGCGCGGGTCCGCGAAATGGTCGAGCAGTTGACCAGCGGCGTCGTTGCGGCGCTGATGCGGCGCCAGCCGCATGGCGGGACGATGCACATCGAGGATATACAGGATCAGGTTGAGCTGGGCTTGATGCGTTCCGGCGAGCACGATGTTGCGCGCACCTACGTGCTGTACCGTGAAGAGCGGGCGCGTTCCCGCGCCAAAACCAAGAGCAAAGAGCCGGCGCATATCATCAATACCACCGGGGCGGATGGGGAGGTGCGTCCGCTCGATCTGGAGCGCCTGACCGGATTGGTGCAGGATGCCTGCGCCGGTCTCGGCGACGCGGTTTCCGCGGAGGCCGTAATCAAGTTGACTCTCAAGGATTTGTACGATGGCGTGGCGCTGCACGAGGTGCGCAAGTGCCTGGTGCTTTCCGCGCGTTCGCTGATCGAAAAAGAACCCGCTTATAATTTTGTCACGGCGCGCCTGCTGCTCAACACCATTTGCAGCGAGACACTGGGGGAAGAGATCGCGCCCGGCGATATGGCGACGCGTTACGCGACCTACTTCCCGAAGTTCATCAAGCAGGGCATAGAGGCGGAATTGCTGGATGCCCGTCTGGGGCAGTTCGATCTGAAGCGGCTGGCCAAAGAGCTGGATGCGCAGCGCGACTTTCAGTTCGGTTATCTCGGCCTGCAAACCCTGTACGACCGCTACTTCCTGCATATAGAGGGCAAGCGCATCGAGCTGCCGCAGGCTTTCTTCATGCGCGTCGCGATGGGGCTGGCGCTGAACGAGATAGACCGCGAAGCTCGCGCGGTGGAATTCTACCGCCTGTTGTCCAGTTTTGATTTCATGAGCTCGACGCCGACTCTGTTCAATTCGGGCACGCAGCGTTCGCAATTATCCTCCTGCTATCTGACCACGGTGGCGGACGACTTGGACGGGATATACGAGGCCATCAAGGAAAACGCGCTGCTTGCCAAATATGCGGGCGGTCTGGGCAATGACTGGACCCCGGTACGAGCGCTGGGCGCGCACATCAAGGGAACCAATGGCCAGTCGCAGGGCGTGGTGCCGTTCCTGAAGGTGGTGAACGACACGGCTGTTGCGGTGAATCAGGGCGGCAAGCGCAAGGGCGCGGTATGCGCCTACCTGGAAACCTGGCACCTGGATGTGGAAGAATTTCTGGATTTGCGCAAGAACACCGGCGATGACCGCCGCCGCACCCACGACATGAATACCGCCAACTGGATCCCCGACCTGTTCATGAAGCGCGTCATGGAGGGCGGCGACTGGACCCTGTTCTCGCCATCCAATGTGCCGGACCTGCATGACAAGTACGGCGCCGATTTCGAGCGTGCCTATACCGCATATGAAGCGAAAACGGTTACCGGTGAGATCAAGCTGTTCAAGAAAATTCCGGCAGCCGGCCTGTGGCGCAAGATGCTGACCATGCTGTTCGAGACCGGCCATCCGTGGATCACCTTCAAGGATCCCTGCAACATCCGTTCGCCTCAGCAGCATATCGGCGTGGTGCACAGCTCCAACCTGTGCACCGAGATCACGCTGAACACCAGCGACAGCGAGATTGCCGTATGTAATCTCGGTTCGGTCAACCTGGCTGCGCACCTGTTTCCAAAAGGGCACGAGAAGGCTGGGCAGATCGACCATGACAAGCTGCGCCGCACCGTCAATACCGCGATGCGCATGCTGGACAACGTGATCGACATAAATTATTACGCGGTGGACAAGGCGCGCAATTCCAATCTCAAGCACCGTCCGGTGGGGCTGGGCATCATGGGCTTCCAGGACTGCCTGCACGATTTGCGCATTCCTTATGCATCCGATGCGGCGGTCGAGTTTGCCGACCGTTCGATGGAGGCGGTTTGCTACTACGCCTACTGGGCCTCCACCGAGCTGGCGTCGGAGCGCGGCCGTTATGCCTCATATCGCGGCAGCCTGTGGGATCGCGGCATCCTGCCGCAGGACTCCCTGGAGTTGCTGCGCCGGGAGCGCGGGGGCTATGTGGAAGTCGACATGTCGGCCAGCATGGATTGGGATACCTTGCGCGCCCGCATCAAGCAATACGGCATGCGCAATTCCAATTGCGTCGCGATCGCACCCACCGCCACCATTTCCAACATCATCGGAGTGTCGGCCTGCATCGAGCCGACCTACCAGAACCTTTTCGTGAAATCCAACCTGTCCGGCGAATTCACCGTAATCAACGAGCACCTTGTGGCCGACCTGAAGCAGCTTGGCCTGTGGGACGAGGTGATGATCGCCGACCTGAAATATTTCGACGGCACTCTGGCGAAAATAGACCGTATTCCCGCCGAGTTGCGCAGTCTGTATGCCACTGCGTTCGAGGTGGAGCCGGGTTGGCTGATCGAAGCGGCGTCGCGCCGCCAGAAGTGGATAGACCAGGCGCAATCGCTGAACATATACATGGCCGGTGTGTCCGGCCGCAAGCTGGATGAGACTTACAAGCTGGCGTGGCTGCGCGGCCTGAAGACTACTTACTATTTGCGCACCATGGGAGCGACTTCGGCGGAAAAATCCACCGGGAAGGCCGGCGCGCTGAACGCGGTTCCAACTGCTTCCGGTGCGGCGGAAGAAGCCCAGTTCTGTTCGATTGATAACCCGGAGTGCGAGGCTTGCCAATAATAATAGAGGACTAAGGACTAAGGACTAAGGACTAAGGACTAAGGACTAAGGACTGAGGACTGAGGACTGAGGACTGAGGACTGAGGACTGAGGACTGAGGACTGAGGACTGAGGACTGAGGACTAGGCCACAAATGGGACAGCGTTTCTACTCAGCCCACAGTCCTCGTACCTCAGTCCTTGTTTAGACATTAGGGAATAAGGAGAACAATAATATGCTGAATTTTGAAGAAGACACCAAGCCGTCCGGGATGCCGCCGGGGATGATGCGGGCAGGAGCTTTTGATGCCGTGACCACGAAAAAACCGGTTGTGAGCATCGAGAATGCGGAACAGGTTGATTCTGCGCTTCCAGCCAGAACGGCCGGACGCATACGCGTGGAAGACAAGCGCATCATCAATTGCAATGCGGATGTCAATCAGCTGGTACCGTTCAAGTACAAGTGGGCTTGGGAAAAATACCTGGCAGCCTGCGCCAATCACTGGATGCCACAGGAAGTGAACATGACCGCAGATATCGCGCTGTGGAAAAGCGACAAGCTGAGCGAGGATGAGCGCCTGCTGGTCAAGCGCAACCTGGGCTTTTTCACCACGGCGGACAGCCTGGCGGCGAACAACATCGTGCTTGGCACCTACCGCCACATCAGCAATCCGGAGTGCCGCCAATACCTGCTGCGCCAGGCGTTTGAAGAGGCGATTCATACCCACGCCTATCAATATATTGTTGAAAGCCTGGGTTTGGACGAAGGCGAAATCTTCAACATGTACCACGAAGTGGCCAGCATCCGTGCCAAGGACGAGTTCCTGTTGCCGTTCATCGACACGCTGACCAATCCCGCATTCAAGACCGGCACGCCGGAAGCGGACCGTCAACTGCTGCGCAGCCTGATCGTGTTTGCCTGCATCATGGAAGGTTTGTTCTTCTATGTGGGTTTTGTGCAGATACTCGCCCTGGGCCGCCAGAACAAGATGACCGGCGCTGCCGAGCAATACCAGTACATCCTGCGCGATGAATCCATGCACCTGAATTTCGGCGTGGACGTGATCAACCAGATCAAGATGGAAAACCCGCACCTGTGGACGAGCGAATTCCGCGAGGAAGTGCGCGGCTTGATCCGGAAAGGCGTGGAACTGGAATATGCCTATGCCGAGGACACCATGCCGCGCGGCGTGCTTGGCCTGAACTCAGGCATGTTCAAGGAGTATCTGCGCTTTATCGCCAATCGCCGCTGCCAGCAAATCGGCGTGGACGTGTTGTATCAGGGTGCGACCAATCCCTTCCCGTGGATGGCGGAAATGATAGACCTGAAGAAGGAAAAGAATTTTTTTGAAACCCGTGTTACCGAATATCAAACCGGTGGCGCGTTGTCCTGGGATTAGAGTCGCGTATCTAACCAGGCTTAAGGCAATGGCTTTGGCCCACGCTCGAAGTTGAGCGCGGGCCGGAGGTGCAGGTGTAGCAATCGCAGGTGTTGTATTTTTTAACTTTCATTATTGAAGGAGAAACAACATGGTAGCAAAGAAGAAAGCAAAACCAGCAGCAAAAAAGGCAGTAGCCAAGAAACCGGCTGCTAAAAAAGTAGCGGCGAAGAAGCCGGCAGCAAAGAAAGTCGCTGCCAAAAAGCCAGCTGCCAAGAAAGTAGCGGCGAAGAAGCCGGCAGCAAAGAAAGTCGCTGCCAAAAAGCCAGCTGCTAAAAAAGTAGCGGCGAAGAAGCCGGCAGCAAAGAAAGTCGCTGCCAAAAAGCCAGCTGCTAAAAAAGTAGCGGCGAAGAAGCCGGCAGCAAAGAAAGTCGCTGCCAAAAAGCCAGCTGCTAAAAAAGTAGCGGCGAAGAAGCCGGCAGCAAAGAAGGCAGCAGCCAAGAAACCGGCTGCTAAAAAATAGCGGCCAAGAAGCCGGCAGCAAAGAAGGCAGCAGCCAAGAAACCGGCAGCTAAACCGGCAGCTCCTGTAGCTGCCAAGCCGACAGCTCCTGCACCTTCCGCTCCTGCGCCTGTACGTCCGGCTGCAACATGGCCTTTTCCTACACCGGGGATCGGCAAGCCGAACTAATCGGGAGTGTTGCTGTGGTGGCGGTCCCTTGGCGTCTTGACGGTTGTATTCGTTACGGTAGCAAGGGGCCAACCACAGTTTGACCTGGTTTGAGGGCGCACTAATCGGTGCGTGCGCCTTTTTATTTCGCCAACAGAGGGTTGGTGTGTGGTTTTGTTCTCATTTCAAACAGAGACAGTTTGCGATGGGGTTTCTGCCCTCTAAATTTTGTAGTTGCCGTGCTGCGTCTACCGTTTGACTCTGTGTTTCCCCTGTTCTCCGGTGGCCAAGCAAAGTAACAGCCGATCACGAAGCGGAGCGAATCCGCCTGCTAATTGCGCAACGCAACGTTGTACAACGTGATCGGCGAGCCGCTGTTTTTGTCCAGCGCTATGCCGGCTTCTACACCCGCTTGGGCAATGTCCGCAGCCGTGTCGTAGTGTGCATAGGCATGATGCAGCGCGCCGAGCGCGAATTCATGACCCGATCCGACCGCCCAGTATTGCGTGTACTCGAATACCTCGCGCATCGAGTAAATGCCGAAAATGCCGTAGGTGTTTGCGATCAGGGCCGTGATCTGACTGGATTCATAAGGATCTTCTTCGTCCTCCTTGGGATTCAGAAAACATTCCTCTTTTAAAATCGGGTGCAACTTGCGAAACGTTTCAAAGATTTGCGCCTTGCTGTTAAGCTGCACATCCGGCGTTTTGGCCAGCAGATTGGCCAAAACGAGGTGATGCGCCGCGCTGCCGCACACACCGACGAAGCTGTCGCCGATATGCAAAATCTTGTCGTGCGAGGCATCCAGATGCGAAGGCAGTCGAGTGTTGCCGAATGTGGTCAAGGTATCAGCGGCGATAGTGGCGATACCATTTTTTCTAACGGCGACGATGGTGGTCATGGTTGCGTTCCAATCTGTATTTGAAGTGCTGACATTATCCCCGATTTAAGTGATGAGCTTCTATTCTGTCGAACTGCCATACCGGACTGATGCCGCGCATTACTATGCAACGCTGGCCGATCTACCATGGGCGGCATGGCTGGACAGCGGGGGCATGGCGCGCTTTGATATCCTGACCGCAGCGCCGCAGCGCACGCTGGTGCTGAATGACGATGTGGCGCACGGCGATCCGTTCGCCATGCTGCGCAGCGAACTGGGTGAGCGGGTTGCACCGGTGGAGAACATCCCGTTCGCGGGTGGCGCGCTGGGATATTGGGCTTACGATCTGGCGCGAAGGATATGTCTGCCCAGTGGCGTCCCACAAGCCGGTGGCACTTCGCAAGATAGTGAGCACCATCCCAATGCCGCGACAGTCAGGGTTCCAAATATGGCAATCGGCTTCTACGATTGGGCGCTGGTGCTGGATCACCAACTGAAAACCGCCCGTCTGGTGTCGCACCGGAGGTTTGCCGAAACCAACGCGTTGCTGCCGCAGTTACTGCAGCGACTGCAAGGCAACCCTTCACTTCCGGATGGTACTTTCCGCGTGCAGGGAAAGATAACATCCAATTTTACGGCGGAAAGCTATGCTGCCGCGTTTGCCCGGGTGCAGGGTTATTTGCGTTCCGGAGACTGCTACCAGGTCAATCTTGCGCAACGTTTCAGCGCGTCTGCCACGGGTGATGCACTGGCAGCCTATGTCGCGCTGCGCAAAATGAGTCCGGCGCCGTATTCCGCCTTTCTCAACCTGCCGCAAGTACGGATTTTATGCGCCTCGCCGGAACGCTTCCTGCGCGTCTGGAACGGCAGTGTGGAAACCAGGCCCATCAAGGGAACCCGCCCGCGCGGCGGAGATGCACAACAGGATCACCGGCTTGCCGAAGAACTGCGCAACCATCCGAAAGACCGAGCCGAGAATCTGATGATCGTGGATCTGTTGCGCAACGACCTCGGCAAATGCTGTGTGCCGGGGTCGGTGCGGGTGCCTGAATTGTTCGGGGTTGAAAGTTTCAGCAACGTGCACCATCTGGTCAGCACGGTGCAGGGCAAGCTGGCCGCTGGACGCGACGCGCTGCATGCGCTGCGCGACTGTTTCCCCGGCGGCTCGGTCACCGGTGCGCCAAAAATACGCGCAATGCAGATCATTGCCCAGCTGGAGCCCGACCGGCGCGGCATCTACTGCGGTGCCATAGGCTATGCGGGCTTTGACGGCAACATGGATAGCAATATCGTGATCCGCACCATCGTCCATTCGGGAAATCAGGTGCATTGCTGGGCGGGCGGCGGCATCGTCGCGGATTCGAATGCGGCGGCGGAGTACAGGGAGACACTGGACAAGGCGTCCGCGATGCTTGGGCTATTACAACACTACGGAGGTGAACTATGATGGTCTTGCGCAAATCAGGCGAGCGCGGTTACGCGCACCACGGCTGGCTGGAAAGCTGGCACAGCTTTTCATTCGCCGATTACCGCGATCCGGCACATGTCCATTTCGGGCCGCTGCGCGTGATCAACGAGGACATCGTGCAGCCCGGCACGGGTTTTGGCACGCACGGGCATCGCGATATGGAAATTCTGACCTACGTGCTGAGCGGTGCATTGCGCCATCGCGACAGCATGGGGCACGGCGAGGACATCCGTTACGGCGAGGTTCAAGTGATGAGCGCGGGCACCGGCGTGCAGCACAGCGAGGTGAATCCATCCCAGGACGAGGCGGTGCATCTGCTGCAGATATGGATTATTCCGGATAAGCAGGACTTGACGCCCGGCTATCAGCAAAAGGAATTCCCGCTGCAAGACAAGCAGGGGCGCTGGTGCATGCTGGCTTCGCCCGACGCGGTGCAGGGCTCGCTGTTGATCCATCAGGACGCGCGGGTATTTGCAGCGCGGCTGGATGGCACGGAGACGCTGGATTATTCGATTGCCGCCGGGCGTAAAATTTATTTGCATGTGGCGCGAGGAAGCCTGCTGGCGAATGGTTATGCGCTTGGTGCGGGGGATGCGTTGATGTATGAAGATGAGATGAAGGTTGAGTTGAGTGCGGCGAAGGAGGCGGAGGTGTTGTTGTTTGATATGGGGTGAACATTAATGCCGTTCGCCCTGATGTATAGAAGGGTGAATGTCTGCAAACAAAATCAAAACCGCCGGGGGTTGCCCGGCAGCAAGCTACTTTCTTTTGCTTCGCCAAAAAGAAAGTAACCAAAGAAAAGGCGACCCCGGTTTGCCGCCGCTGCGCGGTTCCCTCGATCAGCCACAAACGAGCGGGGCTGCGCAACTCGACCTGGCGGGGCGCACACCCCGCGCCCCACTGCGGGACTCGAACATAACCAGCGACTTGGCTGGCGTCGTGTGCCAGCTTAGTCGAATGGCTAGTAGTTTCATCAGTGCTCGCCTAAACATCCGCCTGCTTGCGGCTGATCGAGGCGGCGCACAGGGGGAACAAAAGCGAAAACCCAAAAACCTAAGTTTGTAGGGTGTGCAATAAATTGCCCACCCGATTTACTTGAATGAGACAGCCCGAAATATGCTACAACTGGCTACTCAAGATATAGAATGAATTACAGTTTTACTGCTCGACGAGCAGAAGCGACAGCACTTAAACCGATGCTTCAATACGGCAATAAATTCGGATTTATACATCATGACTTCAGTGCACCCCGGTTTAAGGATTTTCGTTCTCGGCGCTGGATTTTCCGCACTGGCCAGGTTGCCGCTGGCTACAGAACTATTCTCAGAAGTTCGTAGTCATATCGAGCATCTCTACGGACGAGAAACCAAATTTCATCGAGATATTGCCAGATACATCAAGTACCGAAAAATCTGTGACGGAATTGCGCTGCAGGAAGCATCAATCGATCTTGAAGAATTCATGTCCTTTTTAGATATTGAACACTTTTTAGAGTTGCGCGGCAGCGACACATGGAGCCAAGAAGGCAATGAGTCTCAGCTCATGATCCGTAAGGCAATCGGCCAAGTCATACATGAGCGAACTCCACCGTCAGATCAACTTCCTGCTGCCTATTATGAATTTGCAGAGCGCCTAACGGCGCGCGATATGGTGCTGACGTTCAACTACGACATCCTCCTAGAGCGCGCGCTCGATCACATAGGTAAGCCTTACCGCTTGTACCCATTTCGCTTCAAGAGCATTGGGCGACAATTAAACGTTGTGGATGACGACATCGAAGAAGTAACTATTCTCAAATTGCACGGTTCCGTCGACTGGTTTAACGATCGACAGTTTCTCGAAAGCAAAGCTTCTCTCCACGAAATCGTACCAACGTCTGTTCCAATTCACAGTGTCTTTGATAATCCAGCCCGTTACAGCGCCAAATCTATTGTTGAAGGGCCTCGTCCAGATGATGATCCACTGCTGCACATTCATAAAATCCGAGATGCTGACGCATACTACCGCGACGGCAGCGGGTTCGACGCACCATTCATTTTGTCACCGTCTCACGTCAAATTTGTCTACGCTGAACCACTTTTAAGTTTCTGGAATGGAATGGGCAGAGGCGGCGGCCTCAACTTGGGCATATCGGTTATTGGGTTCTCGCTTCCAAAGCATGACGAGTACATTCGAGTTGGCCTCTACCAGATGATTTCCAACTACCAACACTCTTGGTGGAATGAAAAGATTGACGTATATCTCAAAGACAACGTTAGGCTCGTTGACTTCCGTCGAGACGACGCTGGCATTAACGAGTTCAAGACACGATACAGCTTTGTCGACCCCAATCGAGCCGAATTCTTTTTTGACGGATTTAATAGTGATGCAGTCAAATTCCTATTTGATCAACCGCGGGAAACTTAAATTTCCGGTCAGTCAGCGTAGCTGGCAATTCAATAATTGGTGGGTGGCTTGTTGCCCACCCTACGAATTAAAGATTTTTGATTTTAGCTTCTCATTCCCCTGTGCGCCGCCTTGATCAGACGCAAGGAAGCGGAGATTTAGGCGAGCACTGTTCGAGTCCCGCAGTGGGGCGCGGGGTGTGCGGCCCGCCAGGTCGAGTTGCGCAGCCCCGCTTGCTTGTGGCTGGTCGAGGGTACCGCGTAGCGGCGGCAAACCGGGGTCGCCTTTTCTTTGGTTACTTTCTTTTTGGCGAAGCAAAAGAAAGTAGCTTGCTGCCGGGCAACCCCCGGCGGTGTTGACTTTGTATTTGATGTTGGGTTACGCGGTGAAACTGCTAACCCAACCTACAAACTCTACGCTCAATCCGACCTACAAAACTGCTCCCGACATGGCGGGTGGAACCCGCCCTGCAAAATCACGTCGCGTTCTTCACCCGAATAATCCTCACCACCTCCGGTATCCTGCGCAAATTGCGCATGACATTGGCGAGGTGCAGGCGATTGTTTACTTCCAGCGTGAAATGCAGCGCGGTGTAATCGCCTTCATGGGTGAAATTGATATTTTCGATATTGGCATCGGCTTCGGAGATCGCGGAGGCCACTTTTGCCAGCACGCCGCGGCGATCGGCGACCAGCAGTTTGATGCTGACGTCGAAGGGGCGATTGATATTCTTGTCCCATGCCACATCCAGCCATTGTTCCGAACCGCTGCGTCCCCGGCGCAGGGTCGGGCAGTCGTGGGTATGCACGATCAGGCCCTGTCCGCTCTTGATCACGCCGATGATGGGGTCGCCCGGTATCGGGCGACAACACGGGGCAAACTGCACCGCCATGCCTTCGGTGCCCTGTATCGTCACTACGGCGTGGCCGGCAGCCTCTCCGGGTGTGGCATCGCCCGCATTAGCCAGTTGCCGCGCCACCACCATGTTAAGGCGGCGCCCCAGGCCGATGTCGGCCAGGATATCCTGGCGCGTTTTTACGCCGGTATCCCTGAGCAATTTGTTCCAGTGCGCTTCGTCCATGTCCTGGGGTTTGATACCCAGGGAGTGCAATGCCTGATTGAGCAGGCGTTCGCCCAGTTGCGCAGACTCGCCGGATTGCATGGTTTTGAGGAAGTGCCGTATGTGGCTGCGCGCC
>LSLI01000015.1 GCA_001577345.1 Candidatus Gallionella acididurans
ACTAGTAGTTACATCAGGTATCGAAGGGTGCATCTCTAACGATTCGATACCTCACCGCGAACGGGCTATATAAGAACGGCACGATTCGCGTAAAATGCGCGCTTCATGAAACCAGGTGTCGCCATGACCACACTCACCAAACTCACCGCCCTTTCCCCGCTCGACGGGCGTTACCACGGCAAGGTAGACGCCTTGCGCGCATACTTCAGCGAGTTCGGCCTGATCCGCTTTCGCGTGCTGATCGAGATCGAATGGCTCAAGGCACTCAGTACGCAGGCCGGCATCCCCGAAATCCCGCCGTTCTCGGCCACCGAGATCGCGCAACTGGACTCGCTGCATGCCAGTTTCAGCGAGGCCGATGCGCTCGCGATCAAGTCCATCGAGGCTACCACCAACCACGATGTCAAAGCCGTCGAGTACTGGCTGCGGGACAAATTGTCGGCCAACCCGGAAACGGCAAAGGTATTGGAATTCATCCATTTCGCCTGCACCTCTGAAGACATCAACAACCTGAGCCACGCGCTGATGCTCAAGGGCGCGCGCGATGCCGTGATGTTGCCCGCGCTGAAAGTGCTGATCGGGCGTTTGCAGAATCTTGCCCACCAGCACGCCGACCTGCCGATGCTGTGCCGCACCCACGGGCAGACCGCCACCCCGAGCACCCTGGGCAAGGAAATGGCGAACGTGGTGTATCGTTTGCAACGCGCCGAACAGCACCTGGCCGGGACCGAAATCCTCGGCAAAATCAACGGCGCAGTGGGCAACTACAACGCACACCTGGCGGCTTACCCGAACGTGGACTGGGAAATGTTTGCGCAGAATTTCGTCACCGCGCGCGGCATCAGTTTCAACCCCTACACCATCCAGATCGAGCCGCACGATTACATGGCGGAACTGTTCGATGCCTATGCACGCATCAACACCATCCTGGTCGACCTGAATCGCGACATCTGGGGCTACATCTCGCTCGGCTATTTCAAGCAGAAAGTGGTCAAGGGTGAAGTGGGTTCGTCTACCATGCCGCACAAAGTCAACCCGATCGACTTTGAAAACTCCGAGGGCAACCTCGGCCTGGCGAATGCGCTGTTGCGCCACCTCTCCGAAAAACTGCCGGTCTCGCGCTGGCAGCGCGACCTGACCGATTCGACGGTATTGCGCAACATGGGCGTCGCACTCGGCTACACCTTGCTCGCTTACGAATCCTGCCTGAAGGGCCTGAACAAACTGGAAGCCAACCCCCTGCGCTTGGCCGAGGACCTGGGCGCGAGCTGGGAAGTGATGGCCGAACCCATTCAGACCGTGATGCGTCGTTACAACATCGCGAATGCCTACGACAAGCTCAAGGAATTGACGCGCGGCAAGGATGGTATCAATCGTGTTTCGCTGCAAGCCTTCATCAATACACTGGAGATTCCGGAGCAGGAAAAGCAGCGCCTGTTGCAGCTGTCGCCGGATACCTATATCGGCGAAGCAGCGGCGTTGGCAAAACGAGTTTAATGCTCGCCAGGTCCGCAACCAAGAAAGCCCGCGATCGCGGGCTTTTTGTTTTAACCGGCGGGACACAATCAGTGATTTAGTTCCGGCGCTTCGGTAGTTGTGGGGATAGCGTCATTTGCGCGGAAGCGGCCGGGTGGGTTCCCACCAAAATTCCTAAATCAAACCCTTTTCTGCAAATGACAGCGTTTTCCCCAGCGCTACCACGAAGTGATCCAGCACCCGCACATCCACCAGCGCTAATGCCTGTTTGAGCGCATCGGTCAAAAGCCGGTCCGATTGACTCGGTTCTGCAACACCGGATGGATGATTGTGCGCCAATATTACTGCAGCCGCGTTATGCGCCAGTGCGTGCTTGACCACTTCGCGGGGATATACACTGGTCTGGGTAAGCGTTCCGTGAAACATCTCCTCCGATGCGATCACGCGATGCTGGGTATCCAGAAACAGCACCACAAACACCTCCTGCTGCCGCGTGCCCAGCAGCAACTGCAAGTAATCGCGAACCGCACGGGGCGAGTTGAGCGCATCGCCGCGCTGCAACTCTTCGCGCAACGCGCGCCGTGACATTTCCAGCACCGCCTGAAGTTGCACATACTTCGCCTGCCCCATGCCTTTTGTTTGGCAGAAATCAGGTTCGCTGGCGGCGACCAGCTGGCTCAGATTGCCAAACCGGGTCAGCAATTCGCGCGCCAAATCCACCGCGCTCTTCCCTGTCACCCCGGTGCGCAAAAATATCGCCAGCAATTCCGCGTCGGACAGCGATGCAGCTCCGCGTCTTAGCAGCTTCTCGCGCGGGCGCTCGCCTTCAGGCCAGTCTGTGATTGCCATCACACCCCCTCGGTTTTCATACCAAAGCTCCGTGCTCCCGGGAACATTAACTGAGCCACCGGAAATACGTTCCCACTCTACCGCAGTATGTGGCATGTTGTAACCGGCATTGCCCAGAATGGACACTGCAATGCCGATTGCGCTATGCTGGCATCGGTATTATGTACATACCATTCACTACACGGAAGGTAACCATCATGAAAAAAAACTTGTCGACGCTATGTATCTTGGGGCCATGCATCCTGGGTTGTTTTGCACAATCCGCGCTGGCAGCCAATAACATCAATCTGGCGAATTTTACCGGGCCGGCTGCGCAATCCAACTTCAGAATCTTATCGGAAGACCTGGGCTCTGCGCTGAGTTACAAATCGGTAACGCCGGCTGCGCCACTGGGCATCACGGGTATTGATATGGGCCTGGAGGCAACTTCAACCAAAATGAGAAATCTGGATACAGCCACCAACAGCTCGCTGAATGATCTGATTATCCCCAAGCTGTACATCTCCAAAGGGTTGCCTCTCAATATCGATGTCGGCGCATTCTACTCCGCCGTTCCAACCACCAACATCAAGCTTTATGGCGGGGAATTGCGCTATGCCATACTTGAAGGCAGCGCGACCCAACCCGCGATAGGCATCCGTGGTGCCCTGACCAAATTGAGCGGGGTAAACCAACTCGACCTGAACACAAAGAGCCTGGATGTTTCCATTTCCAAAGGTTTCGCGATGTTTACCCCCTATGCCGGGGTGGGGTCGGTTTGGGTCAACAGCAATCCCAATGGCACAACCGGATTGGCGAACGAATCCTTCCGCCAGAATAAAGTCTTTGTGGGCGGCAATCTCAACCTGGGATTCACGAATCTTGCCCTGGAATACGACAAGACCGGTTACGCGCCTTCCTACAGCGCGAAACTGGGGTTCCGTTTCTAGGGATTGCTATCCAGTCCAAATGGGCGGTCAGGGCGGGGAACCGGCCTTGACCGCCCATTTTTCATGTCGCCAATATCAGTGAGGGGCTGTGTGCAACTTCGGGAAAATCCAGCCGCCATGTTTTCCCGTCGCAGTGCACATCCAGTCCATCGCAATCCACCCCGATAGCTTGCACATCAAGAGCCTCGACTTCGTGTTGTTGCCGCAGCATCTGCCGCAATATATCGCGCCGCTGCACATTTAATTCCGCAAGCAAAGCCGCTTCCTGTTGCGCGAACAGCCCGGCTTGCGCCACTGCGTAACTTTCCATGTCAATCCAGTGTATTTTTCCGAACCCGCCTATGTAGCGTATCGCAACGGGGACGATGCGATAAAAGGAAAAATCATGCATCCCGAAGTAAGCTGCCGCTTCCGGGAAATAGCGCAAATAGCGCTGCCCGGCTTGCTCCCGGTCGTTTTCCTGCCGGGCATTGCCAACCATGGTCACGCGACCCTGCGCCTGGATAAGGGGATCGCGCTGGTCATGCGTGATCAGGCTGACGCGGGAATCGAGCACGATGTTCTTGGTATGTTCGGCCAGCGCGCTGATGAGGATCAGCAGGCTCCCGTCATGGTCTGCCAGATACGGGGTGATTGAACTGAAGGGGTGCCCGTTGAATTTTTTTGACAGGGTAGGCGCGCCGTAGCGGTGGCCTCGCAACATCAATCTGGCTTGTCTAGCGATGCTCATGCGGCAAGCTTGAGCGCAATCCCTGCCAGATGTGCACCAAGGGCAATGCAGAGCTTCTTTTCGGCGTCGCTGATCGCCCGATCATTGGCAATCCCGGCAACATGACTGGCACCGTACGGGGTGCCGCCACTCTGTGTGCTGGACAGTTCCGGTTGTGAATAAGGCAGGCCGACGATGACCATGCCGTGATGCAGCAACGGCAACATCATCGACAGCAGCGTGCTCTCCTGCCCGCCGTGCATGGTGCCGGTGGAGGTAAACAAGGCCGCGGGTTTCCCGACCAGCGCGTGTTTCATCCATATTCCGCCGGTGCCGTCCCAGAAATATTTCATTGCCGCGGCCATGTTACCGAAACGCGTCGGGCTGCCCAGCGCCAGGCCTATGCATTCCTCAAGATCGCGCAATTCAACGTAAGGGGCACCGCTGTCGGGAATGCCCGGTTCGGTGGATTCGCATACGGCGGAGACTTTGGCTACGGTGCGCAGGCGCGCACGCACGCCATCAACCTGTTCCACTCCGCGCGCAATCAGCTGGGCCATTTGCCGTGTGGCGCCGTGCTGGCTGTAATACAGTACAAGTATTTCTTTGTCGGTTATCATTGCCCGATTATAGGGAAAAGATTCTGCCATGCGAAATAATTTGCACGACATTCAAGCACTGGTCCGATTGATCGCGGCACGCTTCGCGCAGGATCGCTGCGCGCAAACCGCCGCGAGCCTGACCTTTACCACGCTGCTGTCACTGGTTCCGATAGTAACCATTGCACTGACCGTATTTTCCGCATTTCCGGTGTTTGATGATTTCTCCACCCAGATCAAAGCCTACCTGCTGAAAAACCTGATGCCGGATAATGCCGGGATAATCATCACCCAGTACATGCAGCAGTTTGCCGACAGCGCAACACGCCTTACCGCGGTGGGTATTGGTGCCCTGGCCGTCACCGCCATGTCGATGATGCTGACCATAGACAAGGCGTTCAACGTTATTTGGCAGGTAAAGCAGCCTCGCTCCCTGATTAAACGGCTGGTGGCTTACTGGGCAGTACTGACCCTAGCACCCTTGCTGGTCGGGGCCAGTCTGTCCCTGACATCATGGCTGGTCGGATTATCCATGGGGCACGGCAAGTATGTTTCGCCATTCGGCATCGTGGTACTCAAAACATTGCCATTGCTGTTCACCACCCTGGCATTTACGTTGCTGTTTGAGCTGGTGCCAAACCGGTATGTGCCCCGTGTTCATGCGCTGATCGGGGCATTTGTGGCGGCGGTGACATTTGAAACCACCAGCCGCATATTTGGCTACTTTGTCAGCCATTTCCCCACCTACAAACTGGTTTATGGCGCGTTTGCCAGCGTGCCCATCTTCCTCATGTGGATCTACCTGTCCTGGTTAACAATTCTGCTCGGCGCAGTCATCGCGGCATCACTTTCGCATTGGCGCACTGCCACGATGCAAAATCCGGATTCCGCCACCCGTTTGCTGAATGCCTTGCGCGTACTGCAAGCCCTTTCGTATGGCTTGCACAATGGCAGAGTCGGCACCTTGCCGGAACTATCCAGATCCCTGCTGCTCGGTTATGACACCCTGGAAGGAATACTCGAGGAATTGTCCGGTGTGGACATGGTGCGAAAAGTGGAAGGAGAAGGCTGGGTGCTGATGCGGGACGAGCAGCATATCCTCGTCAAGGAACTGGTGTGCCTGTACGTGATGAATCGCAAGTCGTTGCCATCCGTCGCGAGTGATAGCCCGTTAAAAAACTGGGTGGCAACCTGCGCGGAACAACTCGAGCAAAGCACAGATATCACATTGCAGGAGCTCTTTCATGGCAAGGTTGCCTGAACGCTTGTCCGGGGTGGATTATTGCGCTCTAATGCCCTGCGTTAATTTTCTGCAACTTACGGAGTGATGATGAAACTATTGGAAACCGTTTTTGAGGGCACGCTGTGGAACAGCCGCTTCGTGGTCATCGCCGCGGTGATAGGCAGCTTGCTGGCCGGCTTTGCAATTTTTTACATGGCGTCTGTGGACGTGGTGAATTTGTTCATGCATGCGCTGCATTACGCAGACTCCAACCTGACCGACGAGGCGCGCAAGGCGCTGCACGACAGCACCGTCACGCACATCGTGGAAGTAGTAGATGGCTATCTGCTGGCGACGGTAATGTTGATCTTTTCGCTGGGCCTGTATGAATTGTTCATCAGCGACATAGATCAGGCGCATGGCAGCAGGGCATCCAGCAAGATATTGGTGATCAGCAGCCTGGATGACCTGAAGTCTCGTTTGGCCAAAGTGATCCTGATGATTTTGATCGTTACCCTGTTTCAGGAGGCGATCAACATGAAACTGACTACGCCGCTCGATCTGGTGTACCTGGGCGCGAGTATCGCGTTGATTGCGCTGGCGCTGTATTTCAGCCATGCCGCCGAACCCGATCACGAAAAAACGGAAGGCCGCAATGATGAACCCCGCGATGAAACCGGACATCGCGATCATTGACCATGCCATGCAATCAATGACCGCCCGCTTGATTGTGTTTGGCACGGTCCGTTCAACCAGGCGCAAAGCAAACTTGTTGCGCGGGGCGCTGATTACCCTCCTGCTGGTTTGCTCAGGGCTGGCCTGCGCGGCGGATTTTTCGCTGCAGGATATACAGGGCAAAACCCACCGCCTGACCGATTATCGCGGCAAGTGGGTGCTGGTGAATTTCTGGGCAACCTGGTGTCCGCCATGCCTTAAAGAAATTCCCGAATTGGTCAGCCTGCATGACGCCCATCATGACAAGGATCTGCTGGTGATCGGTATTGCGATGGATTCGGGCTCAAAAAAACAGGTCGCCAAGTTCGCCAGGGCGCACGGCATCAGTTATCCGGTGGTAATGGGGGATCGCAGGAATACCGCCCAATTCGGCGTGCCGGAGATCCTGCCGGTCAGCTATCTGTACAACCCCGGTGGTGAACAGGTGAGTTATCAGGAGGGTGAAGTGACGCGCGCGAGTGTCGAAGCTTATATCAACAAGAAATAGATCAAGCCACCAGACAGATCAGTTCGCGGACGAATAATAGTTGCGGGCAGTGCCGCGCGACAAAGCCCAGTGATTATGCCAGGCGGCACGCACCAGATTCGGATATCCGGGTTTTCCCAGCGTGCCGTTGTAACGCCCCAGAGCACGGTACAAATTGCCTTTTTCCATGTCCAGGTAATAGCGCAGGATGGTGCAACCGTAGCGCAGGTTGACGCGCATATGGAACAAGTCCTGTTCTTTCGTGCCGAGTTCACTCACCCAGAACGGCATCACCTGCATATAGCCGCGCGCACCGGATCCGGATACCGCGTACTTGTTGAAATGACTCTCGACCTCGATCAAACCCAACACCAATTCCGGATCCAGCCCCGCGCGCGTGGCTTCGTAATGGACTGTCTTTAAAAAATCCATCCGATATTCGGCATCAGGCAAGTTTTTCTGCAAACGGCGCGACATCGTATTCAACCAGAAGTCCGCTTCATATTGCGTGGCAAACGCAAGTTTGAGCGGAGCCTGATCGGACACGCTGCGCTGCAATACCGTGCGTACACTGGCAGATAGCGGTGCATAGATTTGCCCTCCGGCCTGTGCGGTGCCGGCAAACAGCATTCCCGCCACGCACAATGGCAGGGCAAAATACAGTGAGTGTGTGTGTCGTATCAGTCGCATAGCCTTGATTCTACGAACTTCAGCGCATTTTGCAAGGGGATGGCCTGCGCTGCGGCATCGCGCCGCCCCTGATATTCCAGCATGCCATCCTTCAAGCCGCGCTCGCCTATGACAACGCGGTGGGGAATGCCGATCAGTTCCATGTCGGCAAACATCACACCGGGCCGCTCGTCGCGGTCATCCAGCAGCACCTCGATTCCGGCGGCTTGCAACCCGGCATAAAGCTGTTCCACCGCATTGCGCACCGCCTCGCTCTTGCCCATGCCGATCGGCACAATGACGATCTGGAAAGGGGCCATTGCCGCCGGCAGCATGATGCCGCGCTCGTCGAAATTCTGCTCGATGGCGGCGGCAACGATGCGCGACACGCCAATGCCGTAGCAACCCATCTCGATGACCTGCGCCCTGCCCTGCGCATCCAGAAACGTGGCTTTCAGGGCTTCGGCATATTTGGTGCGCAACTGGAAGATGTGGCCCACTTCGATGCCGCGGCAGATTTCCAGCGTGCCTTTGCCGTCCGGCGCCGGGTCCCCCGTGACGACATTGCGAATGTCCGCAACCAGGTCGGGTTCGGGAAGATCCCGCCCCCAGTTCACTCCGGCGAGATGAAACTTGGGTTTGTTCGCGCCCACGACAAAATCGTTCATCATAGCCACGGTTCGGTCGGCGATGACACGTGTCCTGGCCCGATCGACACCTACCGGTCCAAGGAAGCCAGGCGGGCAATTAAAATGGGCCCGTATCTCGTCTTCAGTGGCAAAGCGGAAACCGGCAAGTCCCGGCAACTTGCCGGCCTTGATTTCATTCAGGTTGTGATCGCCGCGCAACAGCAGGATATGCAAGGTATCCGAAGCCACCAGTGCCAGTAATTTCACCGTGCGCTGCAATGGGATAGCCAACAGTTCTGCCACCTGCTCACAGGTCGTCTGCCTGGGTGTTTCCACATCGCGCATCACTTCCGATGGCGCGGCGCGTGACCCTGCCGGCGCAACCGCTTCCGCCAGTTCCACATTGGCCGCGTAATCCGACGTCGGGCAGTAGGCCAGTGCATCCTCGCCCGAATCCGCCAGCACGTGAAACTCGTGCGAGCCGCTTCCGCCAATCGCTCCGGTATCCGCCGCGACGGCACGGAATTTCAAGCCGAGGCGGGTGAAGATGCGCGAGTAAGTCTCATACATCACGCGGTAGGTTTTCTCCAGGCTCGCATAATCGGCATGGAAAGAATAAGCGTCCTTCATCAGGAATTCGCGCGCGCGCATCACGCCAAAACGCGGGCGCACTTCATCGCGAAACTTGGTTTGGATCTGGTAGAAGTTGACCGGCAATTGCCGGTAACTGCGGATCTCGCGGCGCGCAATGTCGGTGACCACTTCCTCGTGGGTGGGACCGAAGCAAAAATCATTGCCGTGACGGTCCCTGATTTTCAGCATCTGCGGCCCGAACACTTCCCAGCGCCCGGTTTCCTGCCACAACTCGGCGGGCTGTACCGCAGGCATCAGCAATTCGATCCCGCCGCTGCGATCCATCTCTTCGCGCACGATATTTTCCACCTTGCGCAGCACGCGCAGTCCGAGCGGCATCCAGGTATACAGGCCGCTGGCCAGCTTCCTGATATAGCCTGCGCGCATCATCAGCCTGTGGCTGGCAAGTTCTGCTTCCGAGGGGGCTTCTTTTAGCGTGGAGATGAAAAATTGTGAGACGCGCATGACTGGGTATGACCTGAATATGGTTATGGGTGCGGAATTTTACAGGTAATGCCCCCGGTACGGTATGCAGAGATGTTTCCAAAAAACCGATTCTCTTTTCTTTGCCGATGAAATGTGAAAGAATCAGGTCATTATAAATTTGAGTAGAGTTGAAAATGATAGACCGAGACGGCTACCGCCCGAATGTCGGCATTATCATCACCAACAACAGGAATCAGGTACTTTGGGGCAAACGGGTAAGACAACATGCCTGGCAGTTTCCGCAGGGCGGCATCCAGCATGGCGAATCCCCCGAGCAGGCGATGTACCGCGAATTGCACGAAGAGGTCGGCCTGATGCCGGAACACGTGAGAATACTCGGACGCACCCGGGACTGGATGCGTTACGAGGTTCCGCAAAACTGGAACAAGCGTGAGTCTCGCAGCGCTTATCGCGGGCAAAAGCAGATCTGGTTCCTGTTGCTTCTGGTTGGTCGTGATTGTGATGTCTGTTTGCGCGCCAGTTCGCATCCCGAGTTTGATGCGTGGCGCTGGAACGATTACTGGCTGGACATCAATGCCGTGATTGAATTCAAACGCGAGGTGTACACGCTGGCGCTCAATGAGCTGGCCGGCTACCTCCCGGTACCCAAACATAACACCGCACATCTGCAACCTGCGCACAGGTGATCCAGAATTAATTACCGGGAGTTCGCATGATCAAGGAATACAGTCCGCTGTCCATCATCCATTTGAAAACGGGATCATCGTTTCTGCGCCCGGTCCAGACACTGCCGGAACTCGCCAAGCTGAGCGACCCGGCAATCAGCGTGATGACTGATTTGACCAAGGTTTCGGTGGTGAGCGTGCGCGCCAGGACCTCAATGGACAAAGCCAATGCCAAAATGATCCGCTATGGGGTACGCCTGCTGCTGGTGCTGGACGACAACGAGCAAGTGGCGGGATTATTGACGGCTACGGATGTCCTTGGGGAAAAGCCGATGCGCTACCTGCAAAACATGGGCGGCACCCACGCCGACATCATGGTACGCGACATCATGACTACACAGCGCGAGCTGGAAGCCCTGAAAATCGAGGATGTGAAAAATGCCCGGGTCGGAGAAATCGTCGCAACCCTGAAAAAATCCCACCGGCAACACGCGCTGGTTGTGGCTGAAGGCGCGGATGGCAAACAGGCAGTGTGCGGCCTGTTCTCTATCACACAAATCGCGCGCCAGCTGGGTGCCCAGGTGCAAAGCTTCGAATTGGCGCGCACCTTCGCCGAGATCGATGCAGTGATTTCGCGCGGCTGAAAATCCGGCTTTGTGCGGGCATCCGCCACGCAGACTCCCTGCTTGGCCCGCTTCTTCCCAACTGCAAGAGCTGCCGCCCTTCCGGCTGACCCAGCGAAACAGGCCGGGTTAACTTTGGGTTGATAGTCATTTCACCACGTCGCGACAATACGGCGAACAAGTAGCTGTTGATACCGCGTTTCAGCAAACGCCTTCCCTGTACAACATATGCTTCTAAATGTGCACACAAGATTTTGGGTGCGCGCGAAGTTATATATCAGGCAATGTCACTTCTGCCCCACAGGGGTACTCCCATGGAAGTATATCGCCCACCCCATATTAACTATAGACGCTCATATGGTTATTGGGATTACTATGGGTCATACAAAAATCTTAACAATTGGCTCAAGCGGGGGAGAATTCCTTTTAACAAAAAAATGCCTGAATACCGCAGCCCGACTTTTTCCGGAATTGCTTTTGCTGAAAGATTCCATGGTTCCAGCAAATCTTTGGTGAGGCGTTCCGGATCAAATTCAGTCTTGCAGGTAGCCCGGGCGGGCTGAAGATTTCACGGCTGCACCCAACAAAAAATACATCGCTGTTCGTTTGGCGCAAGCGTGAAGTCACAGGATTTCCATTCAAGAATACTATTATTAACATCTGCAAATAAATACCGGTAATTGTTTCCTGCACTTCGTTTTTCGTACTAAAAAGCAAAGGGTTTTGCACGCAATCAGAACTTAAAAAAACATCACAGGGAGATAAAAATGGATTTTGATATCAACACAATTTTAAATGCCGTTGCCATACTGATTATGTTTTACTGCTTATATTTGGTGCTATCGCTCAAATCCAGCATCCCGGGCGGCATGATAGGCAAGCGTTGGAACTTTCTGACCCTGCTGGTGGCGCTGTTCAGTATCGGCTACCTGACAACCCCTTTCTTCGGCCGTCTGCCCGCTGAAATCCTGCGATTGGTTGATTCGCTCATTTTCATCTTTGGTGCAGTGTACGTGGCAGTAACCATACGCCTTATTTTCAACATTATTCGCGAACTGTCCGAATAGGCGGGGATAGCCATGCGCTCCGATTTGGTATTGTTTCGCACCCCGAAGGGTGAAGAGATTCTCCTTAGCCATGGGCATGAAATCTCCGTTAACCAGCGTCGTGCTTTGCTGGCCATTGATGGCAAGACAACAGTTGCCGATCTGGCAAAAAAAGTATTTTGGGTCAGCGATGTGATTTCGGTGCTTGATGGGTTGTATGCAAAGGGATTCATTCATGATGACATCTCGATGATACCCGCCGTAGCCAGCCAGGCCGGAGGAGCAGGGATATTATTGAAGCTCCAACTTGCAGGCATTGCCAAAGAGCTGTTGGGCAATAACGCAGAACGCATTATCAAAAAACTGGAAGATGCTGATGGAACACCCGAATCGCTGGAGCAGGCGTTGCTGGGCTGCAAGAAACTGATCAAATTAACCATCAGTGAAGAAATGGCCGATACTTTCCTCCAGCGCACACTTCAGTTAATTGGCAAATGACAGTCATCCAGCGTAGTGATGATGGGCCTGAAGAATTGATTGCACTTCAGGCCTTCAGCAACCGCGCGCCTTTTTAACGGCAGAGTTTTTCAGCACAGCAGGCACATAGCTGCCCTGCTCCAGGCTCTGCTTTTTTGCGAGCCATGTATTTCAGCGGACGCTGAATTTTAGAAGTAAATCAGTGCTTGCCGGTGCTGCCGAACCCCCCGCTGCCGCGTTCGCTGGCCGGGAACTCTTCCACGACATTAAACTTCGCCTGCATCACCGGCACGATCACCAGTTGCGCCATGCGCTCCATCGGCATCAGCGTAAACGGGATCTGGCTGCGGTTCCATAACGAAACGAATATCTGCCCCTGATAATCGGAGTCGATCAGGCCGACCAGATTGCCCAGCACGATACCGTGCTTATGGCCCAGGCCGGAACGCGGCAAAATCATCGCCGCATAACCCGGGTTACCCAAATGAATCGCGATGCCGCTCGGGATCAACTCGCTCTGCTTGGGCTGGATCACCATGTTGTGTTCGATGCAGGCGCGCAAATCTATCCCTGCCGAACCGGCGGTCGCGTAGCCGGGCATGTTTTCGTGCAAGCGATGATCGAGAATCCTGACATCCACGTCGATGTGTTTCATTGGGTGACTCCTCACTTAATGCGTTGTGCGATGCGCTGCATCAATTGACGTGCCAGCGTCAACTTGTCTGCGCGCGGCAGGGTTTGCCTGCCGCTGTCATCGAATAAAACCAGTTCGTTGTCGTCGCTGCCGACAGCCCGCTGCACCAGATTACCCACCAGCAGGGGCAATTTTTTCTCACGGCGTTTTTTCTCGGAATTTTCCGCAAGATTTTCGCTTTCGGCTGCAAAACCCACGCAGAACGGCGGGTTGGTCAGGTTGGCGACATACGCAAGAATGTCCGGGCTGGGTACCAGTTCCAGTGTGAGGTTAGCGGCGCTCTTCTTTATTTTTTGCGCACTGGCTTGCGCGACGCGGTAATCGGCCACCGCCGCCACGCCGATAAAGATATCGCAATTGCCGACGTGCTGCTTTACAGCCTCGAACATCTGCTCGGCGCTTTGCACATCCACACTTTGCACCCCCTCGGGCTTGGCAAGCGCGGTCGGTCCGGATACCAGCGTTACTTTCGCACCCAGTTCCTGCGCGGCTTGTGCGATTGCATAGCCCATCTTGCCCGAGCTTCGATTGGTGATGCCGCGCACGGTATCTATCGCCTCGTAGGTGGGGCCCGCCGTCACCAGGATATTTTTGCCGGCCAATTTCCTGGCCAACGACTGCACTTGCCCCACATCCCTCCGAGGGAGTGATGGAGCGACCCCGATCGATGTATTACCGGCCTGCAAAAATGCAGCAATGTCCTGCGCCAACCGGACAGCCTCCAGCATCCGCCCCATGCCTTCTTCCCCGCACGCTTGCACCCCGCTATCCGGTCCCAGCACCTGCACGCCATCGGCAATCAGTTGCTTGACGTTGCGCTGCATCGCGGCATTCAGCCACATCTCGCGATTCATCGCCGGAGCTATGATCAGCGGGCACACACGCGCCAGACATAGCGTGGAGAGCAGATCGTCCGCCAGACCATGCGCAAGCTTGGCAATGAAATCTGCACTCGCCGGTGCAATCAGGATCGCATCGGCGGCACGGCTCAGTTCGATATGCGCCATGTTGTTCGGCACGCTGGCGTCCCACTGGTCGGTGTACACGCGCCTGCCGGACAGGCCCTGCATCGTGGTTGGCGTGATGAAATGGCAAGCCGCCTCGGTCATCACGACCTGCACTCCGATGCCCTGCTTCACCAGCAGACGCAGCAACTCCGCAGCCTTGTAGGCCGCAATGCCGCCGCTGACACCCAGGATGATCCGGGTCGCCGGCGAATCGGGATTTGTGGTTTCTTGTTCCATCATGTCGCGCATCTTACAAGAAAAGACACCGGCACAACTACTGCGCTTGCTCCAAACGGGATTTGGCGCCGGCATATGGCCTGGTTCATGAAATGAAAATGGGCCGGCATGCATTGCCGACCCATCGAAAGGTGGATTCCACCGGCCTGACAAGCTTGCGGCCAGTTCGATCTTACCAAGTTAACCCGAAATGTTCAGGATAGTTCTAGTGCACCCGGATTACCGATCAGTACGCTTCAGGAACTCCGGGGCTTTGTCGAACCAACTATTTCTTCTTCCTATCCCATCCTGCATCATCAGTAATAATGATAATACCTGTAAGGACAAACAAACCAATAAAGAATATCGCTACGTCCAACATATAATTTCTCCTCGATAGTAAATTGACAAGAACACCCCGGACAGCCCAACGTCACATCAACTTCCACAAGCCGGCAGAGCAAATGCTACAGTACTATTGGTTTCACCAGCCGACAAGCTACGGAAGCGACATAACCTTTCCAAACCGGGGATATTATAACGCCCATTAAAAGTTTTGGTAATTTTTTCATCTGTAGTCGACAAGAGTATTCGGGAATACGGCCTATTGTTTTTCACCGCAAAAGTACCCACACTGCCTGCCCTCCATGGCCGCAATTGTATTGAGAAATACATGGAGGCAGGTGAAGTTCCGAAAAATCCAGCGCATGGTTTGCCGCACACCCGACCGGGACTGATATTTTGAATCCTTCATCACCAATTAAAGAAGTTTCCAGCCCCACAGAATTAAGACTCGCGGCACTTTTCTGGCTTGCCGAAAGTGATCCGGCCCGCAAAGCCGCAGGCGTGCGCCTGCTGGCAAAAGCGTGGCTGTCCGGCGAGATCGGGCTGGACACCGATGCGGCACTGACAGCCCGGCAAACCGTACCCGGCTATCCGGCCAAACCCGAGCTGGTCGCGCCGCGCCTGGTCAAGCGCCGCTCGATGATCACGCCGGAAGGCCGCGCCATCCTGATCCATGCCTTGGCACATATCGAATTCAACGCCATCAACCTGGCGCTGGACGCGACGTGGCGGTTCGCCGACATGCCGCGTGAGTATTACGCCGACTGGCTGCACGTGGCGGACGAAGAAGCGCTGCATTTCTCGCTGCTGACCGGTCACCTGCAAACCCAGGGTCACGCGTACGGAGACTTTCCCGCGCACAGCAGCCTGTGGGAAATGGCGGCCAAAACGCAGCACGACATCCTCGCACGCATCGCGCTGGTGCCGCGCACGATGGAAGCACGCGGACTGGATGCCACGCCGCAGGTGCGCGCCAAACTCGCGCAGGCGGGTGACATGGCCGCCGCAGCGATACTGGATATCATCCTGCGCGATGAGATCGGCCATGTCGCAATCGGCAACCGCTGGTACAACTGGCTGTGCGAGCAACGCGGCCTCGAGCCGGTCGCCACCTACGCCCGCCTGGCCGCCGAGTACCAGGCACCGGTCCTGCGCGGGCCGTTCAATCTGCCAGCCCGACGGGCGGCCGGATTCAGCGAATTGGAGTTGGCTGCGCTAGCCGATAACTCTGGTCACTAATGGGACTGAAATGCCGAAGCATTACTTTCCATTCAAACTTGCAGAAACAATACAACCCGGGTTTATTTGGCTCGGATAGCGCCAAGCACTACCATCGAAATGAACTTGTGACGATTGTTAATGTCTTCGTCTCGAATCCGAGTCTATGTATCCGCAACGGGTAGTATCCAAAGCGCGGTATGGAGAGGATGAGCATGCAATACGGCGAAGCCCATAGCCAAAGTATCAAGATTTTAAAAAATTGGCAGAATGCCGGCAGTTCAAAACTTTAATGTCGAACAATTTAAGGGGTTTTCGCATAAGAAGCAGATAGTAATTATTCTGGGCATAGGGCGGGCTTCAGTCCATGAACTCAACAACAAGTAGAAAGAGGGTGAAAAATTGCCCGGCATTCTTCATATCCATGTTCATTTTCATGAGCGATGGCTATGCCGCCGTGGACACAACAGACACCGAAGAACTGCGTAACCGCGCCATGCAGCAAGCGCAGGAACGCGCGCGCCAGCAACAAGCCCCCAACGTTAACCTGCAGGGCGCAGTCCCGGAAGCGCAACCCTTTCAACTCCCCGCAGCAGAAACACCCTGTTTTACCGTCAACACATTTGTTCTGGAAGTGCCCGGCCAGCTTTCTCCTGCAGCGCATCGCTATGGTGCCAGCACCTCCTTGCTGGACCATTTTCATTTTGCGCAAAAATTTCTTGATCAATACAAAGGGAAATGTATCGGGCGCGAAGGTATCAATATACTCGTCAAGGGTGTTACTACGAAGATACTGGAACGCGGCTATTCCACCACGCGGGTGGCTATTCCTGAACAGGACATGTTGAGCGGCACACTCAAATTAACCCTGATTCCCGGCATCATTCATGAACTGCGGTTTGCCGATGCCGGTACTGCCGGAACCTGGAAGAACGCATTTCCGACTTCCGCCGGGAAACTGCTCAACCTGCGCGACCTCGAGCAGGGACTGGAACAGATGAAACGCGTAACCAGCCAGGATGTGAGCATGCAGATCGTCCCCGCCGGAAACCTGGGCGAAAGTGACGTCATCATCTCGGTCAAACGCAGTAAGCCCTGGAATGCCACCATCAATCTGGATGACAGCGGTATCAAGGCAACCGGCAAGACCCAGGCCGGACTACAGGCCGGGTGGGACAACCTGCTCGGCATAAACGACCTGTTCAATATCGGCACCAGCACCGATGCTGATCGCAACAACTATATGCGCGGAACATCGGGCAACAATTTTTCCTATTCAGTACCTTTCGGCTATTGGACGAGCTCGGTATCGGCGAATGAATTTGCCTATCACCAGCGCATCATGGGGATCGCGCAGAGCTTTGTCTCCAGCGGCAAAATGCAGAACCTTGATGCGAAAGTCAGCTACCTCTTTTATCGCGATCAATTCAGTAAAAGCAGCCTGCAATTCCGCACCGGAAAATATTTCAGCCATTCCTACATCGACGATACAGAAATCCTGGTTCAAAAGCGCGATACGACTTTTGCCGAGATCGCTCTGATACACAAACACTACATCGGACAGGCGCAGATCGATGCCACACTCGCCTGCCGCAAGGGGACACCCTGGTTCGGCGCGCAATCAGATCCCGCGAACTTGCCCAGCACCAGTCCGCGATACGACTACACGCTCGAAACTCTGGATGCCACGTTGACCATGCCATTCCAGCTGAATGAACGTCAGCTTAGCTACAGCGCCACCCTACGCGCGCAAAATACCAACACCGCGCTCTATGCCGAAGACTGGTTTTCTATCGGCAACCGCTGGACGGTGCGCGGCTTCGATGGTGAATATCCGATGAGCGCCGAAAAGGGATTCTTTCTGCGCAACGAGATCGGTATTCCCATTTTCGGAACCGCACAATCCGCTTATGTAGGGCTCGATTTCGGTGCGGTGTATGGCAACAACACCGCCACACTGCTGGGCAACAAATTGGCCGGCTTAGTGGCCGGGCTCAGGGGAAGCATCGCACAGGGCATGATGTACGAAGTGTTCGCCGGGTTTTCGCTGTACAAACCGGAATACTACCCTACCGATGTACCCGCGGCGGGATTCAGTCTGATGTATCAAATGTAATAAAACGAATAATCAAACTAACAGCGGGCTGCAATCTGAAAGGCTCATCATGTGCACACACAAACAAGTAAACGATGAACAGTATCAGTATGGCATCACTCAGCTTCGGCAGTCGCCACTGTGCCCCTCGATTGCCTGGCTCACCCTTATTGCATATATCGGTCAGCCGCTGATCGTCACTGCACAGGTCATTGCAAACCAGGCAGCCGCGCCGAACAAGCGTCCCCTCATCGATACCACGGCCAACGGCATACCTTTGGTACAGATCGCCACGCCCAACGCAGCAGGCGTCTCGCAAAACCAATATACCCAATTCAACGTCGATCCTGCCGGATTGATACTCAACAACAGCCAGTCCACCGTCCTCACCCGGCAAGCAGGCTATGTTGCTGGCAACCAGAACCTGGCCAATAGCGCTGCCAGCGTCATCCTGAATGAAGTGACCAGCACCAGCCGCAGTCAATTGAACGGTTACATCGAAGTGGCCGGGCAACAAGCCCAGGTCATCGTTGCCAACCCTAACGGCATCACCTGTAACGGCTGCGGCTTCATCAACACCAGCCGTGGCGTGCTCACCACCGGCACTCCCGTCATAGGGACAAGCGGCAGTCTCGATGCACTTCGCGTGACGGGCGGGGACATCCAGATCGGTACGGCAGGATTGAATGCCGGCAACATCGGCCAGATCGACCTCATTGCCCGCAGCGTCCAGGTCAACGGCCAACTCTGGGCGGGCAACCTCAATGTCATTACCGGTGCCAACCTCGTCAATTACAACACACTGGGTGTACAGATCATTGCAGGGGATGCAAACAAACCCACCGTCGGCATCGACGTTGCCTTGCTGGGCGGCATGTATGCCAACAAGATTCGTTTGGTCGGTACCGAAGCCGGAGTCGGCGTGAACAGCCTGGGCAATCTCTCGGCACAGGCAGGCGATTTCACTTTGGATAATCAAGGCCAGATCACGTTGGGGGGCAGCACAACTGCCAGCGGCAACCTTGGTATCAACAGCAACACCGGCATTGCCAACACTGGCACACTCTCCAGCCAGCAAACCGTCCAGATTAACAGCTCCGGCAACATTCTCAACCGCACCGGCGCCATCATTAATTCTGGCAATACCGTGTTAAACACTGCCGCAGGCGACATCACCAACAACGGCTACATCTATGGTAACCAGATCAACACCCGGAGCAACAATCTCCACAACAACTATTCGATTATCGGAAACGCCGTCAACCTGTCCGCGAACAACCTCTATAACACCGGCGGCACAGCATTCATTGGTGCAACGCAGGCGGCTAACCTTATCGTTGCCAACGCATTTGCAAATACTGGCGGGGCAGTTATCAATAGCTTGGGCGATATCAATATCGGTTCCGACGTTACTGTTCAAGGCAGTGGATATCTAGCCGGCAATGCGGTCAGCATACTGAACCAATCCTCTACCATTGAGGCTACGGGTAACTTGCGACTTGCGGCCAACGCCATTAACAACCAGCGCACAGTGGTGGGGCTGGAGTATGGACCATCGTGGACGGGCACACCGGTTGTAAATACGCCAGTACAAGGTGGGCCAACTGTAAATAGCTACACCCCAACCTACGCCAATCAACAATTCACCACGACAACCACACCTGCTGCCCAGCTTTTATCCGGCGCCAACATGTGGCTTGGCGGCAGTACATTGAATAACAACTACAGCTCCATCATCGCGGGCGGAACATTGACCACGCAAATGGCAATTAACAATTATGGGCCCGAGCTATCAAGAAGCGAAAACAGAACCGGTGTGTCCAGCGTTTGGGTGTCGACTTATCATCCCCAGCAAGGTAGTTGCGGTTTTATAAGTGTGGGTTGTGTTAATGCGTATATCTCCTGGGCACTTGTCACCACGCCTTACGCGTCGGCACAAAGCCCCACACCGATATCGGGCCTGAATTACACCAATCAGAATAGCTCACCGTCCGCATATCTTGCTGCCAAAAACAATTCAACGGTCACGCTTCCCACCAGCAGTCTGTACACCATACATCCGCAACCGGGCCAACCTTATCTGGTGGTGACGGACCCGCGTTTTACCAACTACGCCAACTTTGTTTCCAGCGACTACATGTTGAGCCGCCTGTCACTGGATCCGCAGCAAATACAAATGCGTTTGGGCGACGGATTCTATGAGCAGCAGCAGGTGACGCGGCAGATCACCGCCGACACCGGCCGTATATATGTTAACGGCTACGCCGATGCCCAGTCGCAATTCATTGCGCTGATGAATTCAGGTGTCGATGCCGCCAAAGATTTTAATCTCACGGTCGGTGTGGCACTGACGACCGCCCAGATCAATTCTCTCAAGCATGACATAGTCTGGATGGTGGATCGCAGCGTGACGCTGCCGAACGGCACGACCGAGCACGTTCTGGCTCCGCAGGTCTATTTGTCCAGCGTGCAGGAAGGGGGCCTCAAACCGAGCGGCGCATTGCTTGCGGCGAACGTGATCAATATCAACAGCAACAGCAACAGCAACAGCAACAGTGTCAATAATAGCGGTACCATCCGCGCCAACACAGCGCTCTCCATCAATGCGAGCGACATTACCAATCAGGGGGGGACGATCAGCAGCGGCGGCAACGCCACGCTGGTAGCCGGCAACGACATTCTCAACCTCTCCGGCAACATCAGCGGGGCCAATGTCAGCCTGACAGCCGGGCGCGACATTACCAATGCACTCACCGGCCAGAACGTTACCCGCACGATCGGCAACGGCGTGGTGAACGGTACCGAACTCAACTCGACAGCCGGCATCAATGCCACCGGCTCCCTTGGCTTGAATGCGGGGCGAGATGTCTCCATTGTCGGAGCCACAATCAACGCGGGGGGTGATGCCACGATCAACGCGGGGCGTAACCTTACCGTCGGCGTGCTCACTGTGACCAATTCCGCCACTGCAAATCAATACGCAGCTTACGACACCGGAGTCACGCAACACACCAGCAGCATCCAGACGGGGGGTAACCTCAACCTCGCTTCCGGCAACGACATGCTCCTCACCTCAGCCGCCCTTAATGTCGGCAAAGATGCCACATTGGTTGCCGGTGGCGACCTGACACTCGACGCCAGCAAGAACAGCACCTCCTCCGGTTACAACACGGGTTCGGCGATAGGGCGCTTCAAGGATGAAACCGTTCTCGGCTCCACACTGAATGCGGGTGGTAACGTTACTCTGGTTGCCACCCGGTTGAATACGGCTGCCACAACTCAGGCAAGCGACGGCGGCAGTTCATCCGGGCGTACCAATGGCAAGGGCAACATCACCTTGCAAAGCACCGACATCACCAGCAAGACTGGCACACTTACGGTCGCTGCGGATGCCAACGTCAACATCGGCACGACAGCTGAGAATCACAATGCTTACACCGAGTCGCATGCTACAGGGAGTGGATTGTTCACACACACCACACTTGATGTGCATAACGAAAGCTGGCGCACCGACAACATCGGCAGCAACCTGAGTGCCAACAGCATCAGCATCACCAGTGGCAAGAACATCGGGGTTGTCGGCAGCACAGCCAGCGCAGAACACAACATCAACGTTGCTGCGATGGGTGATGTCAATATCTCAGCCGCCACCAACACCTACGGCTCAGACAGCTACAGGCACGAAACCACCACCGGGCTGCAATTCGGCAGTGGCGGCAACCCCTACAGCATCACCGACAGCGGCCCCGACATTACCACCCAGGCCCGCACCGACGGCACCAAACAAAGCTATAGCCGCAGTAGTTTCACCAGCAACAGCGGCAATCTCAACATCGTGTCCGGCGGCAACCTCATCGCCAGCGGCACCGATCTCGCCGCCAATGCGGGCAACCTGGCACTGACCGCAAGCGGAACCGTCGCCCTGCTGGCCGGCCAGGACACCCTCAACCAAAGCAGCAGCACCGTGATCGTCACCAACCCCAACTTCTTCACCAAGCAACGCCACACGATTACCGACACCTACGCCAGCCTCGACTACCAGGGCAGCACAGTACAAGGCAACAGCATCAAAGTCAGCAGCGGAGCCGACACCGTCTTGCAGGCAGCCCAAGTCACCTCGGGCGCAGGCGGCATCAACATCGATGCCGGAGGCGACCTCAAACTGCTGGCTGCCGCGAACACCACCAGCAGCACCCATACCGAAACCCTCTCCACCGAAGGCACAGCCATCAAGGCCGATGGGACAGCCGACTACGCTGCGACGCGCCGCATGAACAACACGGGTCAAGGACAGACCCAAACCAACCGGGTCACCACGCTCACCAGCGCGGGCGACATTACCACCCACTCCGGCGGCGATACCCTGATCGAAGCCGGCAAGCTGAATGCCCAAGGCGCGATCAACCTCTCGGCCACCGGCTATGCCGCCACTACCAATGCGGACGGCAGCACCAACGCAGGCCGGGACGGCAAAATCACCTTTGCCGCCGTGAAGGACAGCACCTATACCAGTGTCGCCGACAGCAACAACTCTCTGGCCTGGCAAAACAGCAGCGGGGGCGGCGACTACGTCGAGACCCTCAAGCTTGCCAACATCAGCGCAGGCAAGGGCTTTAACGTGAACGCCAATGGCGGTGTCGTCGTCGACATCTCCAACGTACCGGCCACACCGGCCCCTGCACCGAAGCGGGACGCCAACGGCAAGCTCATCCCTGTCGTTCCGCTGACGCCGGAACAACAAGCGGCACAGCAAAAAGCCGACCTTAATAAACTCATCCAAAATCTCGCCAGCCAACCGGGCCAAGCGTGGATCGGCCAACTGGCGAACGATCCCAAAGTCAAAGTACAGTGGAACCAGGTCCAAGCTGCCGTACAACACTGGAACTATGCACATGACGGACTGACCCAGGAAGCGGTGGTGGTGATTGCGATTGTGGTTGCCTATTTCACCGCAGGTGCGGGCAGTTCACTGGTCGGAACTACAACCGCAGTAGAAGGTGGTGCCGCAGGGGCAACAGCAACAACAATTGGTGGAACAACGCTGGCTACTTCCGCCACGACTGCGGCCGGGGTGAGCGTCACCACCTACACAGTGGCAGGTGCGGTGATCAACGCAGGCTTTACCGCTCTGGCCAGCGAAGCCTCCATCTCCTTCGCTAACAACAAAGGCGATATCGGCAAGACCCTGAACGACATGGGGCAGAGTCAGAACGTGCGCAACGTCGTTGCAGCCATGCTGACGGCTGGGGTGGGAACGTCAATATCAAGCACTAATATGACTGGTGTACTGGCTCAAACAGCGACTGGCTGTGCAACGGGCGAGATGGTGGGGATTGGGTGTCAACAAGGTGCGACTAATGCAGCCGTGATAAGCGGCGCTGCGCTGGCATACCGTACAATGGTGGGATACTCGGCAGACTTAAGGCCGGGGGATAATCGACCAGGTTCGGATACGGGGGATGCTACTTACAAATATATTGACGACCCCAAGTCGCCAAACTTTGGTCAACAGAAACTTGCTGATCAAGGCATGAATGTCGCAGGCTTTAATAAGCTAGGCTCAATTGGCTCACAAGGTGGGGTGATTAGTAAAGTTCTGAATCAGGTGCCATTTATCAATGCAACAGCTGGATTGCATGACTACATATTTAATGCGAATCTTCTGACTCAAAGTACCTTTAACAACATATGGACAATGGGAGCGACTGCGCTGCTAACGATACCTGCATCATTGAATGACCCAAGCTTATCTTGGCTTTTTATTAACGGTATGCCGTATAGACTTAACTCATCGCCAAAGCCACCACTCCCCCTTGGCATTATTAGCGTGCCAAGTACGACTCCGCAATCTGCGTTTAACGTTAATGTACAGGGGAGGATGCCATGAAAAAACACCTTCTCCGTGTTTTTTGTGTCACGGTTGTTTTGATGAGTTCCTCGGGGGTGCTAACGGGTTGCATGATGTGTTTTGACTGTAGGCGAGAATTACAAGATATGTGGTTAATTGATGCACGAATGCGAGTGGGGCAAAATATGTACGCACCGTATTGGCAAATTAGAAATAAAAGCTATTCTTTTTTTCGCAGCAAAGTATTGTTCAATGGAAATATTGAAAATGAGTATGTTGAAGGTGTGGGTTCTGTCCGTGGTGTCAATGGCGCGCCAAACTTTCATCCTTGCCACTACTTCTACGAATACGAACCAAAATCAGGGCTGATTGTAAATTTTCGCTTTGAAGAAAAAGAGAAATACGATTGTAGAGCGACAGGAGCATGACGAGCGTCTTGCCAACTTTTGCAGGGATGGCCGTAATGCCAAATAGCTTCCTGGATAAGCTGCAGGAATCCTTTGCCGGTCCGCACGACTATTTTGGCGGTGTCGTCTGGAATGGCTATGACGCGTTGGGAAATGCAAACATCAATCAACCCGCATGGCTCAGGAATATTATGGCTGGCATCGATATTCCGCTGGTGATCCCAACTTTTCTACAGCAGATCAACTTTGACCCAGTGGCGATGAGCAATACTGTTCATAACGAAACCCATTAAATAATAGGGGACAGCAACTGTCTTGATACCACCCAATGAACAGGTAGTTTAGGCGGCTTCATAATGCCACGCCTGATCATGCTTCATCATCGCATTCAATATCACCAGCAACTTGCGCATACACGCGACCAAGGCCACGGTTTCCAGATGTGCGCATAGTAACTTTCCATGGATTGGAACAACTAGCGAGTTCTTTCTCAGAAAACCGTGGCCTGTCCCAAATTACTATGTAAGAATGGTCAAAAATTTGACCAAGTCGCTGTTGTCGAAGGGCGAATCACCGAGATTCAAGGGGCGCGGCCATGAAAATGGTTAAGCGCCTATCTTTAGGTATCTTGTGCCTATTAGCAGGATGTTTTCTGTTTATTGATACCAGCGTGCAAGCTCGGCATAACTGGTGGTTGGAAAGTCACCTTGAGCATATGAAGACACATCCCAATATATATGTGCCTTATTGGGCGAACAGGGCGAGTGGTTATGGTTTTGTGGGAAGTAAAACATTACCCAATGGGAATATCGAAGACGAATATTTTGATGGTTTTAGCGATGTTCGCGATAAAAGAAATGGAGTATTCATTCACAATTGCATCTACTTTTACGAATACGAACCCAAGTCAGGGTTAATTGTGAATTTCCGATTTGAAGAGAAAAAGAAATACGATTGCAGAGCGGCGGGCGCGTGACTAATCAAAAATCCTTTCGCGCCAGGCCAGTGGTCAGCGAAAATCGGGGTTTTATACAGCCTCGTTAGCCATTCAACAATTCCCTAAAAACTTCACAAACAATATGACTATCACAAAAAACATTTTTACCCTGATATTCGGCTGCCTCATTGCCAACATAATTCATGCTCAATCTCTAGGGCAGCCCGTAACGCCAAAGCAATTGTTTCCCAGCAATACACTGAATGTCTATTCTCCAGATGATAAAGGGTGGATCATCACTGGCGTAGCAAGCAATGGAATCTCATTCGGGAAAAGAGGAGCTGAAAACAATGAAACTTATGGTGCACAAGTAATCATTTTTGAAAAACCACCGGTAAATAATGACAACGATGAGTTTATTAATTTCGTTAAAAAACGCATCGCCACCATGAATCCAACTCCCCGTTTTCAAGAATTGAAGTCTAGCTACCAATACTCCGAGAGTCGCGGCTACCCTTGTGTCGACGTTCATATTAACTTTGTCGACACTGCTGCGGTCACGTCCGCCGGTAAAGAGCAACTTAAGTTACAGGTTATTTCCTTGTACTGTCGCCACCCAACACAACAAAATATTGGCTTCTTCGCTGCTTATTCACATCGTGGAAAGACAATCGACGATCAACTTGAACGCCCAGCAAAAGATTTCATCGAGGGAATCAATGTTCCGAAAAAATAGGGCTAACCCGGCAGTCAAGCGGGACGCTTCGCCGAAGGTCGCCTGAAGCTTCCACGGCAGGCACATTCCCAAGGATTCCACAGTTCGGTCAAGCCCCCTGATTACTTGGCAAACCACCCATCCCAGTTCGGATAATTCGGGATGTTCACGGTATCCGCGTCATAAACACCCATCGCGGCCTGGGTGTGGCATTTGTCGCAGAAGCTTAGCGACTTCACACCCTTGTTGCCCTTGATCATTTTCTCGGGGATCTCTTCGTGCTTGCGCGAGATATACAGCAGCCCGGTAATGCGCAGCGGAGCCGGGCCTGTCTCGGTGGCGACGGCAATCTTGCGCGAGCGCTTGTACCAGGATTTATCCGCCGCATTGTCCACGGCGTAATCGTGTATCTCCTTCAGCGTGTCATCGTCGAGTTCGGCATTGGCGCCGAAATGCTTGCGCAACGCATCCTTGTTCAGCAGCGCCTCCCATGACCTGGCCGGCAGCAGTCCGGGCTGGTAGGCGAAGTGGCATCCGCCGCATTCTTCCAGGTAGGCTTTGTCGGTGACCGGCTTGACTCCCTTCTGGCGATTAAAGTTGATCAACCAGCCCCCAAAACTTTGCTCCGCTACTGCATAAGCGCTATTCAATATCAGCGCTGCAGCCAGCAACGCGGTGATCTTCAATTTTTTTTGCATGATCTCTCCCCCGCTACCAGGTCAACTTGACGGCGACAACCATGGCGGCCGCGCCCAGTTCGGCGATACCAGCATGGCTGGTTGGCACCGATGAATGAGCCGATTTGTCTATTGCATACAGCATCAGCAGCGCGCCCGTGCCGGCCAGTGCCACGTGCTGGTTATCCGGGTCGGCAAAACCGTCGCCCAGATGAAAGTCGTCCCAGTGATACAGCAGTCCGGTGATCACCGTGGCGATGGCCATCGCGCCGGTGGCGCGAGCCAGCCTCGTATGAGTGGTGCCGGATGTCTGCCTGGGCGGCTGCTGTGAAACGGGAGGGCAATTCTGTTCGCAGCCGTCTCCGCCGGGCGCGGCCAGTGCCGTGAGTCCGGCCAATGCGATGGTACCCAGGCCCAGATATTCATGGGCCTTTCTGCCCGACATCCACGGCGGCTGAAATTCAGGAGCAGGAGTGAAAGAAGTATCGCCCGCGCCGCCCGGTACTGATGCGCCGTCATTCGCCGCAATCAGGTAGCCCTTCGAATTGGCTGGCGAATTAGCCGGCCGCGTTTCAAACGTCTGGTTTTTCAAGGACTGGAAATTATTGGTATAGAAGCTCGCCGCAGACGTCGGCAAGTCCTTCTTCGCCGTTGTATCGTCCGCGTATACCAAACCCGATAAGGCCGCCAGAAACAAGCTGGCGGCAGCATGCTGCAACATGAACCTGATTTTCATTTAACACCCCTGAAATTCACCCCAAATCCTGACTGGTCCGGATACACGAAATATCGCCCCACCCGTCTGCGCTCATCCAAGCGGATGCTTGACATAAGCGAACCAGAATACGACGACTGCAATCACCATCAACACACCCAGCCAACCATAATGGTGATGGATGCCTTTTTCCGACTCGGCAGACTTCAATCCGCTAAACATCGAACGCACCAGATTTTCACGATGCAGGAGGCTGCTCATCAGCACGCCAACCAGGTGCAGCGCTATCACGCCCAGCATGACGTTGGTTGCGAGGCCGTGCAGTTCGACGACCAGATCGCTTGCGTCATCCTGCAGTGCCAGCACGCCTGTCACGCAGATGAACAGGCCCAGCGCCAACAGCAGCCAGACCGACACACTACCCGCCGGGTTGTGCCCCGGGTAATGCGCGGGCCTGCCTTTGACCATAGTCAACAAATAAGAAAAGATCTCTTTGGGGTTGAACAGGAACGATCGAAACCGCGCATAGCGTGTGCCGACAAAACCCCACAGCAACCTGAACACGATCAGTCCCAGCAGGATGTAGCCGAGCGCCACGTGGTAATTGCGCATGCGCTCCGAGAAAGCGGTCAGATAGGCCACTCCGAAGGATAGCGCCTGCAGCCAGTGAAAAACCCGCGTGGGTACGTCCCATACTAAAATGCGTCGGACCATGATGCGACTTCCTTATCTGGGTATTTTTACATTGTCTTCGCTGAAATCACCGCTGTCCGCCGTGGTATGGCAGGCCCCGCAATTGGCGCGGCTCTTGACCCTGGGGTCTTTCCAGTGGCGCGCCGCCACTTCGCTGTGCTCGGACTTGAACCGGCGGGTTTCGGTGATGCGCAGCAACGGCTTGTCCGATAATTTATGTTTCCCGGTATCGGCATTTTTTTCCAGAAATGCTGTTATCTCATCGGCGGATGCTGCATCCAGACTCGCATCGCTGCCGAAATGCCTGGCCAGCCCCGACATGATAGCGCGCCAGGATTCGGCAGGAAGCAGGCCGGGCGGATAGGCGACGTGGCAGGCGCCGCATTCGCTTTTCCATGTGGCATTGTTGACGTTGAATTTGTAGTCGTCATCATCGTCATCGGCGTAGGCAACAGACGTTGCGGCCGCCATCAACAGCATTGCAACAGAGAATATCCGGGCGAAATTCGTAAAATCGAGCGCCAAGGCGTTCCCCTAGTTTTTGGGTACGGTGAGCAGGTAAGCGAGCACGTCTCCCTTTTCCTGGGGAGTGCATTCCCGATCCAGCACATCATTGCAGTTGCGCTTGAACCACTTCGCCACTTTTTTCATGTCGGTGAATCTTTCCGGATTGGCGGCCGGGGCAAGCGGCTTGATGAGCTTGTCGGTCTCGGCATGCTTGCCCTGCGCGGCGGGATTATCGGTATGGCACGAGGAACAACTCAAATCGTGGCTGTGTTTGGTCTTGAAGAAACTTTCTCCGTGTGTCGCCGAGAACCCCTGAAAACCCGGCGTGGCCGATGCCTCCGTTTTTAGAGCCGCCAGCACTTCGACCGGGGTTTCAGCGTACGCCGGATTCACCAACAGCCCGGCAGCCGTAATGACCAAACCAAATACAGAAATTGCGCGCAGCATCCATGTCTCCTCGAAAATCGAAGTGACGTTGAGTAGCTTGTGAATGGGAAGTTCAGCATCAAATATAAACTTATCGCGCACACAATCAAGCAGATTTGTGCTAAGCCCTGAACAGCCCCGCCCGGCACCCCGTGTGCCAAGCATAGCCATCCTCTCGGCAATTTCAAGCCCGTATTTGCACGGGAAAGGCTTAAAGCCGCTTGAGCATCACAATGCCAATGGTAGAATCCACCCCCATATGCTCAACGACCGTGCACAAATCCTGCTCAGGACCCTGGTGGAGCGCTATATCAGCGAAGGCCAGCCGGTCGGATCGCGCGCGCTGCTCCAGTATTCCGGCCTGGAGCTCAGCCCGGCAACCATCCGCAACGTGATGTCCGAGCTGGAAGAAATCGGCCTGGTCAGCAGCCCGCACACTTCCGCGGGCCGCATTCCGACCCGCATGGCATACCGTTTGTTCATCGACACGATGCTGGTCATCAAGCCGCTGGACAACGCGCGCGTGCAGCAGATGGAACACAAGCTGCAGCCGGACAACCCGTCTCGGCTGATCGCCCAGGCATCCAACCTGCTTTCCGAACTGACCCACTTCGCCGGCGTGGTCGCCACGGGGAAACGCAGCGCAATTACGGTGCGCCAGATCGAATTCCTGCGCCTGGGTGAAAAGCGCGTGCTGCTGATCATCGTGATGCCGGACGGCGAGGTGGAAAACCGCGTGCTGTTGCTGGAGCGCGACTACACCCAATCGCAACTCACCGAGGCGGGCAATTTCCTCAACCAGAACTACATCGGCTGCAGCTTCTCGCAGATACGCGACCGGCTGCGCGGCGAGCTGCAGCAACTGCACCAGGACATGAGCGCACTGATGGCAGCGGCACTGGCCGCCGGCGATGCGGCTGAAGCGAAACAATCGGGGGACTATGTCATCAGCGGCGAGCACAACCTGCTGCATGTGGCCGACCTGTCCACCGACATGAACCGCCTGCGCGGCCTGTTCAACCTGTTCGAGAAAAAAACCGAACTGCTGCAACTGCTGGATGCCGGGGGCCGCGGGCAGGGCATCCACATCTTCGTCGGCAGCGAATCCGGACTGGCCTCGCTGGACGAATGCAGCGTGGTCACCGCGCCCTACTCCGCCAACGGAAAAGTCGTGGGCACACTCGCCGTGGTCGGCCCGAAGCGCATGGACTACGAGCGCGTGATCCCTATCGTCGACATCACCGCGCGCCTGCTCGGCAATGCGCTTTCGCAGAACTAAAGCTGACAAAATCTACTCCTGAGGATATTCATGAACTACCAGACTGAGCCCGCATTCGCGCACGGCACTCCTGTCAAGACCGGCATTCTGCTGATCAATTTAGGCACGCCCGATGCGCCGACTGCACAGGCCGTGCGCCCTTACCTGAAGGAATTCCTCAGCGACCCGCGCGTGATCGAAATCCCCCGGGCGATCTGGTGGCTGATCCTGAACGGCATCATCCTCAACACCCGCCCGAAAAAATCCGCCGCAAAATACGCCACGGTGTGGTCGCCGGAGGGTTCGCCATTGCGCGTGCATACCGCAAAGCAGACTACACTGCTGCAAGGTTATCTGGGCCAGCGCATCAGGTCGCCTTTCGTCGTGGACTATGCGATGCGCTACGGCAGCCCCTCGATCGCCAGCGTGCTGGGCAAACTCAGGGAACAGAACTGCCAGCGCATCCTGGTCGTGCCCATGTACCCGCAATATGCCGCCAGCAGCAGCGGCACAGCGGTTGACGGCGTGCTGCGTGAATTGCTGCAAATGCGCAACATGCCGGCGCTGCGCACCATCAAGAATTTCCACGATCATCCCGGCTACATCAAGTCGCTGGCGAACAACATCAGCGAATACTGGATGAAGAACGGCCGCCCGGAAAAACTGGTGATGAGCTTCCACGGCCTGCCGCAATTCTCGCTGGACAAGGGCGACCCCTACCACTGCGAATGCCACAAGACCGGGCGCCTGCTGGCGCAGGAACTCGGACTGCAAGCCGGGCAATACCTGGTCAGCTTCCAGTCGCGCTTCGGCAGGGCCGAGTGGCTCAAGCCCTACACCACCGCGACGCTCAAGGAACTGGGCAAGCAAAAGACCAAACGCGTCGACGTGGTCTGCCCCGGCTTCGTCGCCGACTGCCTGGAAACACTGGAAGAGATCGCGATGGAAGGCAAGGAAGATTTCCAGCACGCGGGCGGCGGCGAATACCACTACATCCCCTGCCTCAACGAACGCAACGACTGGATGCACGCACTGACCGACCTGGTGATGGACAATCTGCACGGCTGGCTGATTGAACCGAATGCGGCAGAACTGGAGCAAGGCAGGCTGAGGGCGCTGGAGATGGGAGCAAAGAAATAAAAGGCAGGTTGGGTTGAGCATAACGATACCCAATATTCAAAAACAACTTCAACACCGCCGGGCTACCCCCGGCGGTGTTGATTTTGAGGATTTATTTACAATAACCATGTACGCCCCCAAACATTTCGAAGAACCCCGTATCGATGTCATGCACGAGCTGATGCGTGCGCGGCCGCTGGCGACTCTGGTCACGCTGACTTCCGGCGGGCTCAATGCAAATCACATTCCGATGCACCTGTCGGATGCGCCTGCACCGTTCGGCACCCTGCGCGGCCATGTTGCGCGCGCGAATCCGCTGTGGAGCGATTACGCAAAGGACGTTGAGGTGCTGGCGATATTCCACGGCCCGGACAGCTATATCACACCGAGCTGGTATGCCACCAAGCAGGAGACCGGCAAGGTCGTGCCCACCTGGAATTACGCCGTCGTTCATGCCTATGGCACTTTGCGTATCATCGATGATCCCGTATGGATACGCGCCCAGCTCGAAGCGCTCACCGCACACAACGAAGCGGGCTTTGCCCACCCCTGGTCAGTAGCGGACGCGCCGCACGATTACACCGAAAAACTGATCGGGACCATTGTCGGATTCGAGATCGTCATCACCAGGCTGACGGGCAAATGGAAAGTGAGCCAGAACCAGCCTGCGCAAAATCAGGCGGGCGTCATCGAGGGACTAAACAACAGCGGACTCCCCGATGCAAAAGAGATGGCGGCGCTGGTTGCAGCGAGCATGAAGAATGCCCGCTAAGAAATCGTCCCTGCCGACTGTGGAAAATCCTGTCGGTGTGTTCGATTCCGGCGTCGGCGGATTGTCGGTGCTGCGCGAGATCCGCCGCGAGTTGCCGGGCGAACATCTGCTGTATGTGGCCGATTCAGCCCATGCGCCGTATGGCGACAAACCCGCCGAGTTGATCGAGGCGAGGGCGATCGCGATCATCGAGTTCCTGGTCAGCCAGCGCGTCAAGGCTATCGTCGTGGCCTGCAACACGGCAACCGGGGTGGCGATTCAAATGCTGCGCGCAAAATTTTCGCTGCCGATAATTGCGATGGAGCCGGCGGTCAAACCGGCAGTGACACACACCAAATCCGGGGTGATAGCTGTACTGGCCACCAGCCGGACAATCGCCAGCGACAACTTCGCAAAACTGCACGAACGCTTCGGCGCCAATGTGAAAATCCTGATGCAGGCGTGCCCCGGCCTGGTCGAACAAGTGGAAGCCGGCGACCTGTCCGGTAAAAAAACCCGCTCATTGATCGAGCAATATATAGCCCCGTTGCTGGCGCAGGGTGCCGACACCCTCGTGCTTGGGTGCACTCACTATCCCTTCCTCGCTGCCTTGATCCGGGAGATCGCAGGGCCTGAGGTCGCCATCATCGACCCGTCCGCCGCGATTGCTCGCGAGCTGCGCCGCCGCCTGGAAAGCACCGGCCTGCTGTCAACCGGAACCCATACTGGTACGGAGCAATTCTGGAGCAGCGCCCAGTCGGACACCACCCGCGCGGTGATCTCACAATTATGGCAGGCCGATGTTGACCTGCTGTATTTGCCGCATGTTCCGGCCATACCGTCGGACTGAAACTGCCAGCCGCTGTTTTCCCTAAATCTTCTAGCCGGCCGCCGGATCACCAGTATTCTGCGCCACGGAACCCCATACCCCGGTGTGTCCGTCACGCATAAATATGCCTTGAATTTTTAGTTTTCAGGACCATATTGGATCAAGCCAGCAGTGGTTTTTGGAATACTGGTCAGTCTTTACCAATTCAACTTTTATTATGGAGGGTTATCATGAACTTGGTTAAATGGGATCCATTCCTGGAGTTGGAGGATGTTTCCAAACACTTGAATCGAATCTTCGGACGTACTCCGGCGCGCATCGAGCCGGATCGCGAGTTATTGACCATGGCCGACTGGACGCCCAGCATCGACATCACCGAAACCGACATGGCATACATGATCAAGGGTGAAATCCCCGGCGTGAGCAGGGAAAATGTCAAAGTCACGATAGAAGACGGCATGATCGCGATAAGCGGCGAGCGCAAGCAGGAGAAAGAAGAGAAGGACAAGAAGTTCCACCGCATCGAGCGCTCCTACGGCAGCTTCATGCGCAGCTTCCGGTTGCCGGACAATGTCGATGAATCCGCGGTCAAAGCCGAATTCAAGGACGGCATGATCAACGTCACGCTGCCGAAATCCGGCAAGACCAAAGCCAAATTGATCAATGTTGCGGTAAGCTGAAAACCAGCCCAAACCAGCGGCCCCGCATTTCTGAGTCTGAGCGTAAGTGAAATACGGGGATCCGCAGTTACAGGGCAATGGGAGCCGCTAACCCCAGACGTGCCGCCAAGGAACGCCAATGGCCGAAGTGAACAATTTATTTGCGTTATTTGCGACGTGTCGTGACTTCGTTAATCGTCGCTATGGCGGGTTGACAACCCTTCTGCCGGTTCCCCCGTTTCCGGGTCTATCCAAGTAGAGATGCCGATTTCATCTTCCGCGTCTTCCAGCGACTCGCCCTCTTCAAAGCCGCTGTCGTTCTGGCTTTCCATGTCCTGAACGGCTTCCACCCTGGTCGGGAAAGGACCGTACATTTTTTCGGTCAGCATATCCTGCCAGTAAAAGCCATCCGGCCGTTCAAGCACCCGCGCCTGATCGTTGTCGGCTGAGCCAGGTACAACTGGTGTATGAGTGGTCATTGGTTACCTCCAACTGTTGCCTGCCATTCGGTTGCCGTTAACCAGCGACTGGGTTGGCGTAGTGTGCCAATCCAGTCAGACGGCGATGCAAAGCCTTTGGCGCCCGAACAGAATGGCTAAAAATTTAATCAGCGCCGGCATACAGGCAAGCTTGTTATACGCTCTTTCAAAGCTTGATGAAATGTTCACGGTAATGTTTCATCTCGCTGATCGATTCGTAGATGTCGGCCAGGGCCTGGTGTTTGCCGTGCTTTTTAACCCCCTGCGCCATGTCCGGCTTCCAGCGCTTGGCCAGCTCCTTGAGCGTGCTGACGTCGAGATTGCGGTAATGAAAATAATCTTCAAGCTTGGGCATCCAGCGCGCCAGGAAGCGTCTGTCCTGGCAGATCGAGTTGCCGCACATCGGCGAGGTGCGCACCGGCACATATTCCTTGAGAAATTCGATCATCTGTTCCTCGACCGTCGCCTCATCCAGCGTGGATGCCTTTACCTTTTCGATCAGGCCGGATTTGGCGTGGGTGGATTTGTTCCATGCATCCATGCCATCCAGCACGCTGTCCGGCTGATGCAGCACCAGCACCGGCGCTTCGGCGATCGTTTCCAGATTATTGTCGGTGATCACCAGCGCAATTTCAATCACCCGGTCTGTGTCCGGGACCAGCCCGGTCATCTCCATGTCTATCCAGATAAGGTAGTTTTGGTTTTGTGCCATAATTCGCGCATCCGACAATTGAACAGTAAGGCGTATATTGTGTCACAACCGCGCCTGTTACAAACACTGAATATGACTCCGCCATGACTGCCACGCAATTCACATTTATTTTTATCGCCGCCCTGGCTCTGACGACACTGGCCAAGCTGTGGCTGGCACGACGCCATTTGGCCCACATTGCAGCACACCGAACCGCAGTGCCGGAAGCGTTCCATGAAAAAGTCCGGCTGGGCGATCATCAAAAGGCAGCCGACTACACGTCTGCCAAAACGCGCTTCGACATGCTGGGAGCGCTGTTTGATGCGGCCCTGCTGCTGGCGTTTACCGTGGCGGGAGGCATTCAATACATTGCCGGAATGGTTTCCTCCAGACCGGACGGCTGGTTCGGCACGCCGATCATGCAGGGCATGGCCACCCTCGTTGCAGTGCTGGTGATTTATTCCTTGCTGGAAGCGCCATTCAATATTTATCGCACTTTCGTCATCGAAGCGCGCTTCGGCTTCAACAAGATAACCTTCAAGCTGTACCTGCTGGACGCACTGAAAGGCATATTGATAGGTGCTGTCCTCGGCCTGCCATTGCTGTTCGGCGTGTTGTGGCTGATGGAGCGCATGGGAAGTTACTGGTGGCTGTATGTGTGGCTGGTGTGGGTGGTGTTCAATCTGCTGATCCTGTTTATCTATCCCTCATTCATCGCCCCGCTGTTCAACAAATTCTCGCCACTGCAGGACGAAGCGATGAAATCGCGCATCGAAGCCCTGCTGACCAAGTGCGGCTTTACCGCACAAGGCCTGTTCGTGATGGACGGCTCCAAGCGCAGCTCGCACGGCAATGCCTACTTCACCGGCTTCGGCAAAACCAAGCGGATTGTTTTTTTCGACACCCTGCTGGAACGCTTGAGCATCAATGAAGTCGAGGCGGTGCTGGCGCACGAACTCGGCCACTTCAAACGCCGCCATGTGGTGAAGCGCATAGCCGCAACCTTTGCGCTGAGTCTGGGATTCCTGTGGCTGCTCGGCCTGCTGATGCAAACCACCTGGTTCTATCAAGGCCTGGGCGTCAGTACACCATCGACCGCACTCGCGTTGCTGCTGTTCTTCATGGTGCTGCCGGTATTCAGCTTCCTGCTGAGCCCGATCATGTCGGCCTATTCGCGCAAGCATGAGTTCGAAGCGGATGCCTATGCCGCCGGGCAGACCGATGCCGCCGACCTGGTCAACGCGCTGGTCAAACTTTACCAGGACAACGCGGCGACGCTGACGCCGGACCCGCTGTATTCGAAGTTTTACGACACGCATCCGCCGGCCATGGTGCGCATCTCTCACCTGCAAGCCCTGCAAGCCTGATCAAGAGGGAGCTTTTATGAAGTCGGCACTGAAACTGATCGCTGCTCTGGTTTGCGTGGCGATTAACCTGCCGGGCACTGCAGCAGCCGCATCGGCCCGGCCCGTTACGAAAGGCAATGCATGACATGAAATCCACAAGCGATCTAACCAGCAGGCGATGCAAGCCCTGCGCACCCGGCACCCCCCCGTTATCCAACTCCGAAGCGGACAGTTTGATGAACCAACTCGAGGGTTGGCAACGTTACGATCACCTCATCAACAGGACCTACCGCTTCAAGAATTACTACGAGACCATCGCGTTCGTCAATGCGGTCGCATGGCTATCGCACAGCGAGGACCATCACCCGGAGCTGGCCGTTTCCTATAACAAATGCCAGGTTGAATACAGCACCCATTCGATTCACGGCCTGTCCGAAAACGACTTCATCTGCGCTGCAAAAGTAAACGCGCTGTTCAAGATTTGAAAACACCAATCTGCCACAGAGTACACAGAGATCACAGAGAAAATGTGCACTACTGTTTCTCTCTCTGTGTCCTCTGTGATCTCTGTGGCTTGAATTGTGGTTTTTAGCTTGAATCCAACCATCAAAGGTCAAATCGTTGCCGCATTCGGCCGCCAGTATCTGGTTCGCCTTGCCGACGGCAGCGAGATAGCCTGTTTGACGCGCGGGAAAAAAAGCGAGGTGGCGTGCGGCGATCTGGTGGAAATCCAGCGCACAGCAGACGCATCGACAGAAAACGGAACCGGTGCGCAAGGAGTGATCGAACGCATCTCGCCGCGCCGTTCGCTTCTGCATCGCTCCGTTGCCTTCCGCGAAAAACTCATCGCGGCCAACGTCACGCAAATCATCGTGGTGGTCGCAGCGGAGCCCTCTTTCAGCGACGAGTTGCTGGCACGTTGCCTGGTCGCGGCTTTCGATCAAAAGCTCGAAGTGCTGATCGTGCTGAACAAATGCGACCTGCCTGCCGCCGCAGACGCCGCCCGCAAACGGCTCTCCACCTATACCGCCATCGGCTACCGCGTGCTGGAACTCAGTGCCAAAAATCCTACCAGCCCCTCCACGCTAGAAAATACGGAACAACCTGCCCCTCGTAAACTGGAGGGACGATTGCCTCCTCCCCCTGCCAAGGAAAAGATTGCGGGGGTGGTGGAGGGGGTGGACTCGCTGCGCCCGCTCCTGCACGGCCACACCAGCGTGCTGGTCGGACAATCCGGCATGGGTAAATCCACGCTGATCAATGCGCTACTGCCGGACGCACAAGCCGCCACGCGCGAAATTTCCACCGTGCTGGATTCCGGCAAGCACACCACCACCCATGCACGTCTATATCGTATCGATGAGTCCAGTGGCCTGATCGACTGCCCCGGCGTGCAAGCCTTCGGCCTGCATCACCTGAGCTTTGGCGGAATAGAACAGGGTTTTGTGGAATTTGCGCAATATCTGGGGCAATGCCGCTTCCGCGACTGCCGCCACGCGCATGAACCGGGCTGCGCATTACGCAACGCTGTTGCGGAGGGAAAGATAGCCGCGCGCAGATTGGAACTGTTCCGGCAGATCGCCGGAAAGTAAAAAGCCCCTCGCTTGCGCGAGAGGCTCATGGTTTACCCCTTGGGGTTATCCTGCGAAGATTCTCACTGAGAGTTTCCTCTTATTGTGAAAAGCAAGGCGGGCATCGGTCAGTTACAATACGGGACGAAGTATAGTTGGCTGCGCTACAAATTACAACAAATGTGAATCAAGCACATATCAGCAGCCCTTCCTGAACTAGGAAGATCGAGGAGAGTTAAAGGTTAGGGAGCGTCAAGATCGCACCTTGGATTTTGCTTGCTCAACTGTCATTCACAAAGGGGGCATGATGGGCAATTTCACTTTAGGACTGGATTTAGGCACCAACTCAATCGGCTGGGCACTGATTGATTTCGACGATAACCAGCAGCCCCAAAATCTCATTGCCTGCGGTTCTCGCATTTTTCAGGAAGCAGTCGAGGCAAAAACCGGCACACCGAAAAATCATGCCCGCCGCGCTGCGCGAGCAGCCCGCAAGCTAGTGGCGCGGCGCAAGCAGCGGCGCACCAAACTGCTTAACCTCCTTGTTTGTCATGACCTGTTGCCGCAGGATGAAGCGGAACGCAACGCATTGCTGCTGGACAATCAAGCCAACAATCCCTACCAATTGCGCAAGCGCGGGCTGGATGAAAAACTGGAACCGTTCGCCTTTGGCCGCGCGCTTTACCACCTCGCCCACCGGCGCGGATTCCAGAGTAACCGCAAGGCCGCATCGGATGAGGATGGCAAAGTCAAAACTGCCATCTCGGCTTTGCGCGCCGAAATGCAAGGCCATACTCTCGGCGCATTTTTGGCCGATCAACCCACCCAGCGCAGACGCTATACCGACCGCGCCATGTACGCGGAAGAATTCGAGCAACTGTGGAGCAAGCAGACAATCTTCGCACCTGAGCAACTGACGCAGGCGCTCAAGGTTGAAATCAAAAACAGCATTTTCTTTCAGCGCCCGCTCAAGTCGCAAAAACATCTGGTCGGTAAATGTACTTTTGAACCTACGCGCAAGCGTGCCGCCAAAGCCATCTTGCTGGCGCAACACTTTCGTATTCTGCAAGACGTGAACCATCTCGCCGTGAAGAATCCCATCACGCGCGAATTCCGCCCTCTCACACAGGATGAGCGCAACAAACTCGCCGAAGCGCTCGACAAACAAAAAGGCATGAATTGGAGCGCGGTACGCAAAGTTATTGGCTGGAACAAGAAAGACAGCCTGCACGAAGGCGAAACCTTCAATCTGGAGGAAGGCAAAAAAGACAAACTGATCGGCAACCGCACCGCCTGCGATCTGCGCGGCGCGCTGGGTGATCGCTGGGATGCGTTCACCGCACCGCAGCAAGATGACTTGGTGACCGACCTGCTCACCATTGATAACCCCGATGGTTTTCTCAAACGCATGAAAACCCATTGGGGCTTTGACGATGCAACAGCCGAAGCTCTCGCCACCACAGAACTGGAACCCGGCTATGCGCGGCTATCCTCCAAAGCAATGCGCGCCATTTTGCCGCATCTCGAACAAGGCATGATCTACAGCGACGCCTGCAAAGCGGCCGGCTACGACCACAGCAACCCGAACCAGAGAACCATTACCGACAAGCTCGGCCTGCCCTCCAACGTGCGCAACCCGGTGGTGCAGAAGGCACTGTTCGAGACGCGCAAGGTGGTCAACGCCATCGTGCGCAAGTATGGCAAGCCAGCCGTCATTCGCGTGGAAATGGCGCGCGACATGAAACTCTCCAAACGCCAGAAGGAAGAATTGCAAAAGGAGCAGAACAAACAGAAGAAGGCCAACGAGCTTGCCGAAGGAATCCTGCGCAAAGAATTCGGCATTCAGCAACCCGCCCGCACCGACATCCAGAAATACAACCTATGGCTGGAGTGCAAGGAAGTCTGCCCCTATACCGGCACGGTCATCTCGCGCGAAATGCTCTATTCGCCGGAAGTGGATGTCGAGCACATCCTGCCATACAGCCGTTCGCTGGATGACTCGTACATGAATAAGACGCTGTGCATGGCAACCTATAACCGCCAAACAAAGCTCAACAACACGCCTTATGAAATAGGCCAAGGCGATCCGGTAGCTTATGCGGAAATTTTTCAGCGCATCAAAACGCTCCCCTTCCCCAAGCGCCGCCGCTTCGAGCAAAAGGAAATCGAAACGGATAAATTCATCGAACGACAATTGAACGACACGCGCTACATCTGCGTTGAGGTGCGGGACTTCCTGCAACAACTCGGCGCACCCGTGGAAGTCAGCAAGGGCGAAGCCACCGCGAAATTGCGTGGCCGCTGGAAGCTGAATACCCTCCTCTCTCCCGGCGGTGGTAACGAAAAAAACCGCGCTGACCACCGCCACCACGCGATAGATGCCGTGGTCATCGCGCTGACCAACCGCAGCCTGTTCCACAAACTGTCGCGCCTGTCCGCGCAAAGCATATCGTTCGACAAAAGCCGCTTCGACGTGCCGCCGCCGTGGGATGATTTCTACGACGATGTGTACGAAAAAATAGACAAGGTGATCGTCTCTCACGCCCCTACGCGCAAGATTAGCGGCGCGCTGCATGAAGCCACGGCATATGGCCATTTCAAAGAAGAGATTGCCGATCCTAAAACGGGGAAATTCAGCATCGAAGATCGTTTTGTTTATCGCAAGCCGCTAACTACACTCACTGCAAATGAAGTCGGCAAAATACGCGATGCCAAAGTACGCGAGCTGGTAGAAGCACGATTGGCACAGTTCGGCAATAACAGCAAAGCTGCCTTCGGTGACCCAAACGAACCGCTGCTACACGCAGATGGCAAAACGCCTATCCGCACGATAAGACTTACTACCAATTTCAACAAGACCACTACCCACGCAATTCAAAAAGGCCAAGACCGCGATTACAAATTTTTCAAATACGGCAACAACCATCACGTCGAAATTATCGAGCATGTTGAAACTGGCAAACGCAAAGGCATTTTCGTTACGGCAATGGAGGCGGCACGGCGGGCGCGCGGCGTAGCCAACACCGAGAAGAGCAACATCGTTCAGCGCAATCATGGTGACGGGTGGAAATTCGTGATGTCGTTGGCAGTCAATGACATGGTACGCACTGAAGATACCCAGGCAATCTATCGAGTACAAAAACTGGATGGATCGAACAACCGATTCACCTTGCGCTCACATAACGCGGCAACGCTGGATGATAAGCAAACAGGAGTTGATAAAACACCGAACCTGTTTAAGGGAACAAAGATAATCGTTGACCCACTAGGCAACCTCACCCAATGCAATGATTAAGCGCATCGTCGAAATCAGCAATCCCACCTACCTACATCTGCGCAACCGGCAGATGGTGATTGAGCGCGAGGGCGTGGAAGCTGGCAGCGTTCCGGTGGGGGACTTGGGTGTGCTGATCCTCGACCATCCCGGCATCACCCACACGCAAGCCCTGCTCACGGCCTGCTTTGAGAACAACGTGGTGGTGCTGATATGCGACAGCAAGCATCTGCCGAGCGCCATTCTGCTGCCGCTGGACGGGCACACGCTGCACAGCAAGACATTGGGGCAGCAGATTGCCGCGACCGAACCCACCTGCAAACGGCTGTGGCAGCACGTCGTGCAAGCCAAGATACGCGAACAGGCGAAGGTGCTGCATTCCGCGACCGGCAATGACAATCCGTTGCGCGCCTACGCGGCAAAAGTGAAAAGTGGTGACCCGGAAAATATCGAGGCGCAGGCGGCACGTATTTACTGGCAGCGTCTGTTCGGCCCGGAGTTCCGCCGCAACCCTGATACACCCGGCATCAACGCTATGCTCAACTACGGCTACGCGGTGATGCGCGGTGCGGTAGCGCGCGCGGTGGTGGGCGCGGGGCTGCATCCGGCGCTGGGTGTGCATCACCGCAACCAGTACAACAGCTTCGCACTGGCGGACGACTTGATGGAACCGTTGCGCCCGCTGGTGGACATCAAGGTGTACGAAGTGTGCGAGCTGATGCCGGATACGCCCGAACTCACGCCGGCAAACAAACGCTCCCTGCTGGAAATTCTCGGCTGGGATTGCAGCATAGGCGAACGCAAATTTCCGCTGATGGTCGCGCTGCACCAATACGCCGCCAGCGTGCGCAAAGTGTTGGCAGGAGAAGAAAAGGAAGTGGAGATTCCAGTGTTATGAGTTTCGGAGGATTTCGCAGCATGTGGATCATCGCCATGTTTGACCTGCCCACTGACACCAAGGCCGCGCGCCGCGCCTATCACGACTTCCGCGAATCCCTGCTCAATAATGGTTTCACCATGATGCAGTTTTCCGTGTACGGGCGGCATTGTCCCAGCGAAGAAAATGCCGATGTCCACGAGAACCGGATAAAATCGTTCCTGCCGAATGACGGCGAAGTGCGCGTGCTCACCGTGACGGACAAACAGTTCGAGCGCATGAAAGTTTTTTACGGCAAGGTGCGCAAAGCCACGGAGGCAGCACCAGAACAAATCAGCTTCTTTTGACGAAAAACTTTGTATGATCGAGAAAATTCAAACGCAAAAATGCAAAACCAGAACGAAAAAGCCCGTTCTGGTTT
>LSLI01000016.1 GCA_001577345.1 Candidatus Gallionella acididurans
TAAATAGTTTTATTGATAACTTTTCTCTAACAGATTTGGATAGTTTTAGGCGATTCAATCGAGCCGCTGAACTTCATTCATTAGCATTAAAGAGCGACTCGCCTGAAAATCAATTGCTGAATCTTTGGGTTGCACTAGAGACATTAGTTCCAAGCAAGTCAGGGCGAACAAAGGCCAAGGTGAATAATATTATCGATTCAATTATGCCGTTTCTATCGCTTACATATCTTGAAACTCTTACTGAAAGGTTGGCTCGAGACTTTTGTTTATGGAATAGACCAAAATTTTATAAGTCTATTGCTAGTATTGAAGGGGAGACTGTCCGACATAGATTACTTAAACTTTTGCTTTTGCCAGAAAATATAGAACACAAAAACCAACTCTTTGCAGAACTTCAGCAGTTCTATCTGCTTCGAAACAGAGCTCATTATTTCTCAACTATATTAACAACTACGTCGAAATTAGCATCACTACTAGAAACTCATGCTCAACGAGTAGACTGGCAAATACGTCGAATATACCGTACGCGAAATTTGATAGTTCATGCGGGCCATACTCCGCCCTACATCAGCATTCTGATAAAAAACATTCATGATTATTTGGACATTGTCATTACCGTAATAGGTCGACTAGCTTCGGATGAGAGGAAAATAAATTCGATTGAGCAAGCTTTTAAATATTCTGAAATTAAATATAAAGAACTTTTAGATGAGTTAAAAGCGAGTAATGAAATAATTGCTGCGGAAAACATTAATCAATACCTATTAACATCCCGAGTTTAATATCTTGAAGCTTGCCAACCTCAAGTAGCATAGGAACTGAGCCCTGTTTTGTTAATCATGCATACACCTCGAACCTAGCCGCATACCCCTCCGGGTCTTTGCCATCCCACACCGAGCCATCCATCAATGTTGAACTGCGCATCGGCTCGGCGGGCACGGCCACGTTGAGCTGCGCTGCGGCCTGGCTATACAGCTCGATGCGGTTGATCTGTTTGGCGACGGCGAGATAGTCCGGGTCTTCCTTGAGCAGGCCCCAGCGCTTGAACTGGGTGAGGAACCACATGCCGTCCGAGAGATAGGGGAAGGGCACTTTGCCGTCGTTGAAGAACTTGATGTGGTTCTGGTCATGCCAAGTCTTGCCCAGGCCGTCTTCATAGTTGCCCAGGAATCGCCCCGCGATGACCTCTGCAGGCGCATCGACGTAATCCGGGCTGGCGATGAGTTCCGCGACCCTGGCGCGGTTGGCCTGCGTGTCGATGAACTGCGCCGCATCGAGCATGGCCATCACGAGCGAGCGCGCGGTGTTGGGATGTTGTGCTACAAATTCGGCAGTGGCGCCTAATACTTTTTCGGGATGGTCGGGCCAGATGTCTTGCGATGAGGCCACCGAGAAGCTGACCTTGTCATGGATGCCGCGCGCATTCCATGGCTCGCCCACGCAGAAACCATCCATACTACCGACCCGCGCATTCATCACCATCTGCGCGGGCGGCACGGTGATGGTCTTGATGTCGGCGATCGGGTCGATGCCGTAACTGGCCAGCCAGTAATACAGCCACATCGCATGGGTGCCGGTCGGGAAGGTATGCGCGAAGGTGTAGTCCCTGTCGCGCGACTTGATCAGCCTGGCCAGCGACGTGCCATCGGTGACGCCCTTGTCCTTGAGGTGGCGCGCGAGCGAGATGCCCTGGCCGTTGTTGTTGATGGTCATCAGCACGGCCATGTCTTTCTGGAGCCCGCCGATGCCGAGATGCACGCCGTACACCAGGCCATACAGCGCCTGCGCGGCATGCAGCTCGCCGCTGACGACCTTGTCGCGCACGGCCGCCCATGAGGGCTGCTTGCAGGGAATGATCTTGATGCCGTATTTCTCGTCGAACTTCATCAGCGAGGCGATCACCACCGAGGCGCAATCAGTCAGCGGGATGAAGCCGACCTTGATCTCTTTGAGTTCGGGCGCATCGCTGCCGCTATTGAAATTAGCTGATGCAGGATATTTTTTGGATTGTGTCATTTTGATTTGCTCCTGTATGAATTCACCAATGATAATTTTCTGTCGTGCGTGATCGCGGCGCTGTTATCTGGCCACCAGCTTGTAGAGCAACGCCAGATTGACCAGCAGGGAAATGATCGCGATCCATCGCCACACCAGCAGCGGGTCGCGCCCCAGCAGCGGCGTGGGCGGCGGCGGCAGGATGGGCCTGCGTTCGCCGACTTCCAGTTCGTGCAGCATCTCCTCGGCGGTCTCGAAGCGTTGCGCGGGGTTAGGCGCGACAGTCTTGAGCACGATGTTCTCCAGCCACTGCGGTATGTCGGGACGATAGCGCGTCGGCGGCACCGGCTCGCCGAAGCGCGGGCGCTGGAACGGTTCCACTTCACCATAGGGATAGCGCCGCGTCAGCAGGTGATAGAGCGTAACGCCGGCGGCGTAGAGGTCGCTCCTGGTGTTGGCGGCTACACCGGCAAACAATTCCGGGGCCATGAAGCTGGGCGTGCCAGGGTTGCCGGTGGCCTGCGCGCCGGTTACCGCGCTGGTGGCGACGCCGAGATCGAGGATGCGCAGCTTGCCGTCGTCACCCTGGTGCAGGTTGGCGGGCTTGATATCGCGATGCACGATGTTGAGGCGGTGCAATGCGCCCAGACCTTTTGCCAGGCGCAGGCCGATGTTGCCGACATCGGCGGCGGTGAAGTGCTGGCCGCTGTCGAGCTTCTGCTGCAGCGTGGCACCGGGATGCCAGCTCATCACGTAATACAAACAGCTGCGCCGCTCAGCCGGGACGGGCAGCACCTGCGGAAAATAATGCGCGACCACGCGCTTGCCGAGCCACTCTTCATTGAGCATCCCGTTGTAGCTTTCGATGTCGTTGACGAGCAGCGGTTGCAGGGTCTTGAGCACGCACACCTGGCCGTTGAGCAGATTCTTCACGCGATAAATCAGGCTGGCGCGCGATTCGTACAGCAGCTCGATCACCTCGAAATCATCCAATTGTTCTCCAGCCTTGAGGCGCGGCGGCAAGCCCAGGCGCTTGGCTTCTTCAAGCAGGTCGGCGAGATTTTCTTCGCCGGGCTGCTCGATGCGCACCACCAGCGCGGTGGCGTTGTCCTGGCTACCTTCGGCCAGTGCGCGCTTGACCAGGTTTTCCGCGGCGAGCTGCGGGGTTTGATAGAGCAGGATGGTCTCGTGTATGCCTTTTTGCCCGAGCCGTTCCCACACGCCGTCGCTCATCAGCGCGAACACGTCGCCTGCCTGCAGCTCGCCCTCGGCATAATCCACCAGCAGTTGCTGGTCGAGGCCGATGGCGCGCTTGAGCACGTGGCGCATGTCCGGTCTGTCCCACACATGATCGGTGGTGAGCTGTTTCATCTCGCCATTGCGCAAGCGGTAGATGCGCGTGTCGCCGACATGCGCCAGCGTGTAATGCCTGCCGCGCAGCACCAGCAGCGACAGCGTGGTGGCCATGCCGGACATCGCATGATGGCTGCTCGCCTGCGAGATGACCCAGCGATTGAGCGCGGTCAGCACCTTGTCCAGCGCGGTGGCGACACCGAGCGTTTCCGGCGTCGCATAGTAATCGGACAGCACGCCGCGCACGGTCATCTCCGCCGCCTCGCGCCCGCCGGCATTGCCGCCGACGCCGTCCGCCACCGCGAGCAGCACGCCCTTGGTGGCGAGCTGCTCGCCGGTCGGCGTGGTCACGCCGAAGAAATCCTCGTTGCGGTCGCGCTGTCCGGTTTCGCTGGCTTGGCCGAGGGTGATCTTGAGTGACATGTGCTCAGTCTAATTCACTGCGGGGACTCATACCCTCGCCATGGTCAGCGCGGATGAGCCCCAAGTGGTGCGCCAGCGGGTCTTGACACCCAGCAGGCCGAGCAGCGCGAGTATCGCCAGTCCGGCAAAGATCAGGAAACCGATCTGGTAGTTGCCGGTCAGTTGCTTTGCGTAACCCAGGCTGGATGCGAGGTAGAAACCACCCACCCCACCCGCCATGCCGACCAGGCCGGTCATCACACCGATCTCCTTGCGGAAGCGCTGCGGCACCAGCTGGAACACCGCGCCGTTGCCCATGCCGAGCGCGAGCATCGCCACGACGAACGCCGCCAGGGCCAGCCATGCATTGGGCAAGCCGACACTCACCAGTGCCAGGAAACCCGCAGCCACCACGTACATGACGGACAAGGAGCGAATACCGCCGATCCGGTCTGCCACCATGCCGCCCATGGGCCGCACCATGGAACCGGCAAACACGCAGGCGGCGGTGAAATAGCCAGCGATCACCGGACTCAGTCCATATTGCGTATTGAAATAGATCGTCAATGATGCCGCCAACCCGACGAATCCGCCGAACGTCACGCTGTAGAAAAACATGAACCACCAGGCGTCCTTGTCCTTCAGTACCTTGAAGTAGTCCGCAATGGATTTTGCCGGGGGACATGCCGGGCTGTCTTTAGCCATCACCAGGTAAACGAAGAGTACCAGCGTCAATGGTATCGCGGCCAGGCCCAGCACATTCTGCCAGCCGTAAAACGAAGCCAGCAGCGGCGCGAACAAGGCGGCCAGCACGGTGCCCGAATTGCCCGCTCCGGCGATGCCAAGTGCCGTGCCCTGATGTTCGGGAGGATACCATCGCGATGCCAGCGGCAACGCCACTGCAAAGGACGCCCCCGCCATACCCAGAAAAATGCCCAGCACCAGCACCCCGTGGAATGTGTGGATGCCGTGCACCCAGGATATTAGCAACGCCGCGATCACAATAATCTGGCCGATAATCCCGGCCATCTTGGGTTTGAGGTGGTCGCCCAAAATCCCCATGACGATGCGCAACAATGCGCCGGACAATACCGGCGTCGCCACCATAAGCCCTTTCTGCGCCGGGCTGAGTCCCAGGTCTGCGGCGATCTGCACGCCCAGCGGGCCGAGTATCACCCAAACCATGAAGCTCACGTCAAAGTACAAAAACGCCGCGAATAAAGTCGGCCTGTGTCCCGCCTGCCAGAATCCTGATGCCATTTTGATTGCTCCTTAAAAAATAGTCTGCTGCCAAATCAACAACCAGAAATAAAAAAGGCGGCCGACTGCGCATTCACGCAGCGGGACGCCTTTGTCCTTTTCAACTTGTGCCGAACCGCCATTGGCCCGATTACAGCAAACTACTCCGCAAGAGCTGTGCCAAACATATGATATTGGCTGGAAAGCCCGATTATCAATGGGTTTGGATGATTATGCGTTTTCGCGTATACGGGATGCGCAGCGATTCCGGCGCAATACTTTGGTGCATATTCTTGCAACCATGCACTCGGATGCGACATTCAGGCTCCCAGCTCCTTGGCCATGATAATGGCCTCGGCAACCTCGGCGAGGCGTTTGCCCTTGCTCATCGCCATGCTGCGCATACGCTTGTAGGCATCCGGTTCGCTATAGCCGTGATCCGCCATCAAAATACCCTTGGCGCGATCCACCAGTTTGCGCTCCGACAATTGGCTCTTCGCTTCCTTCAGTTCGTCACGCAGCCGTTTGTGCTCGGCAAAGCGGGCCGCCGCCACATGGATGATGGCGCTCAAATCTTCGCCCTGAATCTCATGCGCAACATAGGCGCTGACGCCGGCGCGCATCGCTTCCCGGATACTGTGCTGGTCTTTTTGCGCACCCAGCACTACTACGGGTTTCTCCAATGTGTTCGACATCAGGCTGATTTGTTCCAGCGTGTCACGTCCCGGCGCATTCGCGTCCACGATGATCACATCAGCCGAAGCCGCACCTATCGAGTCTTCATCAACCTGCTCCCAACTCAACAAACCGACGACATCAAACCCGGCCAGTTCCAGGCTGGCCTTCAGCCACGCGGCGCGATCTCTTGCATCATCAATAATAAGGATTCGTATCAATCAGGGCTCCACACTTTTCCTGTCAACTAGAGCAATTAGCAGGCCCAACCCGTATTCACCTGCATGGAATGCCGCCCGGGGAACTCGGGTTTCAGCCCTGATGGGGGCACACCCCGTATATGGATCGTGTTTCACCAACAGCCTGCCGCGAGCCCAACCCTTTACCCGAACAACCCGAATGGTGCATGAAAGATGTGTCGTGCAAGATTTTGGTGCGGCCCGTCTTGTGTGTTGCAGACAAAGTCATCTTCGCAGTGAATGAAATTCGACGTGCAGTGACACTTTCACCTTTCATAACTGTTTGGCGCTAACTGATTCGCCATGGCCCGCTTCGGTCACGACGGGAAATGGCGCCATGCCTGAATTCAAATTATCATCAAGCCGCAATTTAAGTTAGGCATGCAACTTGCTGATACAAAACCAGCAATGTAAATAGTTGGACTTGGCGGAGTTGATAACGCATTCGGAAAATTAAAGAGGCAAAACTAAGGTGAAGCCAAAATTCAAATATTTTTTATTTGAAATGATGCGAGTAAGTATCGTTTTACTCTTGGTTGCGGCTGGCTGGGTGCTGAAGTGAAACCTGAAAACGGAATATGAACCTGAAAACGGAATATGAAAATGAACCCGCCTTACAAGCAAAGTGCCGCACAACCCGACCTGCAGCATGGCAGGGTTACGGGAGCTATGCTTATGATGGATGATTTGATCGCGCCCCATGAACGGGTTTTGCAGGCGTTGCACGACAGCGGACTGGTGGAAGGTTTGCACGACTTTGAGGTCAATATTCTTTCCAGCCTTGTCGCTGTCCAACATTTCGAGATCCAGGAGATGATTGCCGAACCGGGTTATGACTCCCTGAAGGATGCCCTGATGATCCTGGTCGAGGGCGAAATCGAAGTCTGCGCATTTGTGGAAAATGAACCGGTGTCACTACATCTTTCGGTTCCGGGTGATCTGGCCAGAATCATCAGCTTTGTCGGTGGTGACTTGCTACACGTCAGCGCCAGGATAAAAGTAAAGAAGGGTAGCGTCGTTCTGTTGCTGCATCGCTCGAAGCTCGAGGCTTTGCTGTATACACACCCTGCCATCGTGTACTGCGTGATGCGCAATCTGGTTCGCCATGTGCACGGCGTGGCCAGACGCAAGAGTGCAGAAAGGGAAGAAATGAGCAATTACATACACAGCATGCATGGGCGTTACTGACCATCCGGGCGCCAAGCGGCCCAAATGCCGCATTGATTCAAAACATATGTAGCTTAAGCGTTGTCCTCCGGCAACCATCCTGTTTCAAGACAAGGAACACATCTAATCCCTGTATATAACAACCAATCACGAAAGGTCATACATGAACAGGAAAGAACTCATATCCGCATTGGCCGGCAAAACAGGCGGCAGCAAAGCCGACGCGGATCGCAGCTTGCTGGCTTTGATCGAGATCATCAGCAGCACTCTGGAGACGGGCGGCAAAATCACCCTGGCCGGTTTCGGTGTCTTTGAGGTTCGCGAACGTGCTGCGCGCAACGGGCGCAACCCAAAAACCGGGCAAACCCTGAAAATAAAAGCGACCAGGATTCCTGCTTTCAGGGCAGGCACTACACTCAAGGCAACTGTGAACGGCAACGAGAAGTAAACCCTAGTTTATCGCTTTGTTTTCCTTTCCCGGCCGATATCGCCCCACTTCCTAACACCGCTCCCCGAATAATTTTTATTGGGAACCCCGGCATTCTTGGGCAAGACTAAATACTGTTTGCTATGCAAGTGCACGATTTCAGACTGCGCTGTATTGAGATGCGGCAAAAGGACAACTGCATTCAGTTGAGCCATCCCGCCTCTATTTGACAGGAATAGTATGGTCATCCCAGTTCCGAATCCGGCCATGGTATTGGATCCCATGGCTTTGGGTTGAACCTTCAAACGACCCAGTGCGCACATCATTAACAAACTACAGGCCTGACCAATCCCGCTATTGCCTTGGCGTGGAAGAACTTTTGCAACCTTGCCCGTCTTTCATCTTGCAGTCACTAAAAGCGGCAGCATGAAAGCTTGCCGGACTGTTAGATCTCGGTCCGTTCGTGAAACAAGCAATTGCATTCCCCATATCAGCCTCAAATTCGTGCTGGCATGCACCGAAAGTATGCGACACAGACCTGTCCAAGCACCGTGATTTGCCCTGCCTTAGCAAACAACATCAAATAAAACAACACGTTTGTGCGCAACCAATGCTGTGGCACCGTCCTTGCTTATCCATTGATGAATATTACTAATATTCAAATCCGTAACATCTGATTAATGTCGTCACATTTTTAAGGAGTCCGCCATGATTGTGAAAAAGCTCAGCACCACAATGAAACATTGGATTGCGAGGTCGTTAATCCTAACCGCGGCAGCGCTTGGCTCGGTTTCGGCCAACGCGGCTCAACCCCTGACGATCGGTTACAGCGATTGGCCGGGCTGGGTAGCCTGGCAGGTGGCTATCGACAAGGGATGGTTCAAGGAAGCCGGCGTGGAGGTCAACTTCCAATGGTTCGATTACTCGGCATCGATGGACGCGTTTGCCGCGGGCAAGATAGACGCTGATCTTATGACCAATGGCGATGCGCTGGTGACAGGCTCGGGCGGAGCGAAGAGCACGATGATCATGCTGACGGACTACTCCAATGGCAACGACATGATAGTCGCCAAGCCTGGTATCAAGAGCCTGAAGGACCTCAAGGGTAAGAAGGTTTCAGTTGAAATCGGTCTGGTGGAGCACCTGCTGTTGCTGAATGGTTTAAAAAAGGCCGGCATGAAGGAGTCTGACGTGACACTGGTCAACGCCAAGACCAACGAGATGCCACAGATGCTGTCGTCCGCTGACATATCCGCAATCGGCGCATGGCAACCTGTTTCCGGGGAGGCGATGAAAGCGGTCCCGGGCTCGAAGCCGATCTATACCTCTGCCGACGAGCCGGGGCTGATCTATGACGTGCTGGCAGTAAATCCGGCCAGCGTTTCGGCCCATCGTGCCGAGTGGCAGAAGGTGGTCAAGGTCTGGGGTCGAGTCGTCAAGTACATCAATGATCCCAAAACCCAGCCGGATGCAGTCAAGATCATGGCAGCCCGGGTCGGCCTGACACCTGAAGCCTATCTGCCGCTGCTCAAGGGCACCAAGTTGCTGAGCCTTAGCGAGGGCAAGAAGATTTACGTCAAGGGAACCAGCTTCAAATCTCTTTATGGATCTTCCAAGATAGCTGATGCCTTTAACGTGGCCAATGCCGTGTACAAGGCCCCCGAAGACGTGGACAGCTACATCGACCCGTCATTCACCAGCGCCAAGTAATCCGATTCATTTCGTTTTAGGCGGGACAGGGATGGGCAATATCTTTCGATGGTTTGTACCCCGATCCGGAAAGGCAGCGCGCCAGCGTTCCTTTCTCGGCATCTGCTCGTTCCTGTTGCCGTTGCTGGTCTGGTGTCTGGTCAGTTACGTTCCATTCATCTGGCATCCCAAAATCCTCGTCGTGGATCCGGGCGGCGTGGATTACTTCCAGGTCGGCATGCTGGTCGACAAGAGCGTGTTCCGGGACGAGCTTGCCAATATGCAATTACAGCATCTGGGTGTGCCGCATGGCGAACCAGCCAATCCGATTTACCTGCCGGCGCCCCATCAGGTGGCGAAGGCTTTCTATACCGCATTTACCACCGAACCGGAACAGAAGGACGGACCATGGCTGCATGAAAGCCTGTGGCACAGCGTCAAGATAATCTTCTGGGGATTCGTGATCTCCTCGCTGTTCGGCGTCCCGCTGGGGATACTGTCCGGCACTTACTCGATATTCGGCCGCCTCAGCGAGCCGTTCATCGAGTTCTTCCGTTACCTTCCCGCGCCGGCTTTCGGCGCGCTCGCGGTGGCGGTGCTCGGCATCTACGACGGGCCCAAGATCGCAATCATCGTCATCGGCACTTTCTTCCAGCAGGTGCTGATCGTTGCAAATACCACGCGCAAACTCGACACCACGATCCTCGAGGCGGCGCTGACGCTGGGCACTCGGCGCATCAGCCTGCTGACGCGGGTCGTGGTGCCGGCAATACTGCCGGATCTTTATCGCGACCAGCGCATCCTGCTCGGCTGGGCATGGACCTACCTGATCGTGGCCGAATTAATAGGCACCAGCACCGGCATCACCTGGTTCATCACCCAGCAGGCGCGCTACCAGCATTTCGACAATGTCTATGCGGCCATCATGATGATCGGGATCCTCGGCTTCGGCACCGATCTGCTGCTGGCGAAACTCGGGCGTAGGCTGTTCCCGTGGGATCGCAGTCTGGACAGAACATGAGTCACATCAACCCCGGGATATCCCTATGAACATTGAATCGACTCTGCCCGGCTACCTGGAACAATCGGATGCGGTTCGCGCGCGCTTCGACCGGATCAGGCAGCGGGAAATAATCCTGGAAGTGCGCAATCTCGGCAAACACTACTCCTCTGCGCAGGGTGATGTGGAGGCGCTGCGCGATATCAATTTCAAGGTCCACCGCCGCGAATTCATCTGCGTCCTAGGCCCCTCGGGCTGCGGTAAGTCGACGCTGGTGCGCACGCTCGCCGGCCTTGAGAAGCACAGTTCCGGAAAAGTGCTGCTCGACGGCAAGCCGGTACTGGGGCCGGGACAGGACCGGGGCATGGTGTTCCAGGGCTATTCGCTGTTTCCCTGGCTGACCGTGAAGAAGAATGTGATGTTCGGTCCGGAAATGAACGGGCGTGACCACGATGAGGCGGAACGCGATGCCCGGCTGTGGCTGGATCTGGTGGGACTGGACAAGTTCGCCGATGCCTATCCGCACCAGCTCTCCGGTGGCATGCGGCAGCGCGTCGCGATCGCCCGCGCACTGGTGAACCAGCCGCGCATCCTGCTGATGGACGAGCCGTTCGGCGCGCTGGATGCAATGACCCGCGCCAAGATGCAGACACACCTGCTGGATATCTGGCGCAACATCGACATCACGGTGCTGTTCATCACCCACGACCTGGACGAGGCGATCTTCCTCGCCGACCGCATCCTGGTGCTCAAGGCACACCCCGGCGAAGTTCAGGAGGTGATCGAGGTACCGGTGCCGCGGCCGCGTTCCGCAGCCTCGCTCTCCTCCCCGGAATTTCGCGCCACCAAGGCGCGCCTCGAGGAACTGATCCATCCCGCGGCAGCGCAGGAATCCGAAGAAGATCAGGTCGTCAAGCCACACATGATCCGGTTCACCAACGTGACCGACAACGTCGAATAAGGGAAAGACATGCGCTGGTCCGAACTTACCTGGTCAGAGATCCCCGCCGTACTGGCCGCAGCCGGCAACGCCGCGATACTTCCGGTGGGCGCCACCGAACAACACGGCCCGCATCTGGGCTGCGGCGTGGACACCATCATCGCGGAACAGCTGTGTCTGACCGTTTCGGAACAGACCGGCGTGCCGATGCTGCCGGTCCTGCCCTACGGCTGTTCCCTCGGCCATAGCCGGCGCTGGCCGGGAACCATTGCGTTGCAACCCGTCACGCTGATCGAACTGGCCAAGCAGATCGGCGACTGGGCTTATCACAGCGGGGTACGCCGCCTGTTCATCGTCAATGCGCACGTGACCAACGCCGCTCCGCTGCGCTGCGCGCTGGAAATGCTGCGCGCCGAGCATGACGACTTGATGGTGGCCGTGCTGAATACCGCCACCATCAGCGAACGCGTGCGCCATTTCCATTTCGCCGATGCCGATGACTGGCACGCCAACGATGCCGAGACCTCGCTGATGCTGTCCATCGCGCCGGATGCAGTTCGCCCCGACCGGTGCGCTGACGCCGACGACCCCGACCGCACCGGCGGCTGCATCTTTGCCCATCCGGTCAACCGCACCAGCCTCAACGGCGTCACCGGCGCGCCAAGCCAGGCTGACGCCGGCAAAGGCCGCATCGGCTTCGACTGGCTGGTGGAAGACCTGGGCGCGCTGATCCTGCGCGGTCTCGCCGAGGTGCCGCCGCTGCCTCATTCCTACGACTCGAATTTCGCCGATCGCAGCTGACGCATTTTTAATCGCAACCGCAATCAACACCCGCAATTTACACAAAGGAACCGCAATGCTTACAAACGAGGAAGTTTCCCGCCTTCAGAAAGAACTGTCCGACAAGGGCGTGAAATACTGCATCGGGGCTTATGTGGATATTCATGGCGCACCCAAGGCCAAGGTAGTGCCAATAACCCACCTGAAACAGATGGCCAACGGCTCAGAGCGCTACACAGGCTACGCCCTCGACGGCCTGGGCCAGGCACCCAACGACGACGAGATCACCTCGGTGCCCGATTTTAGCCGCCTGATCCAGCTTCCCTGGGAACCCAAGATCGCGTGGATCCCTGCGGACAATCATTTCCAGGGTAAACCCTATGTGCTGAACACCCGCGTCGCACTACAGAACCAACTGGCCGCAGCGGCCGGAATGGGATTCGGCATGAACCTGGGCATAGAGTGCGAGATCTTCCTGTTGCGCCAGGACCAGAACGGGAATCTCTCGGTGCCCGATGCCGAGGACAGGCTGGCCAAGGCCTGCTACGACGTGCGCGGCTTTACCAACAGTTTCGGTTGGCTGGACAAGATGGCTACGGCGATCAACGGTCTTGGCTGGGACCTGTATTCCTTCGATCATGAGGATGCCAACGGCCAGTTCGAGTTCGATTTCAACTATGCCGACGCACTCACCACTTGCGATCGGCTCACCTTCTTCCGCTACATGGCCAAACACTATGCAAAGGAGGAAGGTTTGCTTGCGACGATGATGCCCAAACCGTTCGCCGACAAGACCGGCAACGGTGCCCACTTCAACATGTCCCTTTACGACCTGAAAGGCGGCCGCAACCTGTTCGCCTGTGATCCCAAGGATGATCCGCGCGGCATCGGCCTGACTCCTTTGGGCTACCAGTTCATCGCGGGCATACTCAAGCATGGCCGCGCGCTCTGCGCGGTGTTCGCGCCGACAGTCAACAGCTATAAACGCCTGGTGCGCCGCGGTGCGATGAGCTATTTCTCCTGGGCGCCGGTGTTCAACTCCTATGGCTCGAACAACCGTACCAACTCGGTGCGCGTACCGGCAGGCGGCGGGCGCTGCGAATCGCGCAATGCCGACGGTGCGGTGAATCCTTATCTGGCCGCAACGCTTGCTCTGGCCGCAGGACTGGAAGGGATCCGCGAGGGACTGGACCCGGGCAATCCCAACGAAGATAATCTGTATGCCATTACCGAGGCAGATCGTAACAAGCGGGGCATCGAGTTCCTGCCGCAAACACTGCAGGAGGCCGTTACGGCCTTCGCCGCTGATCCGCTGGTCGAGGCGACCCTGGGCAAGGAATTAAGCGACGAGTTCATACGCTACAAAACCGAGGAATGGGAGACCTACCATCTCACCGTCAGCAAGTGGGAAATCGATCGTTACAGTTATATGTTCTAAAGGATCGCCGATGAAAACAGCAATCAAGGAGAAACTTTCCAGCCTGGTCAGCCGCGTCAGCATCTCGCTGCCACCCCATCTCCTGAACGAGCTGGACCGGATGGTGAAGAGCCGCGGCCATGAGAGCCGTTCCCAGGCGATCGGCGAGATGGTCAATTACCAGCTCGCCGAACACAAGCGCACGTTGGGCAACGAAGTGATGGTTGGAACCATCACGTTGCTTTATGACCGCCTGACGCGCGGCTTGCAGAAGCGGCTGGCCGACCTGCAGTACCAGTACATCGACGAGGTGATCAGCTCCCTGCATGTGCACCTTACCGAGGACCAGCTGATGGAGGTCATCCTGGTGCAGGGACCTGCCGCCAAGTTGCAGGAAGTCGCCAATGAAATGATCACGCTGCGCGGTATCATCACTGGACGACTGCAACTGCTCGCTGCGGTGATCCCTCCGGTGCATCCGCTGCCGGAGAAGAGTGCCGGCGCACGATCGGCGCGGCGCATGTAGCCCCATAAAAACACAAGGGAACCACGATGGAAAATTTTTTTGCACCCAACGATAATCCGCCCGAAACCGATCCAGTGGATGCCGTCGCCCATTGGCGGCACTTTGCGCCCGACCTCGCCACCGACAAGGTGCTGTTCTCCGAACTGGTACCCGGCGGAGGACACTGGTCCTATGTGCTGCCGCGCGGCACCACGCTGCGCATGACGGCGCTGGATGACGGCGCCAACATCAGCGTGGTGCTGTACTCAGCCCGCGACAAACTGGAACGCTACAATATGCCCGATTCCCTCAAGGCACAGCACACCGCCCATTACACCCGCGGCCACGTGCTGATGAGCGACATGGGCCGGGCGCTGGCTTCCATCACCGCCGACAGCGCGGGTTGGCACGACCCGCTGGGGCTGTTGCTGGATGACCGGCGCATGCACGAAAAATACGGCGAGCGGAATTTTCAGTCTGCCCGCAACGGCATGTATCGTTCGGGCCGCGACGGACTGCTTACCGAGATCGGCAAGCATGGCCTGTCCAAGCGGGATCTGGTGGCGCCGGTCAATTTTTTTTCCAAGGTCAGCGTTGATGGCGACGGTCGCTTTCATTTTGCATCCGGCCATTGCAAAACCGGCGCCCACGTCGAACTGCGCATGGAGATGGATGTGTTGCTGGCTTTTTCCACCGCGCCCCATCCGCTGGATCCCGCATCCGCTTATGCACCGGGGAGGGTCGGGTTGGCGGTATGGCGTTCGGGCCCTGCACCGCAGGACGATTACTGCCGGTCATTCCGTCCGGAAAATGCCCGCGCCATCCATAACGCCGACCAACTCTACCAGCTGAACTGTAAAGGGGCCTGAAGGAGACTAGCCATGACCGCCGCCGCCATCCGCATCAAGGAAAGCACACTGGCACCGCAGCATGCCGTGCTCGACCACACATTGCCCTCGGGAGATCCGTACCTGCTCGCGATCGCCAAAGGCCAAACGCTGCGCATCGTCGACCTGAAAGGCAACCAGGCTGTCGATGTGCTCTTCTACAACCGCCACGATCCCGCGGAGCATTACAGCGCGACGCAAACCCTGCTGTGCCAGGACGGCATCTATCTGACCACAGATTCGGTGCTGTACAGTTGCGACGCCAACCCCATGCTCACCATTGTTGCCGACACCTGCGGCCGCCACGATACCCTGGGCGGTGCCTGTGCAGCCGAGAGCAATACCGTGCGCTATGCGCTGCAAAAAAAGTTCATGCACAGTTGCCGCGACAATTTCCTGATCGCACTACAGCACGCCGACATCGGTATCGGCAAGCGTGACCTGGTTCCCAATATCAATTTTTTCATGAACGTGCCGGTCACCGCAGAGGGACAGCTTACGTTCGCCGATGGCGTCTCGGCGCCGGGAAAATACGTGGAGCTGCGCGCCGAAATGGATCTTTGGATGCTGGTGTCCAACTGTCCGCAGCTCAACAATCCCTGCAATGCTTATAATCCGACACCAGCGCAATTCCTGTTGTGGGACCCGCAGTAACGGCGCGAAGAACCAGACACGGTTCCCATGTATCAATCCCATCGCGGGACGACCCGCGATGAACAGCAACAGCGGGACGTCCCGCACCGGGTGAAAGATGTTCAAGAAAGTCCTGATCGCAAACCGCGGCGCCATTGCCTGCCGCATCATCCGCACGCTGCGCAGCATGGGTGTTAAAAGCGTGGCGGTTTATACAGATGCCGATGCGCTGTCCCGTCATGTGGTCGAAGCCGATGAAGCCTATTGCATCGGCAGTGGCGTCGCGGCGGAAAGCTATCTGCGCGCCGATAAGATACTCGAGATCGCCCGACAGAGCGGTGCGCAAGCCATCCATCCGGGTTACGGCTTCCTCAGCGAGAAGGCGGATTTCGCCGAACAGTGCGCAGCCCAGGGACTGAGCTTCATCGGGCCGACCCCGGAACAGATGCGCGCTTTCGGATTGAAGCATACGGCACGCGAACTGGCGCAACAGAACCTGGTGCCGCTGTTGCCGGGCACCGGCTTGCTGGACAGCGTTGCAGATGCGCTGCGTGAAGCGGCGCATATCGGCTATCCGGTGATGCTGAAGAGCACGGCCGGCGGTGGTGGCATCGGCATGCGTTTGTGCTGGAACAAGGACGAGTTGGGTGATGCCTATGAGTCGGTGAAATTTCTGGCACAGAACAACTTCAAGGATGCCGGGCTGTACCTGGAGAAGTACGTCGAGAATGCGCGGCACATAGAAGTGCAGATCTTCGGCGACGGCAAGGGCGGCGTCATCGCGCTGGGCGAACGCGATTGCTCGGTGCAGCGGCGCAACCAGAAGGTGGTCGAGGAAACCCCGGCACCCAACCTTGCTCCGCGGCTAAGAACGGCCATGCTGGAGACCGCTGTGCGACTGGGCAAGGCGGTCAGTTACCAGTCTGCCGGCACCGTGGAATATATCCTCGATGCGGCCACCGGCGAGTTTTATTTCCTTGAAGTCAACACCCGCTTGCAGGTGGAGCATGGGGTGACGGAGGAGGTCACCGGCATAGACCTGGTGGAATGGATGGTGCGCCAGGCTGCCGGCAATCTGGCAGAGCTGGGTTCGTTCAAGATTACCCCGCGCGGCGCGTCCATCCAGGTGCGCGTGTATGCGGAAAATCCCGCCAAGGATTTCCAGCCCTCCTGCGGCACGCTGACTGCGGCTGATTTCCCTGCCCCCGACTCTCCATCCGGAGCGCGCATCGAGACCTGGGTGGAACGCGGCGTGGAAGTGACACCCTACTATGACCCGATGCTGGCGAAGATCATCGTGCATGGCGCAGACCGCGCCCAGGCGATTACCAGGCTGCAAACCGCGCTGGCTGCCACCGCCTTGCATGGCATCGAGACCAACTTGGATTACCTGCAGCAAATCCTGTGCGAACCGGTGTTCCGCAACGGGCTGCATACCACCCGTTTCCTCGGCGGCCTGCATTACCTTGCGCATAGCATCGACGTGCTCGAACCCGGTGTGCAAACCACGGTGCAGGATTACCCGGGACGCCTGGGCTACTGGCATATCGGCGTGCCGCCATCCGGCCCGATGGACGGCCTGGCCTTCCGTCTGGCCAATCGTCTGGCGGGCAATGCCGAAGAGCTGGCGGGTCTGGAGATCACCTTTACCGGACCGACACTGCGTTTCAATTGCGACAGCGTGATCGCGATAAGTGGCGCGCCCATCGAAGTGCTTCTGGACGGCAAGCCCGTGGCGCAATGGCAAACCTGCGGGATCAAGGCCGGTTCGGTGTTGCAGTTCGGCAAGCTGCTGGGCCAGGGATGCCGTGCCTATCTGGCGGTGAAGGACGGCTTGCAGGTGCCCGATTACCTCGGCAGCAAATCCACGTTCACACTAGGCCAGTTTGGCGGTCATGCCGGGCGCACCCTGCGTGCCGGCGATGTGCTGCATATCACACCGGCAGATGAAGTCATCCATCTCCAACTTGCCGCGGACCTGCTGCCGCGATATACCGATACCTGGGAAATCGGCGTGCTGTACGGACCCCACGGCGCACCGGATTTCTTCACCGACAGGGACATACAGGAACTGTTCGCCGCAGACTGGGAGGTGCATCACAACTCCAATCGCACCGGTGTGCGCCTGATCGGCCCCAAGCCGCAATGGGCACGCAGCGACGGCGGCGAGGCGGGGTTGCACCCGTCGAACATACACGACAATGCCTATGCCATCGGCGCGGTGGATTTCACCGGCGACATGCCGGTGATACTTGGGCCGGACGGTCCCAGCCTGGGTGGTTTCGTTTGCCCGGTGACGATTGTCCATGGCGAGCTGTGGAAGACCGGCCAGCTCAAGCCCGGTGACATCGTGCGTTTTCGCTGGATGACACTGGAGCAGGCGAACTATCTGGAAGAATTGCAGGACGACACGATCCGCCATCTGCACCTACCGAAAAAATTCAGCGCTATGCCTGCTGCAAAAGGAATGGGCAGCACCATCCTGCATCGCATCCCACCTAGCGTTACCCAGGTGCAGGTGGTGTACCGCCAATCCGGCGACCGCAACCTGCTGGTCGAATATGGCCCGCTGGTACTCGACCTCAACCTTCGATTCCGCGTCCATGCGCTGATGGAATGGGTGCAGCGCGAAATGGATGCAAAGCGGATCAAGGGTATCGTGGATCTGACGCCGGGCATCCGTTCGCTGCAGGTCCATTTCGATACGCGCGTGCTGCCGCGCGACAAACTGCTGAAACTGCTGGTCGCGGCGGAGAAAAAATTGCCTGCGATCGGGGACATGCAGGTAGCGGCACGCATCGTGCATCTGCCGCTATCCTGGGACGATGTCGCTACAAAACTCGCCATCGAGAAATACATGCAGTCGGTACGCAAGGATGCGCCATGGTGCCCGAGCAACATCGAATTCATCCGCCGCATCAACGGACTGGACAGCATAGCCGATGTGCAGCGCATCCTGTTCGAGGCGAGCTACCTGGTGATGGGGCTGGGAGATGTGTACCTGGGCGCGCCGGTGGCCACACCGGTCGATCCGCGTCATCGCCTGGTGACCACCAAGTACAACCCGGCACGCACCTGGACGCCCGAGAATGCCGTCGGTATCGGCGGCGCGTATCTGTGCGTGTATGGCATGGAAGGCCCTGGCGGCTACCAGTTTGTCGGGCGCACCGTGCAGATGTGGAACCGCTATTTGCAGACCCGCGACTTCAAGGATGGCAAGCCGTGGCTGCTGCGATTCTTCGACCAGATCCGTTTCTATCCGGTCAGCGAAACCGAGCTGCTCGAATTGCGCAAGGATTTCATCTCCGGCCGTTTCAATCTACGCGTGGAAGAAACCACTTTCAGCCTGAAACAATACAACACCTTCCTGCACCAGCATGCCGCCGGCATCAACGCGTTCAAAACCACCCAGCAGGCCGCGTTCGAGGCCGAGCGCGAACGCTGGAAGGACAGCGGCCAGGCTGAATATGTCAGCGATGTCACACTCAGCGAGGCAGACACACAGAGCGAGCTGGATCTTCCTGCGGGCGCGCGTGCGGTCAGCTCGCACGTGACCGGCACGGTGTGGAAACTGTTGGTCACGGAAGGACAGCGGGTCACTGCAGGCAGTTCGGTGCTGGTGGTGGAATCGATGAAGATGGAGATCGCGGTCGTAGCCCCGGTCAACGGCAGGGTGCTGCAAGTCTTCAGCAAGCAGGGTGGGCATGTGTCCGCCGGGCAGGTATTGTTGATCATTCATGAGGAATAACACGATGGAACAGACTCTTGCGCTGGGTGACATCCCTGCACTGCTGCGTCGTTATGCGAGTAACGAACTGACCCCGAGCCGGATGGTCGAGCAGATATCCGGGCGCATCGCGGACGACCCGCATCACGCCTGGATACACAAGCTGTCGCTGGAACAGATGCTGGTTTATGCCCGCGCCGCGGAACAGAAGGGCATCGCATCCCAACCGCTCTACGGCATTCCGTTCGCGATCAAGGACAACATCGATCTCGCCGGTGTGCCGACCACCGCGGCCTGCCCCGAATTCAGCTATGTGGCCAAACAGAGTGCGGTCGTGGTGCAGCGCCTGATAGAGGCAGGCGCCATCCCGATCGGCAAGACCAACCTGGACCAGTTTGCGACCGGGCTGAACGGCACGCGCTCTCCCTATGGTGCCTGCCTGAACGCGTACGACCCCCGCTATATTTCCGGCGGCTCCAGTTCAGGTTCCGCCGTCGCGCTGGCGCTGGGACAGGTTTGTTTCAGTCTGGGTACCGACACTGCGGGCTCGGGCCGTGTGCCGGCCGCATTCAACAATCTGGTCGGGCTCAAGCCGACTTGCGGCCTGCTTTCCACCAGCGGAGTGTTGCCGGCCTGCCGTTCGCTGGATGCGATTGCGATCTTTGCATTGACAGCGGAGGACGCGAATCGCGTACTGGGGGTGGTTACAGGGTTCGATGCCGCGGATCCGTATTCCCGGCCGGTGCAGCCGCATGGTTTCGATTTTGGTGTTGCCGCTGCATTCAACTTCGGCGTGCCGCAGTCCGACCAGTTACAGTTCTTTGGCAACAGGGATGCAGGTGGATTATTCGATCAGGCGGTGGCCAGACTCGAAGCCCTCGGCGGGCGCAAAGTCACGATCGACTTTGCACCTTTCGTTGAAACCGCGCGCCTGCTGTATGAAGGAGCGTGGGTCGCGGAGCGTTATCTGGCGATACGCGATTTCATCGAGGCTAAACCGCAGGCTTTGTTTCCGGTCACCCGCGACATCATGGTGGCTGCAAAAAACTTGAGTGCCGCGGACACATTTGCCGGAAGCTACCGCTTGCGGGAATTGAAACGCAAATGCGACAGCTTATGGGAGAGCATGGATTGCATCGTGACGCCGACTGCCGGAACCATCTATACCGTGGCCGAGATGCTCAACGACCCGATACGGCTGAATTCCAACCTGGGTTATTACACCAACTTCATGAACCTGCTGGATTACAGCGCGGTGGCTGTGCCCGCCGGATTCATGTCCGGCGGATTGCCATTTGGAATCACGGTTTTTGCGCCCGCCCATCAGGATGTCCCATTGCTGCATCTTGCGCAGCGCTTTCGGAACGGCAGCCGCGTGCATGCCTGTACGGATGCCGTGCCGTCCGGACAGATCAGCGTGGCCGTATGCGGCGCACACCTCTCCGGAATGCCGCTGAACAAACAGTTGACCGAACGGCGCGCGCGTTTGAATGCCAAAATGCGGACTGCGCCGGATTACCGTTTTTATGCGCTACCCGGCGGCCCGCCGTGGCGGCCCGGCCTTGTGCAGGTGGCCAAGGGGCAGGGCTATGCGATCGAAGTCGAAGTATGGGAGATGCCCGCAACCGCGTTTGGCTCGTTTGTCGCAGGCATCCCCGCGCCGCTGTGCATAGGCACGGTGACGCTGGAAACCGGCGCGCAACTCAAGGGCTTCCTGTGCGAGCAGCATGCCGTGTCGAACGCCGCAGACATCAGCGAACTGGGCGGCTGGCGCGCCTATATGGCCAGCCTGGAGTGATCAGTTCCCGCACAACACGCGCCATGTTTTTCCGGAACAGCGATCACTGCATGTGCCGTTGGCTTGGGTTAACACCGGTTCCTTTTCAAACAGTGTATGGCCTTCTCGCCAAGGCAGCGTGGACAGCGTGATTTGCCAGGGATCGCCTGCTCCCCGGCGCAGGCCAAATGAGATCTCGAAATCAAGCAGCTGAACCAGAAGGTGTTGCGGATAGAATTGTAATTGGCCTGAACCTTTGAATAGTTGCGCCAGCCCTGCCGGCCGGTTGCGCGCATGAATGAAGTGATTTCCGCTAACCAGCAGGTAACTCCCGGGTTCGGCGTCCACGCCCTGGGCTAGCAGCTGCAGTGCATAGCAATGTTCATTCTTGCCCCCTGCAACCCTTTCCCATGTCTCGCTGTATGTATCCTCAATGCCGTATTCCAGCAATTTGTCCGGGTTGGCAAAATGCATGCTGGCGATGTCGCGCTTGCCTGAAGGCGGCTGAAAATCGATCACACGTTTCCATTCGCACTGATTGCCCGTTACAACCGTGACACCAGCAAAGCCCTGTTGCTGGGCCAGCCAGGAGAGTTGTTCACCGGAACAATCGGCAAGTGACGTGGTGCCGTTAAAATCCGGCCTGTCAGCCGGGATGCGGATATCGGCATGCCAACTGCTGGTTTGTAGCCAATAGACCGTGGAACGTGTATCCATGCTGTCGCCCGTCGCAAACAGGGTGCGCTGCCATAGCCCCAGATAGCTTTCCGGGCCATTCATGCGGGCTCATCCGTTGCAAATGCCGGGTATCCGTCACTGCATCCACAATTTTGCAGGCTGTTCATGCTTGATCTCATATCCAAAGATAAAAAAAGGGCACCTTGCGGTGCCCTGGAATTGAAGCATTGCGCTTCGAGGAGTACTAATCTTTAAAGGTTGTAAGCATTCTCGTCATGGTCAGCCAGATCGAGACCGATTTCCTGTGCTTCGTCGCTTGCGCGGATACCGATTGTCTTCTTCAGGATGAACAGGATCACGAAGGCCACGAAACCGGACCAGGCCAAAGTGATACCGATGTCCCAGAGTTGCGATACGATCTGTCCCATGGCATCGAAGTCAGCCACTTTGTTGGCAACATAGTCATAAACACCTTGGCCACCCAGCGCCGGGTTGACGAATATGCCGGTGCCCAGCGAACCGATGATGCCGCCGACACAGTGCACGCCAAAGGAATCCAGCGAATCGTCATATCCCAGCCAGTTCTTGACTTTGGTCACGGCAAAGAAGCAAATGACCGCAGCCACAGCGCAGACCACCATCGCACCACCCACACCGACGTAACCTGCGGCCGGAGTGATCGCCACCAGTCCTGTAACGATGCCGGAACAGATGCCCAACAAGCTGGGTTTGCCCTTGACTATCCACTCGACCAGCATCCAGGTGACTCCGGCAACAGCAACGCCAAACAAGGTGTTGAAGAACGCCAGGCCGGCTGCCCCGGTGGCTTCCAATGCGGAACCTGCATTGAAACCGAACCAGCCCATCCACAGCAAACCGGTACCGATCGCAGTCATCATCAGGCTGTGCGGAGGCATCGGGATTTTGCCGTAGCCCTTGCGCGGACCAAGCATCAGAGCCGCCACCAGTGCCGCGATACCAGCGTTGATGTGCACCACTGTTCCACCGGCAAAGTCGAGCGCGCCTTTCTGGAAGATGAACCCCGCATGGCTGTTGGCGATGTCGCCAGCCTTGGCAGAGGTGTAAGCATCGGGACCGTCCCAGTACCAGACCATGTGCGAGATCGGCAGGTAGGCAAAGGTGAACCACAGCACACTGAAGATGATCATCGAGGAGAACTTGAAACGCTCGGCAAAGCCGCCGCAAATCAGCGCGACGGTGATCGCCGCAAAGGTCAGCTGGAACATCGCGTACACGAAATCAGGAATGTACTGGCCCTTGCTGAACGTCGCCGCCACAGCGGTGGTCGGATCGTCTCCGGACATGAACCACTTGTCGAGCGAGCCGATGTACGGCGCCAGTGCGCTGCCGTCGTGGCCCGCGGTGAACGCCATGCTGTAACCGTAGATCACCCAGAGCACTGCAATCACGCAGAAAATTGCGAAGCTCTGCATCACAGTCGACAACGCATTCTTTCTGCGCACCATACCAGCGTAGTAAAGAGCCAGGCCAGGCACGGTCATCAGCAACACGAAGGCGGTCGATGTCATCATCCAGGCAACGTCGCCCTTGTTGCAGTCAAAACCCTTGTCGCCGCATTTCGGCGAGGCAGCAGCGGCATCAGCAGCTGGTGCGGCAGTTGTCGCTGCCGCCGCGGATGCGGGTGCTGCGGCGTCATCTGCAAATGACGGGGCTGCCAAGCCGAACAACATGGCCAGCAGCGCGAAAGATGCTATAAATTTTTTCATGGCTTAGGTCCTTATAGTGCTTCTGCGCCGGATTCACCGGTGCGGATGCGGATGACTTGTTCGAGGTCGGAGACAAAAATCTTGCCGTCGCCGATCTTGCCCGTATTCGCCGCCTTTTCGATCGCTTCGACTACCCGATCGAGCATTTCACTTTTTATGGCAGCCTCCAGTTTTACCTTGGGCAGAAAATCCACCACATATTCCGCACCGCGATACAACTCGGTGTGGCCCTTTTGCCGGCCAAAGCCCTTGACTTCGGTTACGGTGATACCTTGCACGCCTATGGCGGATAAGGCTTCACGCACCTCGTCGAGCTTGAACGGCTTGATGATAGCGACGACCATCTTCATAACATTCTCCTATTTCAAGTGATCGGGGGTGGGCCTCACCCCCGATTGTTTATCAGAACGAGTGGTTAATAGACACAGCCACAGTGCTTTTAGCCCAGTTGGTGCCGTTGACAGTGTAGTAACCGCCCGCCTGTGCATTGGTGTTGGTGTATGCCAAACCAAGTACGTATCCGCCAAAGTCTTTGCTTACATTCAACATGTAATCAGAGTAGGAAGGATCAAGGCCATTCGCAGTCAAGAGATCAGCAGCAGTACCTTTATATTTTTGGTGGCCGTAATGAGCGCCTACGGTGATACCTGTGTCCGCCACAGGATAGCTGGCATTCACTTCCAGATAGGTGGTGCCGGTAGCACTTGGCACGGTCAGGAAATCACCTAACGCGTAGGAAAGCTTGGCCGAGATCCACTTGTATCCAAGGGAGCCATGCACTTCGTTGGTATCTGCCTTAGCAAAACCGGGAGCCGGTGTGTAAGAGCCCAAATAGTTGTAACGTATGAAACCTACGTCGTAGCTATAGTCCGTGGCGAAACTGTTCTTGATACCAAAATATGTGTCCGTTTCCAGACTGGCATTACCGGTTGCTGCTCCTGGCCCGGCGATCCAGCCCACGTTGGATCCCCACACACCTGCATAAAATCCGCTGGAATGTGAATAATCGAAACCACCTTGCACCGCCGGCTTGCCTACGTTTTGCGTAATGCCGCGAAATACGTAATTGCTTACTCAGCCTACATTCGCGACAACAGCTGGGGCGGGGGCGGGGGCAGGAGCTGCATCTGCCATTGCCAGACCGGGGGCGGCCAGGGCAGTCAAGATCAAAGAGTTCAACAGTTTGTTTTTCATCATGATGTGTTCCTTCAGTGGTTAAGTTAAAAGCGGGGTGAACAAATCCGCACGGGATGTAAAAGCAGAATGCGTGCCAATGCAATTAATTCATATTAAACAATAGAATATTGATGCCCAATGGTGCCCGGGGCCATTCTGCGCACCATTTTCAGGCGTGTCTACCATCCTGTGCACCGCATGGGTGCGGCTCTCTATTGAGCCTGAAATCTTCGGGGCAGAATGAATTTTGTTACACTGTTCAGCATTGTCTTAACACTTGGAGCACATTCATGTTGAACACAAAGATTTTCGAAGAACTTTCCGCCAAGTTAAGCGCGGCGGCGGACAGCAGCCCGGTCAAGGATATCGAAAAAAATATGCGCGCCTTGCTTACCCAGGGTTTCGCAAAACTCGATCTGGTGACTCGCGAAGAATTCGATATTCAGGCGCAGGTGTTGGCACGCACCCGGGAAAAGCTCGCCGCCTTGGAAGCGCGTGTCGCCGAACTGGAAGCGCAAAGCAAGTAATTGACTTGATTCAAACTATATCAAGTGCCCCTGAAAATTCAAATTTCTGATGAAACTCCTAGCCATTCCACTAGACCACCAAAGAACGGTAGCCAAGTGTCTGGTTATAAGCCAGGCAAGGCGCGCGAAAAAAATCGCTGCACCGCATATGTGAGTATATGCAAGCAAGATTTTTTGAGCGCAACGCAGCATGGCGACGAAACTTTGGGTTTTAAGGGGCGCTTGTGAGCCTGGCTGTACTGTATAGCCGCGCGCTTTCAGGAATGGAGGCTGCGCTGGTCACCGTGGAGGTGCACATTGCCAACGGCCTGCCCAACTTCACCATCGTGGGTTTGCCGGAAACCGAAGTCAAGGAAAGCAAGGATCGCGTGCGGGCCGCGCTGCAAAATTGCCAGTTCGATTTTCCGGCGCGGCGCATCACCGTCAACCTCGCTCCCGCCGACCTGCCCAAGGAAAGCGGGCGTTTCGATCTGCCCATCGCGCTCGGCATACTCGCCGCGACCGGACAGATTCCCTCTGACAGACTCGCCGAATACGAATATGCAGGCGAACTCGCGCTGACTGGCGAGCTGCGCGCAATACGCGGTGCGCTGGCGATGACCTATCGCGCCGTAAACAGCGGGCGAGCTTTTATTTTGCCGCAAGCGAATGCTGCCGAAGCCGCGCTGGTGGAGGATGCCACCGTATATGCGGCGCAATCGTTGCTGCAAGTGGCCGCGCATCTGACCGGACGTGAATTGATCGCGCCCTTCATCAGTCAGCCGCAAACCATCCATCCGCATTACCCGGACATCAGCGAAGTGAAAGGACAGGCGCAGGCCAAACGCGCGCTGGAGATCGCCGCAGCGGGCGGGCACAGCGTACTGATGATGGGCCCTCCCGGCACCGGAAAATCCATGCTGGCGGCGCGCTTCCCCGGTATCCTGCCGCAGATGACACAGGCGGAAGCGTTGCAGAGCGCAGCCTTGCAATCTCTGGATGGCAGCTTCGACGTGGCCAGATGGAAGACCCGGCCTTACCGCGCGCCGCACCATACCGCTTCAGGTGTTGCGCTGGTCGGGGGCGGCAGCAGTCCGCGCCCCGGTGAAATATCGATGGCCCTGCACGGCGTGCTGTTTCTTGACGAGTTGCCGGAATTCGACCGCAGCGTGCTTGAAGTATTGCGTGAGCCGATGGAGTCCGGGCGCATCACCATTTCGCGCGCCGCACGCCGCGCCGATTTTCCGGCGCAGTTCCAGCTTATCGCGGCGATGAACCCGTGCCCGTGCGGTTATCTCGGCCACTACAACGGCAAATGCCGCTGCACGCCCGACCAGATATCGCGCTATAGGAGCAGGATCTCCGGTCCGTTGCTGGATCGTATCGACATCCAGATCGAAGTACCGTCAGTACCGCAGAACGACCTGCTCAATAAATCTGATGGGGAATCCAGTGCTGAACTCCAGGCGCGGGTTGAAATCGCCCGCCAGCGCCAGCTGGCGCGCCAGGAAAAATCCAACGCACAACTTTCCGTGACCGAAATCGACGCCTTGTGCACACCGGACGAACAGGGCGTCGCATTGCTGCAACAGGCTATCAGCCGGCTCGGCTTGTCGGCGCGCGCCTATCACCGCGTGCTCAAGGTCGCGCGCACCATCGCCGACCTGGAGGGGGAACACACCGTCGCCACGAAACATATCGCCGAGGCGATTCAGTATCGCAGGCTGAACTTATAACTCACCAACCACTGATACTTTTTACTCCAACCGTTCGCCCCGTGGTACCGAAGGGTGGAGAAATTTACAGGCGGTTCGATACGCGCTGCGTATCCTGTGCTTGCCGAAGCAGCACCGCGAACGGTTTGGGAAGAGTTTGCCTGCTCTGCATGTTAAAATCCGCCTTCTTTTTTCAGACAGCACACCATGACCGGCACTTCCCACCCGATCGAACGACTCATTCGGGACCGTATCCTGATTCTGGACGGTGCGATGGGCACGATGATCCAGCGCCACAGGCTGACCGAGGAACACTATCGGGGCACGGTGCTGTATGGTGATTATCCAAGGGATTTTTCGGGCCACAACATCGCGCGCAGGACTTTTGCCGACCACCCGGTCGATGTCAAAGGCAACAACGACCTGCTGCTGCTGACCCAGCCGCACATTATCCGCGGCATCCACGCGGAATATCTGGAAGCGGGCGCCGACATCATCGAGACATGCACGTTCAATTCCACAGCCGCATCGCTGGACGATTACGGCATGGTGAACCTGGCTTACGAGCTGAATTTTGCCGGAGCGAAATTGGCGCGCGGGGTATGCGATGAATTCGAGGCGAAGATACCGGACAAGCCGCGCTTCGTTGCAGGCGTGCTGGGACCGACCACCAAAACCGCGTCGATCTCGCCGGATGTGAACGATCCGGGTTTCCGCAATATCAATTTCGACGAACTGGTGGAAGGGTATGGCGAAGCCGTCCGGGGCCTGCTGGACGGCGGCGCCGACCTGCTGATGGTCGAGACCATTTTCGATACGCTCAACGCCAAGGCCGCGCTGTTCGCGATCGAGCAGTATTTCGAGCAGCACAATGTGCGCGTGCCTGTCATGATCTCGGGCACGATCACCGATGCATCCGGGCGCACGCTGTCGGGCCAGACCACCGAGGCTTTCTGGAATTCCCTGTCCCACGCCAAACCGTTATCCATCGGGCTGAACTGTGCGCTGGGCGGCGACCTGATGCGGCCTTATGTGGAAGAGCTGGCGCGGGTCGCCTCGTGTTATGTCAGCGCCCACCCCAACGCCGGCTTGCCCAACCCCTTGTCGGAAACCGGCTATGACGAGACGCCCGAATACACCGCCAGTGTGATCAGGGAATTCGCCGTCAGCGGCTTCCTCAACATCGCCGGTGGCTGCTGCGGCACCACGCCCGCGCACATCAAGGCGATCGCCGAGGCGCTCAAGGATATGCCGCCGCGCCGTGTCCCGGACATAGCGCCCAGGCTGCGGCTGTCCGGTCTCGAGCCGTTCAACATCGGCGACGACACGCTGTTCGTCAACGTCGGAGAGCGCACCAATGTCACCGGTTCCAAGATGTTCGCACGGCTGATCCTGAACGGCGATTACGCCGCAGCGGTCAGCGTGGCGCGCCAGCAGGTCGAGAACGGCGCACAGATCATCGACATCAATATGGACGAAGCGATGCTGGATTCGCAGGCGGCGATGACCAAGTTCGTCAATCTGCTCGCTTCCGAGCCGGACATCTCGCGCGTGCCGCTGATGATAGATTCCTCCAAATGGGACGTGATCGAGGCGGGATTGAAATGTGTGCAAGGCAAGGCCGTTGTGAATTCCATCAGCCTCAAGGAAGGCGAGGCTGCGTTCATCAAATTCGCCCGGCTGGTCAAACGCTACGGGGCGGCCGCGGTGGTGATGGCCTTCGATGAGCAGGGACAGGCGGACACATTCAAGCGCAAGACGGAAATATGCAAACGCAGTTATGACATGCTGGTGAATCAGGTCGGCTTCCTGCCTGAAGACATCATCTTCGATCCGAACATCTTTGCGATCGCGACCGGCATCGAGGAGCACAACAATTACGCGGTGGACTTCATCAATGCCACTGCCTGGATCAAGCAGAATCTACCTTACGCCAAGATCAGCGGCGGCGTGTCCAACGTGTCGTTCTCGTTCCGCGGCAACGACGCGGTGCGCGAGGCGATCCACACGGTATTCCTGTATCACGCCATCAAGGCCGGCATGACCATGGGCATCGTCAACGCCGGGCAGCTCGGCGTGTACGAGGAGATACCCAAAGACTTGCGCAATGCTGTGGAAGACGTGGTGCTGAACCGCAATCCCGGCGCGGGTGCCCAGGATCCAGGTGAAGTCCTGGTGGCGATGGCCGAGACGGTCAAGACCGGCGCCAAGGCACAGGTGGAAGACCTGGAGTGGCGCAAGGGCACGGTGCAGGAGCGCCTTACGCACGCACTGGTGCGCGGCATCACCGACTACATCGTTGAGGACACCGAGGAAGCGCGCCTGCGGGCCAATTTTCCGGTTGAGGTGATCGAAGGCCCGCTGATGACCGGCATGAATGTGGTCGGCGACCTGTTCGGCGCGGGCAAGATGTTTTTGCCGCAGGTGGTGAAATCCGCGCGCGTGATGAAACAGGCAGTGGCGCACCTGGTGCCCTACATCGAGGCGGAAAAATTGCGCTCCGGCGACAACAAGCCCAAGGGCAAGATCGTGATGGCGACGGTGAAAGGCGACGTGCACGACATCGGCAAGAACATCGTCACCGTGGTGCTGCAATGCAACAACTTCGAGGTGGTGAACATGGGCGTGATGGTGCCATGCCAGTTAATTCTCGACACGGCACGTGAACACGGCGCAGACATCATCGGCCTGTCGGGTTTGATCACGCCTTCGCTGGAAGAGATGGCGCATGTGGCGAAGGAAATGGAGCGTCAAAATTTCAGGATTCCGCTGCTGATCGGCGGCGCGACCACTTCGCGCGTGCACACGGCGGTAAAGATCGAACCGAACTACCAAAGCGGCCCCACGGTATATGTCACCGATGCCTCGCGCGCGGTCGGCGTGTGCAGCAACCTGCTTTCCGATACGCTGCGCGACGAGTATGTCGCGGGCATCAAGGCGGAATACATCGTTGCGCGCGAGCAGCACGAAAACAAGAAGAGCAAGGCAGTATATGTCTCGCTGGCGGAAGCGCGGGCGCATGGTGTCAAGACCGACTGGAAGAATTACATGCCGCCCAAACCGTGGCTGATGGGCGTGCACAAATTCGAAGCCTACCCGCTGGACAAGATCGCAGAGTATATCGACTGGACGCCATTCTTCCAGGCATGGGAACTGGCCGGTCGCTATCCGAAGATCTTGCAGGACGAGGTGGTGGGCAACGAAGCACGCAAGCTGTTCGCCGATGCGCAAACGATGCTGAAAAAAATCATCGAGGAGAAATGGCTTACCGCAAATGCGGTGTTCGGCCTGTTCCCTGCGAACACCGTTAATAACGACGACATCGAGATCTATGATGTCGATGCGCAAGATCCCCGCAAGGGGGACGCTGCGGGGGACCCAATGGCTTCTCCATTACCCTCGCGCAGAGTCGCGATGACCTGGCACAATCTGCGCCAGCAGACCAAGAAGCCTGCCGACATTCCCAATTACTGCCTTGCCGATTACATCGCCCCCAGGGAAACAGGCGTGGCGGATTACATCGGCGCATTCGCGGTCACCGCGGGCATTGGCATCGACGCACGCGTGGCGGAATTCGAAAGGCAAAATGACGACTACAACGCCATCCTGCTCAAGGCATTGGCCGACCGTTTGGCCGAAGCTTTCGCCGAGCTGCTGCATGCCCGCGTGCGCCGCGAATTCTGGGGCTATGCGGAGGATGAAGCACTGGACAACGACGCACTGATCGCGGAAAAATACCGCGGTATCCGTCCCGCGCCCGGCTATCCGGCCTGCCCGGAACACAGCGAGAAGGGCCCCCTGTTCGAACTGCTGCAAGCACCTCTCAATGCAGGCATTACGATTACCGAGAGCTTTGCGATGCTGCCCACCGCGGCGGTGAGCGGTTTCTACTTCTCCCACCCGCAGGCGCAGTATTTCGCCACCGGCAAGGTGGACAGGGAACAGGCGGAAGACTATGCGCGGCGCAAGGGTTGGACGCTGCAAGAGGCGGAGCGCTGGCTGGCGCCGGTGCTGAGTTACTAAGCACGATGATATGAAAATCAGGCAATTCCAGGTCGACGCTTTTACAACCCGGATATTCGGCGGCAATCCCGCCGCGGTTTGCCCGCTCGACGCGTGGCTGGAAGATGACCTGCTGCAAGCGATTGCGGCAGAGAACAATCTTTCCGAAACCGCTTTCTTTGTCCCGACGAAAAATGGTTTTCATTTGCGCTGGTTTACGCCGGTGGCTGAAGTTGATCTTTGCGGTCATGCCACGCTGGCATCCGCGCATGTGCTTTTTGAGATTCTCGGTTACCTTGGGCAAACCATCACTTTTGAAACGCTCAGCGGAATTTTAACCGTGGAACGCAAGGGGGCATTATTGATCATGGATTTTCCTGCTGCGCCTCCCGTCTTGTGCGTGCCGCCGAGTCGGCTGCTTGAGGGCCTTGGTCAGCAACCCATTGAGGTTTTGTCTGCCGACGACTACTTTGTGGTTTTCGATAGCGAAGATACGGTTCGTTCTATCAAGCCAGACTTTGCCAAACTGGCCGGGCTTGATTTGCGCGGGGTCATCGTTACCGCACGCGGCAAACAGGTCGACTTTGTAAGCCGCTTCTTCGCGCCTAAATTCGGCATACCCGAAGACCCGGTTACCGGTTCGGCACACTGTACGTTGACTCCCTACTGGTCGGCAAGGCTGGGCAGGCAAGTATTGAACGCACGTCAGGTTTCAAAACGCGGAGGCGATATACAATGCGAACTCAAGGGTAATCGCGTTGCGCTTGCGGGGTATGCAGTCACGTTCATGGAAGCAGAAATTTTTATTTAACCCTATACAGAGGAATTTCTTATGAAAAGGAACATTCTGTTTTTACCGCTGGCGGTGCTGTTTGCAGCCGGCCTTTATACAACCACCGGGTGCACTGAACAGAACGCACCCAAAATGGAGACTGGCAACATGACTGAACTGATCAAGACCGATGTAAAACTGGGCACAGGGGATCTCGCAATACCCGGAAAACTCGTATCCGTGCATTACACCGGCTGGCTGTATGATGCGTCGGCACCCGACCATCACGGCAAGAAGTTTGACAGCTCGCGCGACCGCAACGAGCCTTTCGAATTTCCGCTGGGCGCAGGCCGCGTCATCGCGGGCTGGGACCAGGGCGTGGCAGGCATGAAGGTCGGTGGCCAACGCACGCTGATCATCCCCGCAAGCATGGGCTATGGCGCGCGCGGGGCAGGCGGGGTAATCCCGCCGAACGCGACGCTGGTGTTTGATGTAGAACTGCTCGGCGTACATTAGGCAGGCGTAGTGATGCCGGACGATCCCAGCCTTTTTTCCTGAATGAAAAAGGGACAGACTATGAATATGATTGCGCATCCGCTTCTTGTTACAACGCTGATGCTTGTCGTGTCCAACCTGTTCATGACTTTCGCCTGGTACGGTCACCTGAAGAATCTTTCCGGTTCGCCATGGTATATAGCCGCACTGGTAAGCTGGGGAATTGCGTTATTCGAGTATCTGTTTCAAGTGCCCGCCAACCGCATCGGTTATACCGAACTCAGCCTGGGCCAGTTAAAAATACTGCAGGAGGTGATCACGCTGTCGGTATTCGTTCCGTTCGCGGTGATATACATGAACCAGCCGCTGAAATGGGATTATCTTTACGCGGCGCTGTGCATGTTGGGTGCGGCATATTTCATATTTCGCAGCGCTTAGGAAATCTTCATAATTTTTCACATTCTGAAAGTAATCATGCAATGCTCATTCTGTAGCACCGAACTCAAACCCGATGCGCTCACTTGCGACAAATGCGGGGCTCATAAGGTTTACAGGCGCACCACCGCGGGTATCTTCGTCGGCTGGGTCGGCATGTTGATTGCGCTGATCTGGGCCGCGTTGTTTGTTCCCCTGCTGTTCCTGCCCTTCATGGGTATCAGCTTGGGCGGATATCCCTGGGCAGCGCTGGTCATCGGCCTCATCCTGGCGCCGGCTTTGCTGTGGTATTCCAAATCAACCGTGCATGCTCTATGGATAGGCCGCGACGATTGAACTCAGTGAACCCTGAAAAACCTCCGGCGATACACATCCTCGGAATCTGCGGCACGTTCATGGGCGGCATAGCGGTATTGGCCAGGCAAGCCGGTTATCGCGTCACCGGTTGCGATGCCAATGTGTACCCGCCGATGAGCACGCAACTGGAAGACCAGGGCATAGAACTGATCGAGGGTTTCGGCTTGGAGCAGCTTGATCTGGAACCGGATATATTTGTCATCGGCAATGTGGTGTCGCGCGGAAATCCATTGATCGAGGAGATCCTGAATCGCAGCCTGCCCTACATCTCGGGCCCGCAATGGCTGGCCGAGAATATTCTGCAGCGCGGTGGAGCGCCTGTCGCCTCGCTATCAGCTCCGGGTCCGCAAAGCGGCACAACCGGAACGGGCACCCCCAAATGGGTGTTGGCAGTCGCAGGCACCCACGGCAAAACCACCACCAGCGCCATGCTGGCCTGGATACTGGAATACGCCGGGCTCAATCCCGGATTTTTGATAGGCGGGATTCCGCAGAACTTCGGCGTTTCCGCGCGCCTGACCGATTCGCCTTTTTTCGTCATCGAAGCGGACGAATACGACACCGCATTTTTCGACAAGCGTTCCAAATTTGTGCATTACCATCCGCGCACCGCGATACTCAACAATCTCGAGTTCGACCATGCGGACATCTTTGCCGATCTCGCTGCGATAGAAACGCAGTTCCACCACCTGGTGCGCACTGTCCCCGGCAATGGCCTGATCGTCAGCAACGGCAACGAAACTTCGCTGGATCGCGTGCTGGAACGCGGCTGCTGGACCCCGGTTGAGAGTTTCAACACGAATGACGGCTGGCAGATAGACGCCGGCAATCACATAACCCTGGGGGGCGGATTACAGGGCACCCTGGATTGGGCGCTGTTCGGTGAACATAACCGGCATAATGCCCTGGCTGCCCTGGCTGCCGCACGCCATGCGGGCGTGCCGATCGCGCAGGGTCTGGCAGCCCTCGGCGAATTCAGGAATGTGAAGCGGCGCATGGAAGTGCGCGGCGTGGCAAACGGCATTACCGTGTATGACGATTTCGCCCACCATCCGACGGCCATAGATACCACAGTCGCGGGTTTGCGCCGCAAGGTGGGCGACGCGCGGATACTGGCAGTTCTGGAACCGCGTTCAAACACAATGAAACTGGGCGTGATGAAGGACGCGTTACCCGGCAGCCTGCGGGACGCCGATCTGGTGTTCTGCTATGCGGGCAAGCTCGGCTGGGACGCGCGTGGCGCGCTGGCACCGCTGGGCAGCAAAGCGGTAATCGAGGATGACCTGGATGCATTGATCGGAGAGATCGCTGCGGCCGCGCAGCCCGGTGACCATATCCTGGTGATGAGCAACGGCGGCTTCGGCGGAATACACGAGAAACTTCTGAAGATACTGTCGTAGGGGCGTATTGCCATACGCAGCTACTCTGGGTTGTCCAGGCCCAGCTCCTGTATCTTGCGCGTCAATGTGTTGCGCCCGATACCGAGCAATGTAGCCGCTTCGATGCGCCGCCCGTTGGTATGCTGGAGTGCTTGCAAAATCAATGTGCGTTCAAATTGCGCGGTGAGCACGTCCATGATGCGTTCGTCGCCGCGCTGCAATGCAAGTGCCGCGTGCTGGGCCAATGTTGCGCTCCAGTCACCCTTGTTCGCCGATTCCACGGCGGATCCGCCGCGCCACTCCGGCGGCAGGTCGGCGATCTCGACAGTTTGCGATGGCGTCATCACGGTCAACCAATGGCAAAGATTTTCCAGTTGCCGCACGTTGCCGGGAAAATCCTGCATGCTAAGATGCTGCAGCGTCGCCTCGCTGAATTGCTTTTGTTCCACCGCCAATTCGCGCGCACTCTTGTGCAGGAAATACTTCGCCAGCAGCAGAATATCTTCGCGCCGTTCGCGCAATGGCGGCAGGCGCAGCCTGATGACATTCAGACGGTGGAACAGGTCCTCGCGGAACAATCCCTGTTTGACACGCTCATCCAGATTCTGGTGCGTTGCGGTGATGATGCGCACGTTTGCCTTCATCGGCTGGTGCCCCCCGACGCGGTAGAAGTTCCCGTCCGACAACACACGCAGCAGGCGAGTCTGCAGATCGGATGGCATATCGCCGATCTCATCGAGGAATAAAGTTCCGCCTTCCGCCTGCTCGAAGCGCCCGTGCCTGGTGGTGGCTGCCCCGGTAAATGCCCCGCGTTCATGGCCGAACAACTCGGATTCAAGCAGATCCTTGGGAATCGCAGCGGTATTGATGGCAATGAACGGCTTGTCCGAGCGCGGACTGTGGCGGTGCAATGCCCTTGCGACCAGTTCTTTTCCGGTACCGGATTCACCATTGATCAGCACCGTCGCGTGCGATTGCGACAGCCTGCCGATTGCGCGAAATACTTCCTGCATTGCCGGGGCCTGCCCCAGAATATCGGTGGCCGCTTCAACCTGTTCATCGTCGTCAGTTTTCCGTCTGCCGTGTTCCAGCGCGCGGCGAATCAGCTCTATCGCATGATTGATATCGAACGGTTTGGGCAAGTATTCGAATGCACCGCCCTGAAATGATGCTACGGCACTTTCCAAATCCGAATACGCGGTCATGATGATGACCGGAATGAGCGGATGACGCTCATGCAGCGTTTGCAGAAAATCCAGTCCTGAACTGCCGGGCATGCGTATGTCGCTGACCACGACTTGCGGCAGATCCTGTCCCAGTGCGCGCAATGCATCGTCCGCGCTGGCAAAACTCTTGAATTCAATATCCTCGCGCGCCAGGGACTTTTCCAGTACCCAGCGTATGGAACGGTCGTCGTCAATTATCCAGACAGGTTTCATGGTTGTCGCCTAATATTTATGGGATCGGAAGCATTACAGTGAAGCGTGTGCGCCCGGGTTCGCTGTCAAACTCTATTACGCCATGATGCTGGCTGATGAAATCCTGCGCGATGGTTAAACCCAGCCCATGCCCGTCAGCCCGCCCCGACACCAGCGGATAGAAAATCTTGTCCTGCAATTCCATCGGTATACCCGGCCCGTTATCTATGATTTCCACTTTAACCGCCTGGCGGTAGCGGCGTTTGATCAGCGTAGCCTGATGCGCAACGCGGGTGCGCATAACAATGGCTCCGTTGCCCTGCATCGCTTGCGCGGCGTTGCGCACGATATTGAGCATGGTCTGTATCAGTTGCTCCTTGTCGCCGACCAGGGCCGGCAAACTGATGTCATAGTCTCGCTTTATCTTCAATCCTTCCGGCATTTCCGCCAGCACCACGCTGCGCACCCGTTCAAGCACTTCATGAATATTGAGCGCACTGTAATGCGAGGAACTTTGCGGTGCCAGCAATTTTTCCATCAGCGATCGCAGCCGGTCCGCCTCCTGCACGATGACCTGGGTATATTCCCGCAAAGCGGGCTTCTCCAATTCCTGTTCAAGCAATTGTGCCGCGCCGCGTATGCCCCCGAGCGGGTTCTTGATCTCATGCGCAAGATTACGCAGCAGCAGACGATTGGCCTGTGTCTGATCCAGCATCTGTTCTTCCCGGGCCAGTTTCAACGGCCTGTCTATCGCATAAAATTCGAGCAGCAAATATCGCTTGCCGAATTGCAGCGGAGTTACCGCGCAGCGCAGTTGCAGCTTGACGTGCGCAAGGGTGCCCAGCGTCAGATCATGCTCGATATAGCTGGCATCGTTTTGTATCGCTTGTTGTATCGCGTTTACCAGCTGTTCGGTATGCGTGAACACTTGCTGTAGCGGGTGGCCAAGCAGGTTTTTCCCGCTTGCATCAAACAGATTTTCCGCAGCCGGATTGAGATAGGCTATGCGCGACTCTTCATCCAGCAGGATGACCGCAGTCGCCGAATATTCCAGTGTGAGATGGGGAAGGTCGGGCATAAGTTTTATAGAGCAGAAAACATGCCAGAAGAACTGCCTGAATCAACTTTATTATTTTGGCATTCTGGACAGTTCTGTTTCAATTGCCTCAATATTTTTGGTGTGCAGATCAACCTCATCCTGCAACGGCTGAACTTTCGCATCATACGCGGCGACATTGCGATAGGTCTTGCCGTCCTGGCCCCTGTAGACATCCGGGGTGGACGCTGCATCATTCAGTTTCTGCGTGGCTGCATTGAGCAATTTCTTCTCTGCATCCAGTTCGTCCTGAAGAATCTTGCGCCGGGTATTGTCCCGCCCTTTTTGCGTTTGACTGTCCACACTCGGAAACCCGGAGCCTTTGGCCGCCGGTAACATGGTAGGCAAGGGTTCCAGGTTGAGCTTCTTGCCGCCCGCGATAGGCGAGCTCGAGTAAGTGACATGCCCATCGGCATCGACTGCTTTATAAATCTCGGCATGCACCAACATTGGGCTGCAACACAGTATCGCAAATAAATATCGTTTCATGTTCGCGCTTCCGTTGAGTAACGCATCAAGTATAGGCCATGGTTCAGGCTCAGACAAACATTTCCCGTTCAAAACAAAACGGGGCACAAAGCCCCGTTTTATTTTCCTGTGCAACTTCGTAAATCCTAGATGCTGTAATACATATCGAACTCGACAGGATGCGTCGTCATACGCAGACGGGTCACCTCATCCATCTTCAATGCGATGTACGCGTCGATGAAGTCGTTGGAGAATACACCACCGCGGGTCAGGAACTCGCGATCCTTGTCCAGATGTGCCAGAGCTTCATCCAGCGAGCTGCACACGGTCGGGATCTTTGCATCTTCTTCGGGCGGCAAGTCATACAGGTTCTTGTCGGCAGGATCGCCGGGATGGATCTTGTTCTGGATGCCGTCCAGTCCGGCCATCATCAAGGCCGTAAAGCAAAGGTACGGGTTCGCGGTAGGATCTGGAAAACGTGTTTCGATACGACGCGCTTTTTCGTTAGGCACGTGCGGAATCCGGATCGAAGCAGAGCGATTTTTCGCGGAATAGGCCAGCTTGGTCGGCGCCTCATAGTGCGGAACCAGACGCTTATACGAATTGGTGCCGGGGTTGGTGATCGCGTTCAATGCCTTGGCGTGCTTGATGATGCCGCCGATGTAATACAGCGCGAGCTCCGACAATCCTGCATAACCATTGCCGGCAAACAAATTCTTGCCGCCCTTCCAGATGGACTGGTGCACGTGCATACCGGAACCATTGTCGCCAACGATAGGCTTGGGCATGAAAGTCGCTGTCTTGCCGTACTGATGCGCGACGTTGTGCACCACATATTTCAGGACCTGGGTCTGGTCAGCGCGACGCACCAGTGTGTTGAACTTGGTGCCGATCTCACATTGGCCGGCTGTTGCCACTTCGTGGTGATGCACCTCGACTTCGATGCCGATCTCTTCCAGAGCCAGACACATTGCAGCGCGGATGTCATTCAGGCTGTCGACCGGCGGAACCGGAAAGTAGCCGCCCTTGACGGTCGGGCGGTGGCCGGTGTTGCCGCCATCAAACTTTTCCGCTGAAGACCAGGCAGCCTCCTCGGAGTTAACCTTGACGAAGCAGCCCGACATGTTAATTTCCCAGTTCACCGAATCAAAAATGAAAAATTCCGGCTCCGGACCGAAGTAGGCGGTATCGCCGATGCCGGTGGATTTCAGGTAAGCTTCGGCGCGCCTGGCGATGGAACGCGGATCGCGGTCGTAGCCCTTGCCATCTGTGGGTTCAATCACATCGCAGGTGATCACCAGTGTGTTTTCATCCATGAACGGATCCAGAAAAGCGGTTTCAGGATCCGGCATCAACAGCATGTCTGAAGCTTGAATGCCTTTCCAGCCGGCGATGGAAGAACCATCGAATGCATGGCCTTCCTCAAACTTGTCCATACCTACATATTTTGCGGGTACACCCACATGCTGCTCTTTGCCGCGTGTATCGGTAAAGCGGAAATCCACGAACTTGACTTCATGGTCCTTGATCATTTGCAACACATCATTTGCCGACATCGACATAACTTTCTCCCTCAAACATCAAAATTAATAAAACTGGACCAAAAAACCTAAATTTCAAAATGCAGAAAACGTGCCAACCCTATCCGCCCAACAGAGCGCCATTGTGCCATAAGCCGGTAATCCCGCATAAAAGAATTTGCGCCCAAAGTGGTGCGCAGCCCGGCCATTTGTGCACTATTTATGTGCGTGACTGTGGTGAACATGTATGCCCCGAAACAACTCATCTTGAAGCACCAGGTCATTGCAACGCACTTGCAATTCTTCGCCCCGGCCAGCGCGCCCACGGTCGGATGACAGGTAAATTTCCGCTTCCACCTTGCCATCCAGATAATGGAACACCACACGGTCATTGTGCAAAGCCGGATCACCCAGGCGCTCGGCAAGATGCGCCAACAGCACTGGACGGCTGGGTAAATGCACGTTGTGCTTCGCCTTCAGGTCATCCTCGGGATCGACATGAACCATCACATCCATCACATGGTGCTGCTTTAACACGGCATGGCGCGCCGACTCGGCAATGTAATGCCCTTCCGAAACGCTGATTCTTGGATCAACCATGATATGCGCATCGACCAGCGCGTTATCCGCCATCTTGCGGGTGCGCAATTCGTGCAAACCCTGTACGCCGTGAACATCAAGCAGGGTTTGCCGTATCGCCTCGACTTCTTCAGCATCCAGTCCGGTATCGATCAGTTCCGCCATCGCTTCAAACGCCAGCTTGCCGCCCATGTGCGCGATCATCACCCCCACCACCGCGGCGGCGAGCAGGTCAAAAAATGTATAACCGAGCAGGTTGCCGGCCACGCCGACGATAACCACCAATGAAGATGCGGCGTCCGAACGGGCATGCCAGGCGTTGGCCACCAGCATCTGCGAGCGCACCCGCTTGGCGACTGCCATCATATAGCGAAACATCCCTTCCTTCGCCACCAAGGCAACAACACCAACGGCAAGTGCCAGCGGGCTTACCGCACGCAACGCCTCGGGGTTCTGCAAACGCATTGCGGCAGTCACCAGCAACACCACCCCCAGCACCGCAAGGAAAGTGCCCAGAATAAGCGTCGCGGCGGTTTCAAAACGCGCGTGGCCGTAAGGATGGTCGGCATCGGCATGCCGGTTGCCGTGCCGATTCGCGTATAGCACCAGCACATCGGAAAGCAGGTCCGACAGGGAATGCAGGCCATCCGCCATCAAGGCTTGCGAATGCGCGAAAAACCCGCCCGCCACCTGGCACAAAGTCAGTATCACATTGATGACTATGCTCACCCAGGTACTTTTTTGCGCAGCGGCAAACCGTTCCGGATGCACCGGTTCAAATGCTCCGATATTTTCACTGGATGGATGCTGCTTGGGGTGATTTTTCATGTATGTTGCGTCGGCATGCGTGTGTAGCTAAGCTAGCATAACATTTACGGCTATTTGATAAAACCTTAGTTGCATGTTGAACTTTGCTTGTTTGATATTGTATTAATCACGTTCAGCAAACTCACTGAACCAGTCATTTTATTTAACGGGAGCAGCGCCACCGGAATAGCACTCCCAGACTCCATAACCAGGATTAGAGAGAAGCCATGGGAAAAATCACCACCATACTGCAAGCCGCCCAACAGCGCGCCCGGGAAGTGAATCTGCCTTATGAAGGCGCACTGTATCCCGCCGAGGCGTTTGAAATCCTGCAATCCGCGCCCGGCATCAAACTGGTGGATGTGCGCAGCCGCGCGGAACTGGATTGGGTCGGCCGCGTGACAAATAGCGTGCATATCGAGTGGGCGACCTATCCGGGCATGAAACCCAACCCGCACTTCCTCACCCAGCTCGAGCAACAAGTGGACAAGGAAACCCTGGTGATCTTCATGTGCCGCAGCGGGGCGCGTTCACACCACGCTGCCGCAGCCGCCACTCTTGCCGGATATGGCGATTGCTACAATATGCTGGAGGGATTCGAAGGCAATGCGGACGGTAACAAGCACCGCAATACGACAGGGGGCTGGCGTGCGACTGGATTACCCTGGGAACAGGGTTAAGCGGTTCCTGAGCTCAATGCCGGCGTGATGATCATGAATCTTCCCGGCGATAATCCACGATCAGCGGGGCATGGTCGGAAAAGCGCTGTGCCTT
>LSLI01000017.1 GCA_001577345.1 Candidatus Gallionella acididurans
TAGATGGCACAATTTTTACGAATCGCGCCATTTTATTTGGCATGAATGATGATATTGATCGCCAAATATAAGCCAAACATCCTTTGTAGAGCAGGTGAGTGTAATTAAAATTTTGATGTCCGGCGGGACAGGTTATACCGGTTCGGCGTGCTGGAACAGATCGTTGAGCATTCCTGGCATTGGGAGATGAAAACAAAACGCACAGGTAAGTGGGCAGAATAGTGCGTATCCGCGATTCACGGTATCAACTTCTCCGCTGAACTGATGTACTGGCATCGGCAAATATTCCGGCGAGATGGCGAAGTGGTTGGCCGCGCGAGGGTTGAAAGGTGATGCAGGTCTGAGGGGAGATGACGAGAGAATGCGTATTGCCGTGACGGATGAAACTGATTACGCGGATAGCATTGAAATCGTTTTGGAGGTGTGTCATGGCGGCAATCACGATCAGAAATATTGATGATGAGATCAAGAACCGTTTGCGCCTGCAGGCAGCGCAGCACGGTTGTTCTATGGAGCAGGAGGTGCGGGAGATCCTGATGCGCGCGGTTTTGCCGAAGCGGAACCAGACGGCATTTGCGCAGCGTATTCAAAAGCATTTTGCCGCTCTTGAGTTGGATGCCTTGCCTGTCCCCAGGCGTCGGAAAGTTAGAACACCGCCTGCGGTGGGGCGTTAAGCATGCAGGGCGTGTTGCTGGATATCCGCCCAAGCTGGCGGTGTCTGTGCTGGTGAACAGCCTGAAAGGCCTGTCCAGCCGATTGCTGCGCAAGGAAAGGCCGGACTTGAAAAAGCGGTATTGGAAAAATGTACTGTGGTCTCCCTCATACTTTGCCTCTTCGTGTGGTGGCGCACCAATCAGTATCATCAAGCAATATATCGAACAACAGAAAACTCCAATCCAGGGAGCAACCCAAGGATGCCTGCGGCATCCACGCTATCCTTCCCCGCCCTGAACGGCAAGGCTTGCCGCGCATCTGGTCAAGCCGAAGCTGGCGAGGTTATCCGCATCATTTCAGCTCGAAAGGCGTCCCCCTCAATCCTGCTGTGGCGGCAAGGGCCGCACGTAAAAGCGACTATTTGTAACTACATTGCAAAATAGTCGCGACTATTTTGTATTGATTGTATACTCCCCGCATGAAACGTTACCTCGACGATCTGGTGTTGAACGATCTTGCCACCAAGGCGGTTGTGTTGACTGGTCCGCGCCAGGTGGGAAAAACCACCTTGAGCCGGCAGTTGATGCAGTCGTTCGGCCGTGCCCAGTATTTGAATTGGGATGTATCGGCGGATCGCGTGGTATTGCTACGGCAGTCGTGGAATCCGCGCGCCGACCTGTTGGTGATGGATGAGATTCACAAGATGCCGGATTGGAAGGCGTGGCTCAAGGGTGTGGCAGACGGACGCCTGGCCGGACAGGCGTTGTTGGTGACGGGCAGCGCCCGCATGGAGACGTTCCGGCAAGCCGGGAATTCGTTGGCGGGGCGGTATTTTGCGTTTCGGTTGCATCCAATTTCGGTGCGCGAGTGGTGTGAGCAGCAGGGAGTTGATCCGGCAACAGCACTCGATCATTTGCTGGAGCGGGGTGGATTTCCAGAACCTTGCCTGGCTGCCGATTCGGTACAGGCAGACCGTTGGCGCGCGCAATATTTCACCGATCTGATACGCGAGGACGTGTTGGAGTTTTCGCGGTTGCATGAGATCAATACGATGCGGCTGTTTGTCGAATTGCTGCGCGAGCGCGTGGGATCGCCGTTATCTTTGGCCTCGATTGCCCGTGACCTGGCGGTTGCTCCCGCGACCTTGAAGCGTTACCTGGATATATTGCAGGCGTTGTTCATCGTTTTCACGGTGCATCCATGGCATCGCAATGTTGGTCGCGCCATTCTGCAAACGCCGAAGGTGTATTTTTTTGATACTGGCTTGGTGCGTGGCGACCAGGGAGTGCGCCTGGAGAATGCGGTGGCGACCATGTTGCTGAAGCAGGCGCAATTCCTGCAGGATAGCGCGGGGCGGGAAGTCGGCCTGCATTACATCCGCACCAAGGACGGCGCGGAAGTGGATTTTGCATTCAGTGAGGCCGGGGTGCTGAAACAGTTGATCGAATGCAAATTGGGTGACAATAAGCCGCACCGTGCGCTGGCTCGTTTTGCCGAACAGTTTCCCGACACGGAGGCGGTGCAGCTTGTTTATGATTTGCGGCAGGAAGAGTTTCGCAACGGGATCGCGATCACGGATGCAGCGAACTGGCTTGCGCAGTTGGCGGCGTGAGCAAGGGCATCGGAATCGCCGGCATTCCCGCTAATGAAATTTTCATAATATTGAGGTTTCCATATTTGATGACAATGACACATCTTTCTGAATGCGGTAAGGGGAAATTAAAAAACTGGCACGCCATTCCCGTCCTTCGATGGACTCAGGATAAACTGTCCTTCGGACAAGCGGGAATCCAGAATGCCTCGTCATTGCGATAACCAGCGACTTGCCGGCTTGCTGGCTTATAACCAACCACTTGGCAACCGTTTTGTGGTTGATTATTGATCTTTCCGTTATTCATTACACCGTTCGCCCTGAGGTATCGAAGGGTGTAGACCGCCTGATGATTGGGCTTCGATACCTCAGCCCGAACGGTAGGTTTGTCGCTAATTATGGAATGCTCAATAGTGGGATGGCTAGTTGTTTCACCAGTCAATTGGCTATAACCAACCACTTGGCAACCTTATTCTGGTTGCTTATTGATCTTTCCGTTATTCATTACACCGTTCGCCCTGATGTATCGAAGGGTGTAGACCTTCTAGTGATTGGGCTTCGATACCTCAGCCCGAACGGCAGGTTTGTCGCTAATTATGGAATGCTCAATAGTGGGATGGCTAGCGTTCCACCAGTAGTTTCATCAGAAGGCGCAGCCGACGCGGCAATCCAGATGGTTTAAAAAAATGCATCTTTGTCTTGCTGGATTGCTTCACTTCGTTCGCAATGACGGCAAGGGTGTCGTGAATTATGGAAGTATCAATAGAAGACAGCACGGCATGATTCGTAACAGGGCAGGGGAAATGAAAAAACTGGCACGTCATTCCCGCGAATTCGGGGAATCTGGAGTGCCTCGTCATTGCAACAAGGCTTCAGCTGTGAGTGATGGCACAAACACCTGTCATTGCGAGGAGGCGCAGCCGACGCGGCAATCCAGTAATGCCAAACCGCTGGATTGATAGCAAACCACTGGATTGCTTCACTTCGTTCGCAATGACGGCAAGGGTGTCGTGAATTATGGAAATCTCAATGATGTTGGCGCAGTGCGGGATTTCAAGATGCCGTCAATGCGAACGAAGTGAAGCATCGCATTGGCGGCCCGCTCTTGCGGGTAGAATTTGTTTTGGCACAGCAATACTTGTTGCACTTCGTACTTTAACCAAGGGGTAATCGATGCGTTCATATTTACAACTGGCTCCTCCGATTAACAAACAATGCCTGATGATTTTTCTGGCGTTATTGCTGGGGTCGACCGCTGTGTTGGCCCATGCAGAACCTTCCGTGCCCTATATGCCTACCTGGCAAGCGCGCCACTATTTGGAGCGCCTGGTCGATGAAGCGGGACTGAAGATCACCACCACGCATTGGCCCTTGCCGGCGTCGGCGGTGCAAAATGCGCTGGATGATCTGCCCAGCGATCTGTCGCCTTCATTGGCGGAATCAAAAGCGTTCGTCAGCGCAGAGCTGCGCAAACTGTACCAACACGGCAATGTCGATGCGCAGTTGCGCAACCGAGCCGAGGCGCCGGTCGGGTTTGGCGAAAACTACACGCCGGGCAGTTCGGTCAAGCTATCCAGTGCCGCCACTCAATTCGGGCCAGACGGTTTACCGATAGCCGCACGGGTAGGCCTCCGTGTCGAACAGAATCCCGATTCGCTGCAGACCAACTTTTCAGGAGGTCTGGGCAGTAACAGCCGGACCCAGGCCAGGCTGGATGACACGGCGCTGGTTGCCGAGATCTCCGGGTTCAATGTCCAGGCATTCGCGCATCAGAACTGGTGGGGGCCGGGTTGGCAATCGAGCTTGATCAACAGCAATAATATTCCCCCCTGGATGGGCGTTGGCATACAAAGAAGCGAAGTCAAACCTTCCGAGTCCAAGTGGCTGTCATGGATGGGGGCGTGGTCTTTTGAAGGGTTTATGGCCCAGGCGCAGGACCCTACCATGGTGGCCAATCAGCCCAATACTTATTTCATGGGTTCCAGATTGACCTTGAAACCCTGGTCTTGGGCCGAGATCGGGTTTACCCGAGACGAGCAGATGACGGGTACGGCGCATCAAATGCTCAGCACAACTTTTGCCGTGGGTAACACGCAGGGCGCCCAACAGGACGTGAATGGCACGAGCAACGGTGTGGCGGGCTACGATGTCAAGCTCAGTTGCCCCAAGGGCATGCATTGCGCTACCTACTTTCAATGGATGGGTGAGGATGCCTCCGGCCAGAGCCACCTGCCCAATCAATTCATGACGCTGGGAGGAGCGGAATGGTGGAGTGATTCGGGTCGCCACAGGTTATTTACCGAGTTCATGCAAACCTATACACACAGTCTCCCGTGGAATGACTATCACTATGTGGGCATTGGTTATCGCAACGGGTCTTATCCGCAAGGATTTACCAATGGTGGTCGCTGGATCGGTTCCAGTTTTGGCGGCGATGCCCGTGTCCTCACCGTGGGCTGGCTAGATGCAGAAGCCTCGCGGACGCTGAAACTTTATAGCGGTGAAACCAGCACTGCGCTCGGGTCCTACAACCCTGACACCAATGCCACGGGAAATCTGATCGGCCCCCATGGCAGGTTGCTGGGCTTTGGTGTCCAGCAGAGTTTTCAGTGGAATGCCTGGGCGATCACCCCCGAGTTTTCTTATATCCATTTGGCCGACGGGCAATCGGTCGGGATCAACAGAACCACCGACATTCGCGCCGGTGTGACACTGAGCAGGGCATTGGGGGACTGAGTGAAAATGCCAGTGACGAATTGCAGGTGGGTACAGTTGTCCGGAAATTCCGGACAACTGCCGCAGATGGTAAGCAATAGGGGCAACTGTCCGGTAAATCCGGACAGTTCAGTGGCAATCAACAACGGGATGGTTGTTATGTTTACTGTTTAAGCATAATATTGCTGGCAATATGACAATAATTCTTGACACCAATGTTTTAGTGGCGGCTGTGCGCAGCCCCGCCGGGGCTGCGGCGGAAATCATGCGCCGTATCTTGCAGGGCAAGATTAAAACGGTCGCAAGCGTGCCGTTGTTTATGGAGTATGAGGCGGTGTTGCTTCGCCCCGTTCATTTAAAGGCGGCGCGGGTATCGGCAGCAGACGTGAATAATTTGCTGGATGTGTTGGCTGGGGTGGTTGTGCCGGTTGAGGTGTTTTATCTGTGGCGTCCGCAGCTCAAGGATGCCAACGATGACATGGTGCTGGAGGCGGCGGTGAGCGGACAGGCTGATGCCATTGTGACGTTTAATATCAGGGACTTTTTGCCCTCGGCGGAAAATTTCCATCTAAAGGTGATGTCGCCGAGTGATTTTTTAAAGGAGCTACGAGATGGGAACCACTAGCAATTACGCTTTGCGTTTGCCTGCTTCACTCAAGCATTCCGTTGAGCAGGTCGCGCGGGATGATGGCACTTCGCTCAACCAGTTTATTGTGACCGCGATTGCAGAGAAACTGGCAGCGATCAAGACGGCGGATTATTTTCAGGAGCGGGCAAAGCGCGGCAATCTGGATGCGGCGCTGGCCTTGCTGAACCGTAAGGGTGGCGTGCCGCCGCAAGCGGGCGACGAGATTTTATAGACGATGCCTAACAAGCTCAGCGAAAGCGCCATCGAAGACTTCGCCATTAAGCTATTCGTGCGCTTGGGCTACAGCTACGTTCACGCGCCGGACATCGCGCCCGATGGTGAGCAGCCGGAACGCAGCCACTATGGCGAGGTGTTGCTGACGGGGCGGCTGGCGCAGGCGCTGAAGCGCATCAACCCCAAGCTGTCGTCTGCGATGTTGCAAGACGCACTCAAGGAGGTGCAGCGCATCAGCTCGCCAGACTTGTTGTCGAATAATGAAACCTTTCACCGTCTGCTCACCGAAGGCGTGAAAGCGATACGGAGAGTTTTGCAAACGGCATGCCTGGCTGAGCTATCAAAAGAATTTCTCCAGTGCGCAAGGCTGGCTGAACCTCGTTGACGCCTGCCTCAATGATCTTGAAGGGGTGCTTCTGCCTATCGGCCTGGAAAATTTGATTTTCTTTGGCTGGGTCGTTCGCAATGGCAATGACAAAGAGATGAAGGCCGTGGCGGGTCGTTACGACATGTTTGGAGCGATTCTTTTTGGCAGCCGGGCGCGTAAATCCCACCGGCCTGATAGTGACGCCGATGTGGCTGTGTTATTGCATGGACTTGGAAATTTCGTAGACACAAAACTAGACATGGACGATCTTGCTTTTGATGTGCTGCTGGAGACGGGTATTCGTATCCAACCCCTGCCAATATGGGGGTGATGCCCGCTGCGGCCAGTTCAAATGGCAAACGTCCTTGGTGAGTACCGAAGGCGCGTTCTGATCGACCCCGCGCTTCCGGCGAATAAGCCGCGATCATCTCGATGCCCAGATACCGCAGGGCGCGACCAAACTGGGTGGGATTGCCCTTATCCACCTTGCCGCCCGCCTCGGGCGTGTGCCAGTAGTGGCTGCCCCGGTCGCTGTAGAAGGAGCTGAACAGGCCCTGTGCTTCGATCACGTCATGCACGCCCCGGAAGCTGCTGGCCGTGCCTTCTTCTGCGACGAAGAACATCGAGTAGTGCTCTTTGGTGGCATCATCCATCGTGACGATCAGGTCCCACTTCTGCCCGGCTACCCATTCGTGGGTGCTGCCATCCTGATGGATCATCATGCCCGGCAGGGCAGAGCGCTCAAGGCGCTTTCTATGCGTGCCCCGTTTCTTGGCCTTGGGCACCAGCTCTGCTTCTTGCAGGTGCCGCTTGACCCAGGTGTAACTGCGCGTGCCACCCGTGCGGATATTCCAGCTATGGAAGTGTTTGACGTTCCAGCCCATATACCGGCGCCGATACTCATCGGTCAACGCCATCACTTCATCTACCGGTGCCTGGCGGTTAGAGGCTTGTTCCTGCCGCCGGTCGATCAGCCCCTCTATCCCGTCTGTTTCATAGCGCCCCGGGTAGCGGCGAAAACTGCGCTCGCAAACTCCCAGTATTCGCGCCGCCTCGGCCTGCGTCAGCCGCCCTGCATTCCATCCTTCATAAGCTTCCTCGAATCTCATCTTCCGTATCTCCTGTAGCACTTTTGTCGGCTTCATATCGCCCTCCTCGGGCAATAGGACAACCGGACAGATTGCGTGCTACAAAACCGGACAGATCAAAAACTCGCAACACATTACCGCCGCGCTAGTGCTTGACCGCTCGCATTATGCTATGCTTCACAAATCCGTGAGATGTTGCGAAAAGTTATTGTATAACTAAGTGTATAACCAGATTAATTTGATCAATAAAACTCTTTACAATACAAATTATTGGTCAATAAGTTCGAGTCTCTCCTTCGCACCAATCAACTCAACGGGTTGGCATCCTGCCGCATCCCTGTGAATCCCGCAGTATTCCGAAACTCCCCGGAATCATCTACCTGCCCCAGATGTGCTGCTGGTGCTCCATAACACTGTAATTGGCTTAGCCGGATGTCAAACATGTCCCCGTATCGTTGGAAAAGAAGGATTGTTCAGTTGGCCTCACTGGCGCTGATCGGGCTGATTCCAGCGAGCGGATTGTTGCGCATTGACCTGGCTTCCGCGAGTTTTTTCATTTTCAACCATCAAATCCTGTGGTCCAGCTTCGCATTGGTGTGCGGCCTCACGCTGGTTTTTGTCACGGCACCGATACTCACTTACATGACTATAGGCAGTCTGTGGTGTGGATGGGCCTGCCCGCAAACCATGCTTTCGGAATGGGCGGATAACCTGACATACAAGCTGCTTGGTAAACGCGCAAGCGTGGAAGTGGTAGGCGATGAATTAATCGTTGCTGCTGCGAAAAACAAGTTGCTGAATTGGACCATGCTCGGCGCCAGCTTCCTGGCCATGTCATTATTGCTGGCACTGATTCCAATGCTATTCTTTTATACGCCCGCAGATGTCTGGGGGATGTTGACGTATAGCAATCCCGAGCAGTTGTCGCCGCTCATAATCTATTTGATCATCGCATTCCTGATCTTCATCGACATTGCATTCCTGCGTTATTTTGTGTGCGACTATGTTTGCTTTTACCGCATGGGGCAAAGGGTATTCAAAACGCAGGATGCCTTGCATGTGAGCTACGATGCTTCGCGATCGTCGGATTGCACCAAGTGCAATTATTGCGCGACAGTCTGCATTACAAAGATTCAGCCGACCAGAATAAATCCTTATGACAGTTGCATTAACTGCGGTGAGTGCATGGATGCATGTGACAGGCTGCACGATAAATCCGGAACGCGTGGCTTGTTGAGTTTCGAGTTGAGTACGAAATCGGCAAACACAACCCGGCGGCAAATAATGGGCCGCGCGATGTTGAAAAACTGGCTGGCAATAACGCTGTTCCTGGCGGGGGTTGCGATGATGGCGTGGGGTATAGTGACACAGCCGGAAGATTTGCCGAAGGTGCCGTTTGCCGTGCAACAGAAGGCGCGAGATATGGCGCGAGCGTGCAACGTGCAGTGTGCGCAGCTGCAATCGTCCTGCAAAAATCACAGCATGGAAGGATGTTACCGCGCGGCGGCTTGCCGGTGCGAGTGCTCTTTGCGGCAGGATCCGGCCAACGCGGCCGGCAACGAATGGCGGCAATGTGCTGCAAAGAATCTGGAGCGCGCGCAAGCCGAGAGTGCGAAAGCTTCCAATCAGGGAAACGCAAAGTTTGACCCGAAGGTAAAACAGTAAACCTGAAAGCCGAAGTGTTAAAGCGTAAGCGCTGCATAGATCAGCAGCATCTTCTCGGGCAGGCGGTTGATATGATCTACCACCATGTAGTTCCTCGCCCCGAATATGGCGGAAACATACTTGTCGGCGTTGGGGTCGAGGCCAATACAATAAGTATGTATACCAAAGCGTCCGGCATCCTTGACCGCCTTTTTTGCGTCATAGCGCAGATATCGCAAGTCGCGCACATCTATGTCCGCCGGTTCCCCGTCGGTAATGAGCATCAGTAGCTTCTTGCCAGACTGTTGCTGGTTGAGATAGTGGGTCGCGTGGCGTATCGCTGTGCCCATGCGGGTGTATTTTTGTCCCGTCATGCCGGCAATATTGGCTTTCGAAACGTCGTCGTGGGGCTGGTCGAAATCCTTCAGGCGGAAATATTCAACATCGTGCCGGCTTCTGGAACAGAAGCCGTGGATGGCGAATGGATCGCCGACTGTTTCAATAGCGTCGGCGAACAGGACGCAAACTTGCTGGGTAAGCTGCAGCACGGTATGGCGTTGCCCGCGGATCTTTTGGTTGGACGAGTTGGAAAGATCCAGCAACACAAGCACCGAAATGTCGCGAGTCTTGCGAACCGAGCGCATCATGACCCGGGTATCCGGTTGTTCACCCAGTCTGATATCGACCTGGGCGCGGACGGCGGCATTGATGTCGATTTCGTCGCCTTCCTCGAGCTTTCTGATGCGGAGCACCCCCCTGGATTGGATGGCGTGGAGCAGGTTCTTCATGCGCGAGATGAGATGTGTGTTCTGGGCAATGATGTTGTCAACAATTGTCAGGTCGCCGGGCTTGGGACTTCTTTCCCTTAAGGTAACCCAGGATGGGGTCTCCATCTGGCCCCGGTAATCCCATTCGGAATAAATGTATGTATCCGCGGCAGCTGCCGCAGTTATCGGCCCTGTCGTCCAGCTATGCTTGGTATCTTCATCAGTGGTGGTCACTTCGTTGCTTTTCAAAAGCAATTTGAATCTGGAATAATATTCGGGTAATTCCTGTTCCTCGCCGGAATCCAGCCTTGTGGATTCCCATAAATAGCGATTGTCGTCACGGTAGGGCGCGCTTAACTTGTCGGATACGGAATTGATACTGACATTCTTTTTCTGGAATGCATGTGCAAGCGTCAAGCCCAAGTCCAGGGAAATATTATTGGTTTCCAGATCGTCCGCCGCGCTGAACAGCGCCCGTCCCTGGCTGATCCAGGGATCGTCATCCCGGTAGGCATCATCCAGCAACGCGCGTGCGAGACGATTGAGATAATCGCCTGCGGTTCGGTTGTGCAATGGGGTGGCTGTATGCTGCCTGGCCCAGAGCTGCTTCAGGCCGGGGAATCTGCGCATGGACAACGCTTCCACCCGCGCATCCTCAATAGTGGAAATCAACGCTCTTTGCCATTTGTCGAATGATTTTTCAGAGAAATGGTTTTTCGAGTAAATGATGTGAGCCGCAGCATGTGCGGAAGCTGCGCGATAGGTTTCAAGACCTGTGAAATGCGGGATTCCGTGAAGGGTGAAATCGTAATAGGCATTGGGCAGATGGATCTGGTCATTCCTGATGAAAGGCTTGCGCCTTTCGCTGCTCCCGGAGTCGCCATCGATAGCCTTTATGACGAAATTGCAGCCCCACAATGCCTGTAAATATATCCGGATGCGGCGCTGAACATCGATCAGTTGCGTTCTCTTGTGTTCTTTGCGCAAGGCACACAGGGTCTCGCTCGTAGCCAGGCCAAGATAAGACCGCAACTTGCGTGCAAGGGGATTGAAGGCAGACTTCATTGCGGAATTGCAGTCCAATGTGGCATTAAGCAGGGTGAGCCGGGCTAACCATTAAAATTCCCCATTGCGCTACCCGGTCACCGGTATCACAAGGAGAAGATGGGGAAGGCTCAATTACAAAGCTGCCGGTGACTGTGATCCACACCGACCGCCCGCTGCCGGATCAAGCATCCTGTTTCTTCCATATCGCCATTCCTAGCCAATTCTCACAAACTTGTCGCGATTTCTGTACGCCAATATCCAGGAAGCTACGGTCAGCAAGGATGCTATGATTTTAATGGTGAGTGAATGAAACAACAGCAGGTCAACCACAGTAAAGGCTGTGATATTGAAGGCGACTATCATGTAAATAATTACCAGCGGCAGCTTGAACATAAATAAATCCTCCTGTTTCAATATTGCGGGGTGGGTTCAACAGGTGATTGCAATCGTGCGTAAAGTTTATCCGCTGGCGTGTGAATCCACAAGTTCCGCAATGCCCAATGATTCGGGTGTGAGCCGATTCGGATCAAAATAATCTGTAATTGCGCGGTCTTCAATGTCAACAGCGCGTTTGCGGGTAATACAGTTGGGCAACTCTGGCAGATAACAGACGATTGAGATTGGCCCGGCTATGCTGTGCATAGGTTGCGTCGGACGAGTGCGGACTCTAGCAGCCTCGATGTATGCAACTTATTGCGCATGATATAATCAACCATCAGTGAACATACGAGGATGGTAGCAGGGGTGGTGGCAGACACCCTTTGATACCAAAAGCAATCGAAAACAATCCGTGCATGGCATGGCCATTTTGGTTGCTCCTTAATTCGCTAGCCACCGTTCAACTTAATTTCAAGGAAACACGAGTATGACCAGCGTAGAAACTGTAAGCGCGTTAGAGCGCCGCCTGAACGCATCTATTCCCCAGCAAGCCATTAATGCCGTGGTGTCGGTTCGACTGAAAAATATCGGGCGAAACGCGAAGATCGCGGGTTTTCGTCCCGGCAAGGTGCCCACAAAAATCGTCGAACAGCATTATGGTGCGCAGGCGCGGCAAGAAGCATTGAGCGACGCTTTGCAACAGTCGTTTGCCGAGGCTGCGCAAACCAATAATTTGCGGGTTGCGGGTTTTCCGAAATTCGAAATCAAGACCAGGGACCTGAACGCCGAGCAGATCGAATACAGCGCGACATTCGAAGTTTATCCGGAAGTGGTGGTTGGTGATTTGTCGGGAGAAGTGATCGAGCGCCTGGTATATGAAGTAACCCAGGGGGATGTGGATAACACCATTGCCACATTGCGCAAGCAACGCGCCACGTTTGAAAAAGTTGATCGCGCGGCCAAAACCGATGACAGGGTGAACATCGATTTCACCGGCAAGCTGAACGGTGAGGTATTTGCTGGCGGTGAAGCCAGGGATTACCCGGTGGTGCTGGGGATGGGGAGGATGTTGCCGGAATTCGAGGCGGCTGTCGTGGGCATGACGATAGGCGAAACCAAGTCCTTTGAGCTGACTTTTCCGGAAGATTACAACAGCAAAGATGTGGCGGGGAAAAAAGTGGTTTTTACGATCACCCTGAATCATGTTGAAGAACCGAAGCTCCCGGAAATTAATGCTGACTTTGCCAGGTCTATCGGCGTGCCTGACGCTGATGCGGATAGGTTGCAAGACGAGATCCGCAGTAATCTGCTCAGCGAAATATCGCGCCGATTGAAGGCCCGCAACAAGGATTCGGCAATGAGTGCGCTGTTGAAAGTTGCCGGTTTTGATGTTCCCAGGGTTTTGGTGGACGATGAAGTGCAGGCCTTGATGCAGCAAGCCGCCCAGGAAATGGAGTCGCGCGGGATGAAAATGAAGGGCGTTTCCCTGCCGCCGGAATTGTTCCTGGAGCGCGCCGAGAAGCGCGTCAAACTTGGGCTGATTCTTTCTCACCTGGTGCAGAAGCACGACTTGAATGCAAAACCCGAACAGATCAAAAGTTTTATCAGGGAATATGCGCAAAGTTTCGACCAGCCCGAAGACGTAATACGTTGGTATGCCTCCGAGCCGGGGCGCATGCGGGAAGTGGAACACATTGTCCTTGAAGAAAACGTGATGAACTGGACGCTGGGCCAAACCCGGATCACTGACAAACAGGCCGTATTCAACGAACTTATGGGAACCGCTTAAATGATGCATTATCAAAAATCTGGAAATTCCGCGATGTCTGATTATCAGGAGCCGCAAAACATCGGTTTGATTCCCATGGTTGTGGAGACCAGCGGACGCGGTGAGCGGGCATATGACATTTATTCGCGCCTGCTCAAGGAACGGGTTGTGTTCCTTGTTGGCGAAGTCAATGATCACAGCGCAAACCTGATCGTGGCGCAAATGTTGTTTCTTGAGTCGGAAAATCCCGACAAGGATATTCACTTTTACATCAATTCACCGGGAGGTTCGGTGACGGCGGGAATGGCGATCTACGACACGATGCAATTCATCAAGCCGAATATCAGCACACTGTGCATAGGTCAGGCGGCCAGCATGGGCTCTTTTCTCCTGGCCGCAGGCGAGAAGGGCAAACGCTTTTGCCTGCCCAATTCGCGCGTGATGATACATCAGCCCATGGGCGGCTTCCGTGGCCAGGCCTCGGATATCGAGATACATGCGCGCGAAATTCTGTATTTGAAGCAAAGGCTCAATCAAATGCTGGCGCATCACACCGGGCAGTCGGTAGAAACGATAGAGCGGGATACGGACCGCGACAATTTCCTGAGCGCCGAAGACGCGGTCAAATACGGATTGGTTGATCAGGTTCTGGAAAAGCGCAGCTAAGAGGTTAGACCCGATATTTTGATGGAAGGATGGTAGTGATGGCTGACGATAAAAATCCAGGCGACAAATTGCTTTACTGCTCATTTTGCGGGAAGAGCCAGCATGAAGTGCGCAAACTGATTGCGGGACCGTCGGTGTTCGTGTGTGACGAATGCATCACGCTGTGCAACGACATCATGCGCGAGGAGACGCAAAGCGAACAGATTAAGCTGGGCAAGTCCGACCTGCCGGTCCCCAAGGAAATATGCGCGACCCTGGATGAGTATGTGATCGGCCAGGAGCAGGCCAAGAAGATTTTGTCGGTGGCGGTATACAACCACTATAAGCGTCTGAAGAGCAATGACAAGGACGGTGTGGAATTATCCAAAAGTAATATCCTGCTGGTCGGTCCGACCGGTTCGGGCAAGACCTTGCTTGCCCAAACACTGGCGCGCTTGCTGGATGTGCCCTTTGTGATGGCCGATGCGACCACCCTGACCGAGGCGGGTTATGTCGGTGAGGACGTCGAAAATATCATTCAGAAATTGTTGCAGACCTGCGACTATGACGTTGAAAGGGCTCAACGCGGCATCGTCTACGTGGATGAGATCGACAAGATATCGCGCAAGTCGGACAACCCGTCGATTACACGCGATGTTTCAGGTGAGGGCGTGCAGCAGGCGCTGCTCAAGCTGATAGAAGGCACCAAGGCTTCAATTCCCCCGCAAGGCGGTCGCAAGCATCCGAATACGGAATTTTTGCAGGTTGATACTACCAATATCCTGTTCATCTGCGGTGGTGCATTCGACGGGCTGGAAAAGGTTATTCGCAGCCGTTCCGAGAAGGCGGGCATCGGTTTCGGTGCAACCATCGCGAGCAAAGACCAGCGCAAGACCGGCGAGACTTTGCGCGAGGTTGAGCCGGAAGACCTGATCAAGTTTGGCCTGATTCCAGAGTTTGTCGGACGTTTGCCGGTGATTGCCACTTTGGAAGAGTTGGACGAACCCGCGCTGGTCAAAATCCTGACTGAGCCGAAGAACGCCTTGACCAAACAATATCAGAAGTTGTTTGCGATGGAGGACGTTGATCTGGAGTTCCGTGAAGGGGTATTGCTGGCAATCGCTCGCAAGGCATTGGCACGCAAGGCTGGCGCACGAGGGTTGCGTTCGATACTCGAACAAGCTTTGCTGGATGTGATGTTTGATCTCCCATCGATAGATAATGTCAGCAAGGTGGTATTGGATGAAACTGCGACCGGAGAAATCAAGCCCATCATCATTTATTCCGATACCCACAAGGCGGCGTGATCGCCTTTAGACCACTTTTTATCTTGTCCCCGGGTGGCTCTTGAATTATTTAGGGCCATCCCCATCTAACTTCACACTTTTGAGAGGTTATAGCCATGTTAGAACAAGATACCCCAGGCACTATTGCAAATAATTTACACCCGCTACTGCCTTTGCGCGATGTGGTGGTGTTTCCGCATATGGTAATTCCCCTGTTTGTCGGACGCTCCAAATCAATAAAGGCGCTTGAGACTTCGATGGAGGCGGGCAAGAGTATCGCGCTGGTGGCACAAAGGTCGGCGACTAAAGATGATCCGGGAACGGATGACCTCTATGCCATCGGGAGCATGGCAAACATTTTACAGATGTTGAAATTGCCGGACGGCACGGTGAAAGTGCTGGTTGAGGGCACCCAACGCGCCAATATACTGCGAGTTTATGACGCCAAATCTCATTTCGATGCCGAGGTGCAGATCGTTCCCGCCGAGGATGGCACCGACAGTGAATCTGAAGCCATGAGACGCGTACTGATCGCGCAGTTCGACCAGTATGTGAAACTGAATAAAAAAATCCCCCCTGAAATCCTGACTTCCCTTGCCGGTATCGACGATGCCGGCCGTCTTGCGGACACCATTGCCGCCCATCTTCCGCTCAAGCTTGAGCAAAAACAGGAAGTGCTGGAAATATTCGGTGTGCGCAAGCGATTGGAACACTTGCTGGGACTTCTGGAAGGCGAGATCGATATTCTTCAGGTCGAAAAACGCATACGCGGGCGTGTGAGACGCCAGATGGAAAAAAGTCAGCGGGAGTATTACCTTAACGAACAAGTTAAGGCGATACAAAAGGAGCTGGGCGACGGTGAAGAAGGAACCGATTTCGACGAACTGGAAAAGAAAATCAAGGCTGCTCACATGCCCAAGGAGGCACGCAACAAGGCCGAAGCCGAGCTCAAGAAGTTGCGATTGATGTCGCCGATGTCGGCTGAAGCTACCGTTGTGCGCAATTACATCGATGTGCTGACGGGTTTGCCGTGGAAGAAAAAAACCAAGATCAGTGCCGACCTGAAAAAAGCCGAGGTGGTGCTGGAAGAAGACCATTACGGCCTGGATAAGGTCAAGGAACGCATACTCGAGTACCTTGCAGTGCAACAGCGCATGGACAAGATGAAGGCGCCGATACTTTGTTTGGTTGGTCCGCCGGGGGTTGGAAAGACTTCCCTGGGGCAGTCTATCGCTCGTGCCACCAACCGCAAATTCGTGCGTATGTCACTGGGCGGGGTGCGCGATGAATCGGAAATCAGGGGTCATCGGCGTACCTATATAGGCTCCATGCCCGGCAAGATTCTTCAAAACATGAGCAAGGTCGCGGTGAAAAACCCGCTGTTCTTGCTGGACGAAGTGGACAAGATGGGCATGGATATGCGCGGTGATCCGTCTTCCGCCTTGCTGGAAGTCCTCGATCCGGAGCAGAACAGTACGTTTGTCGATCATTACGTCGAGGTCGAATATGATCTGTCGGACGTCATGTTTGTGGCGACTGCGAATACGCTGAATATTCCGGAAGCGCTGTTGGATCGCATGGAAATTATCCACGTCTCCAGTTACATGGAGGAAGAAAAGATCAATATCGCCACGCGTTATCTGGTTCCAAAAGTGCTGAAGAACAACGGTTTAAAACCGGAAGAGATCAGCATCTCCGAGAGCGCATTGCGCGATATTGTGCGTTACTACGTGCGTGAGGCTGGTGTGCGGGGTTTGGAGCGCGATATTTCCAAAATATGCCGCAAGGTAGTGAAGTCGCTTTCGTTAAAGGATCGCAATACCAAGGTGATAGTGAATTCGCGCAATCTCGACAAGTACCTTGGCGTGCGCCGTTATTCATATGGTGTTGCCGAAAAAAACAACCAGGTCGGGCAAGTTACCGGCTTGGCGTGGACGGAAGTTGGCGGTGAACTGCTCACCATTGAAGCTGCGGTTCTGCCAGGAAAGGGCAAGACTACAACGACTGGGAAGCTCGGAGAGGTGATGCAGGAGTCTATTCAGGCCGCATTGAGTGTGGTGCGCAGCCGTGCCAAAAGATTGGGTATAGAAGAAGAGTTTTATCAGAAAACCGATTTGCATATCCACTTGCCGGAAGGCGCGATTCCGAAAGATGGGCCGAGTGCGGGGGTGGGCATGTGCACTGCATTGGTCTCTGTGCTGACGGGTATTCCCGTGCGTGCCGATGTCGCCATGACCGGTGAAATCACGTTGCGCGGTGAGGTGTTGCCTATAGGTGGATTGAAAGAAAAGCTGCTGGCAGCGCAACGGGGCGGCATCAAAGTGGTTCTGATACCGGAAGAAAACATTAAAGATCTGGCGGAAATTCCGGACAACATAAAAAATAAATTGGATATTCGACCGGTCAAGTGGATAGACCAGGTTCTGGAAATGGCACTGGAACGTATTCCGGAACCGCTTGCCGAGAAGGTTGAACCCCTTGCTGTGGTTGGCTTGGCAAGCGAGACGCAGCAAGCCGGCTCAGTATTGGTGACCAAGCATTGAATAAAAAATCCGCTATCAGTTGTATTTGCCCAACGCAAGCAACCGTAAAAAATATTTTTTCAAGTAATTGCTTGACCTGAGTCAAGAAGCCTTGATATAAAGCCCTCGCAGGGAACTTCCTGTTTTTTTAACCACTCGCAAAGGGGACTTACGTGAATAAATCTGATTTGGTTGATGCTATTGCAAAATCCGCTGATATTTCCAAGGCTGCTGCTGCTCGTGCACTGGACGCGACTGTAGACACCATCAAAAAGACTCTGAAAAAGGGCGATACCGTGAGTTTGGTCGGGTTCGGTACTTTCAAAGTTGGCAAACGCGCCGCACGCAATGGACGCAATCCGCGTACTGGTGCGACCATCAAGATCAAGGCAGCAAAAGTTCCTAAATTTAGCGCTGGCAAAGGTCTCAAAGATGCAGTAAACTAGCAGACTTTGTTGGGTGCTTAGCTCAGCTGGTAGAGCGTCGCCCTTACAAGGCGAATGTCGGCGGTTCGATCCCGTCAGCACCCACCACAAATATTTTTGGAGTGGTAGTTCAGTTGGTTAGAATACCGGCCTGTCACGCCGGGGGTCGCGGGTTCGAGTCCCGTCCACTCCGCCAAATAGGGGCGAACGAAAGTTCGCCTTTTTCACTTCTGTTTCCTTTGAATCAATAGTTGGATGACATCGCTATGTTTGATTTCGTGCACGAAAATAAAAAGCTGGTACAGATATTACTTGCGCTCATTGTTTTACCATTCGCATTCTGGGGGGTGAGTTCGTACGACAAGTCTCGGAATTCAGCCGGAGTGGTTGCCACTGTGGAGGGCATTAAAATTACCCAGCAGGAATTTGAAAATTCAATGCGTCAGCAACAGGACAGGATGCGTCAGCAACTGGGGGCTAACTTTGATGCGTCAATGATTGAAAATCCAACAATCAAGCGCGCGATAATAGACAATCTGGTTTCCCAGCACTTGCTCGTCATCCGTGCCAACGCAGCAGGACTTCATGTCTCTGATGAGCAGGTGGCAGAGGTCATTTCCAGTATTGAAGCTTTTCAGGAAAACGGTAAGTTTGACAAAAATCGTTACCTGACAATACTTAAAGCACAGAATTTATCGCCATTGATGTTCGAATCTCGTGTGCGAGACGAATTACTCGGGCAACAAATGCAGGACACCTACACACAGAACGGATTTTCCGCAAACAGCGTTGTTGATAATGTTATCCGCTTGAATGAACAGCAGCGTATGGTGAGCGTATCGCCTATACAGTTTCAGCCATTTGTTTCCAAAGCGAAAGTTGATGATGCGGCTTTGATGAAATATTACGAGCAGAATCAAGGCGAGTTTCAGGTTAAAGAACAGGCCAAGGTAAAATACGTGAAGTTTTCCGTTGATGACTTGCTGGCGAAGGTTCAGGTAAGCAAGGAGGAAGTGCGCAAGTATTACGACGAACATCAAAATGAATTTGGTTCGCCGGAAGAAAGGCGGGTTGCTCATATTCTTGTCACAGTAAGCGCAAATGCCCCTCAAGCCGAGCAGGAAGCAGCAAAGGCAAAGGCCGAAAATCTTTTGCAGCAAGTCAGGCATGATCCATCCAAGTTTTCTGAATTAGCCAAGAAGAATTCGCAGGATCCGGGTTCCGCGCCCAAAGGCGGAGATTTGGGATTCTTTGGCCGCGGCATGATGGTCAAGCCATTCGAGGAAGCGACATTCGCAATGAAGGTCGGCGAGATCAGTGGGTTGGTCAAATCAGATTTTGGTTACCATATTATCAAGTTGTTGGCAGTCAAGCCATTCAGGGTTTTGTCATTCGAGGAAGCGCGCGAGGGTATCCTGAACAAGCTGCGCCAGCAGAAAGCCACCGCATTGTTCGCCGAGATGGCTGAAAAATTCAGCAATACCGTCTATGAGCAAAGTGATACTTTGCAGCCGGCTGCCGATCTGATCGGTGCAAAGATTGAGCAGAGCGGATGGTTGGTCAAAGGCGCAGTCGCCGCTGAACCGTGGACACCCAAGTTGTTGCAAGCAATTTTTAACGACGAGGTGGTGAAGAATAAACGCAACACTGCTGCTGTAGAGGTTGCTGCGAACACACTTGTTGCCGCGAGAATTTTGGAATACAAGCCGGCTTCCGTGAGCAGTTTTGCCGAAGTGAAGGAAACGATCCGTCAAAATTTGGTCCATCAACAGGCCCTGGCACTGGCTGCGACGCAGGGCAAAAACATGCTTGAAGAGTTGCAGAAGGGGAATAAGCCGAAATTAATCTGGGGTGCGGCGCAGAGTATTACTCGTGCGCAGCATGGCTCACTCGATGCTGGATTGGTGCGGCAGATATTCCAGGCAAGTGCGGAAAAGCTGCCGCAGTATGTGGGCATGGAAGACCCGCAAAATGGCTACGTGCTGGTTCGCATTGATTCCATCAAGGAAGGCGAGCCAATCAATGGTTTGAAGCGCGCGCGCTACGCTCAGCAATTGAGGCAGATGACCGGCGAGGAAATGTTTAGGGCATACATATCTGATTCCAGGCAGCAAGCTACGGTCAAGTTGAATTTGCCGCCAGTGGCAGTGCAGCCGTGATGTGACCTGAAAATGCAATTGAAAACGCCACCCGAGGGTGGCGTTTTTATTTTGTGATTACGGCGGTTATTCTTCGGTTGTGCCCAAAGCGGTCGTATTGAAGCCCCCGTCAACATACATTATTTCACCTGTTATTCCGCTGGCCAAGTCGCTGCAAAGAAACGCCGCGGCATTTCCCACTTCATCGATTGTGACGTTGCGTTTAAGAGGGGCGTGCTTCGAGTTGTAGTTGAGCAATTTGCTGAAATCGCCTATGCCGGAAGCGGCCAACGTCTTGATCGGTCCCGCGGAAATGCCATTCACGCGAATTGCTTGGCGGCCAAGTTGCATCGCCAGATAACGCACGCTGGCTTCCAGGCTGGCCTTGGCCAGCCCCATTACATTGTAATGCGGCATGGTGCGGACGGCACCGAGGTAGGTCAGGGTTAGCAAAGATGCGTTGCGGCCTTCCATCATCGGCAGTGCAGCTTTAGCCAGGGCCGGAAAGCTGTAGGCGCTGATATCGTGAGCGATACGGAAGGCTTCGCGGCTGAAGCCATCGAGAAACTCTCCGTCTAATGCCTCGCGGGGGGCAAAACCAATAGCATGCACCAAACCATCAAAGCCATCCCAATGCTTCTTTAGATCGACGAACAGCTGGTTAATCTCATCATCGCTGCCGACATCGCATTGGAAAATCAGCTCGCTGTCAAATTCCTTGGCCAAATCCAGCAGCCGACCACGCACTCTTTCACCCTGATAGGTGAAGGCCAGCGTCGCTCCCTGGCGGTGCATCGCTTTCGCGATACCGTAGGCAATCGAGCGGGTGCTGATCATGCCGGTTATTAAAATTCGTTTGTTGGCCAGAAATCCCATTTTGTTCCTCTGCAAAAGGTTGGTCATTGAAGAGGGCTATTATATCCTTAAGTCGGGACATCGCGGACTCATTAAAGGTGCGCAACCTTCTTCAATCCGGGGCGGACGGCTAGCCAAGTGCCACGTCTATAGTGGCCGAGCTGAACCGGGCACATCGATTGGCATTGCAGGCTGGAGGGGCTTGGCATTAGCTACCTGTATTTGGCGTTGTCACCATCGGAGGCTATCGGATATAATTCCGGCAATAATTATCATAGGTTTCCCCACATGCTGGAAGTCAGCAATCTTGCCTGCAGTCGCGGAGATCACCGTTTGTTTTACGGGTTGAGTTTTTCGCTGAAACCCGGTCAGATCATGCAGCTGCAGGGTGAGAATGGCAGCGGAAAAACCACCCTGTTGCGCGCCTTGTGCGGATTCATGATGCCGGACGAGGGTGAAGTCCTCTGGCGCAGTGAAAATATCCGGCATCTGGGTGAGGATTATTGCTCGGAGATTTTGTATCTGGGGCATTTGAATGCCATTAAGGATGAATTGAGCGCGGTGGAGAACTTGTGTATATCTGCCGGTCTCTCCGGGTTTGTGCTCAAGGAGAATGATGCAATCGCCGCTTTGCGGCACATGGGATTGCGTGGTCGCGAGGCGCTGCCAGCCAAGGTGCTTTCCCAGGGGCAGCGCCGGCGTGTCGCGCTGGCGCGTTTGATGGTCAGCGATGCGAAACTGTGGATACTCGACGAACCTTTGACTGCACTGGATGTCGGAGCCGTGGCGCTGATTCAGGGGCTAATAGCAGAGCACCTGGAGAACCAGGGAATGGTGATATTTACCACGCACCAGCCGTTCCGGGTTGCCGGGATGGAAATGCATAGTTTGTCCCTGTCATGAAGGTCATGGGTTATAAAAAATCCTCGTTGCTTCAATTGCTGGTGCTTGTGATACGGCGTGATTTGGTGTTGGCGATGCGCCGCCGTGCTGATGTGTTGACCACACTGGTTTTTTTTGTGATTGTAGTCAGCTTGTTTCCGCTGGGTGTGGGCCCGGAACTGGGCATGCTGCGAAAAATGGCTCCCGGGGTTTTGTGGGTTGCGGCTTTGCTGGCATCGATGTTGTCGCTGGGCCGTTTGTTTTCCGCCGACTATCAGGATGGCACGCTGGAACAGATGATGCTGGCTCCGCAGTCGCTTTCCATGCTGGTGCTGGGCAAGATGATTGCGCACTGGATGGTGTCCGGGTTGCCTCTGGTGCTGATGGCGCCGGTGCTGGGTTTGCAGTTCGACATGTCAGCGCAGCCGCTGGGCGTTTTGATCATTGGCCTGCTGTTGGGCACGCCGATACTCAGCATGATCGGTGCAATCGGCGCGGCGTTGACTCTGGGGTTGCGCGGTGGTGGCGTGTTACTGTCGCTGCTGGTGTTGCCTCTGTGCATCCCGGTGCTGATTTTCGGCACCGGTGCAGTGGAGGCGATATCGAGCGGGCTAAGTGTGGCGTCCCACCTGTCCTTGCTGGGAGCCTTGTTGGTGTTGTCCCTGGTGTTCACCCCGTTGGTGACCGCGCAGGCCTTGCGAATTTCGATGGAGTAATGATTTGGCGATAAACTGGTTCAAGTATTCCTCCCCAACCACCTTTTACGGCTTGGCCGGAAAGATGATTCCGTGGTTTGCTGTTTCCGCCGCGATTCTGTTTGCGATCGGTTTGTATATCGGTTTTGTTGTTGCGCCGGTTGACGCCCAGCAGGGGGAGTTTTACCGGATCATTTTCATACATGTGCCGGCCTCAATGATGTCCATGTTCCTTTACATGGTCATGGCTGCATATGCGGCGCTGGGCCTGGTTTTTAACACACGTTTGTCCGGCATGATGGCGAGTGCGCTGGCACCGACCGGTGCACTCTTTACCCTGATTTCATTGTGGACCGGCGCACTGTGGGGCAAGCCGATGTGGGGGACATGGTGGATGTGGGATGCGCGCATGACTTCCGAACTTATCCTGCTGTTCCTTTACCTGGGCTTCATCGCGCTGCATGCCTCGATTGACGATTCGCGGCGTGCCGATCGTGCCGCGGCATTGCTGGCCATTGTCGGATCGGTGAACGTGCCGATCATTTACTTTTCGGTGAAATGGTGGAATACGCTGCATCAGGGCGCGACCATCAAATTTACCGGCACCAGCATGCAAATCGCAATGCAGCAGGCCATGTTTACCATGTTGCTGGCCTGCTGGTTATATTCAATTGCGGTCGTGCTGGCGAGGGTGCGCAGCATCATTCTCAGTCGCGAACGTAATACTGTCTGGATCAATGAATTGCCCGAGGTGAAACAATGATGGGTTTGGATATCTGGATGAGGGAAAACCCGCTGGTCTATGTCTGGATCGGTTCATACGCCGTCACTTTGGTTATTTTTTTGGTGGAGATTGCGACGGTGGTTCACAAAAGAAAAGTTACTTTGCAACAGGTTCGCCTGTTGCGCGATGCAGGGGACGAAAATTAAATGAAGCCGCGCCATAAAAGATTTGTTTTCATCGCCGTTGCCCTTGCCGCAGTGGCGGTTGCCGTCGGTCTGGTACTGTATGCGTTGAGGGGCAACGTCAATTTATATTTCACGCCTACACAAGTGTTCAATAACGAAGCGCCCAAGGGCCGCAGTTTCCGCATAGGCGGTTTGGTCGAGAAGGGCAGCCTGAAACGCGAAAAGGACGGCTTGACGGTGAATTTCGTGATTACCGACACGCACAAAAGCATACCTGTCGTGTACACGGGCATCTTGCCGGATTTGTTCAAGGAAGGTAAAGGCGTGGTGGCCCAGGGCGAGGTGCAGGCCAATGGCGTGATGCGTGCCGAAGAGGTGCTTGCCAAGCACGATGAGAATTACATGCCGCCGGAAGCGACCGATGCATTGAATAAAGCGAAGGCTGCGAATGCGGCCGATGCGGCTGCCGCTGCTTCCAACGGCTCCGCGGCTGTTCCTGTTATTAAATAATTACCCGAGGGGTTACACATGATTCCAGAACTTGGTCATTTATCATTGATCATCGCACTTTTCCTGGCGGTATCCCTGGGCGTGCTGCCCATATACGGCGCTGCCCGCAACAACGCGGTCCTGATGAGCCTTGCGCGCCCGCTGGCGTTCGGACAATTCGTATTTATCGCGCTGGCGTTTGCCACCCTTGCCAATGCTTTTCTCCACAATGATTTTTCCGTGCTGTATGTCGCGCAGCATTCCAACTCGCAATTGCCCTTGCATTACCGGTTTGCCGCCATTTGGGGCGGGCACGAAGGTTCCCTGCTGTTGTGGGTAACCATATTGTCGGTTTGGACCGCTGCAGTCGCGACGTTCAGCAGGCACCTGCCGGAGGAAATGGTGGCCCGCGTGCTGGGCGTGATGGGCCTGATTTCGGTCGGCTTCCTGCTGTTCATGCTGCTCACCTCGAATCCGTTCGAGCGCCTGCTGCCCGCTGCAATTGACGGGCAGGAGTTGAACCCGCTGTTGCAGGATCCGGGGCTGGTGATACACCCACCGATGCTGTACATGGGATACGTGGGATTCTCGGTTGCTTTTGCCTTCGCCATAGCTGCCTTGCTCGGCGGCAAACTGGATGCCACATGGGCACGCTGGTCGCGCCCCTGGACCACCGTGGCGTGGACATTCCTTACTTGCGGCGTGATGTTGGGCAGCTGGTGGGCATATTATGAACTTGGCTGGGGCGGCTGGTGGTTCTGGGATCCGGTCGAGAACGCCTCATTCATGCCTTGGCTGGTCGGCACCGCGCTTATTCATTCGCTGGCCGTTACGGAAAAACGCGGGGCATTCAAGAGTTGGACGGTGTTGCTGGCGATAGCCGCATTCTCCCTCAGCCTGCTCGGAACCTTCATGGTCCGCTCCGGGGTGCTGACATCGGTGCACTCGTTTGCGACCGATCCAAAGCGCGGCGTGTTCATTCTGGCCTTCCTGGTGATAGTGATCGGTTCGTCCCTGTTGTTGTTTGCCTGGCGCGCTCCCAAGATCGGCTTGGGCGGCAAATTCGACATGGTCTCGCGAGAGTCCATGCTGCTTTCGAATAACGTACTGCTGTCGGTTGCCGCCGCAGCGGTATTCATCGGAACCTTGTATCCGCTGTTCATGGATGCCCTGGGGTTGGGCAAGCTATCGGTAGGGCCGCCGTATTTCGACGCGGTGTTCGTTCCTTTGATGGCACTGGCGATATTGATGATGGGGCTGGGGGCGCTGGCACGCTGGAAACAGACCAGCGTGCCCGAATTGGCCAAGCGCGTGCGCTGGGGATTCGCCTCCGCGCTCATCCTTGCGCTGCTGTTACCGCTGATCTTCCACCACTGGACACCGAAAATCGCGCTGGGATTGTTGCTGTCGTTCTGGGTCATCGCCTCGCTGGTGATCAGCCTGCAGCAACGCTGGAGCGGGCAGGGGCCCTTTGCCCAGCGCGTTCGCAACCAGAGCTTGAGCTATTACGGCATGCAGCTGGCACATCTCGGCGTCGCGGTGTTCATCATCGGGGTCACTGTGGTGAAAGGTTATGAGACCGAACGCGATGTGCGCATGAACGTGGGCGACACGGTTGACGCGGGCAGCTACATGTTCCGTTTTGACGGCGTGCATTCCATTTCCGGCCCCAACTACATGGCGACAGAGGCACACTTCACAGTTACAAGGGATGGCAAACTGGTTACCGAATTAATGCCGCAGAAGCGCATTTACAACGCTTCCGGAATGCCGATGACGGAAGCTGCGATTGACACCGGCATATTCCGCGACCTGTACGTCTCGATGGGCGAACCTATTGCCGACGTGGACGGGGCCTGGGCGGTGCGTGTCTACTACAAGCCCTTCGTGGTTTGGATTTGGGGGGGCTGCCTGTTGATGGCCATGGGCGGAGCATTGGCCATCAGTGACAGGAGATACCGCATACACAGCAAAAGCGCCTCGAGCATCACCGGCGAAAACAAGCTGGGCGGAAGATTGGCCGCGGGGGGGAAGGTATCATGATGCGTTTCTGGCCATTCGCGGCATTCGTGGCGCTAGCCGGTTTCCTGTACGTCGGGCTGAGCCTCGATCCGCATGAAGTGCCCTCGCCGCTGATAAACAAGCCTGCACCGGCATTCACCCTGCCACAGCTGCATGATCCCGCCAAAATGTTTTCATCCCAGGACATGAAAGGGCAGGTCTGGTTGCTCAACGTGTGGGCCTCATGGTGCGTTTCCTGCAAGGAAGAACACCCTGTCCTGTTGTCGCTGGCGCAGCAGAACATCGTGCCTATTCTCGGTTTGGATTACAAGGACAAGAACGAGGACGGTGAAGCGTGGCTGCGCAGTGGCGGCAATCCCTACACTTTGGTCGCCACCGACAAGGACGGCCGTGTCGGGATCAATTACGGGGTGTACGGCGTTCCGGAAACCTACGTGATCGACAAGCAAGGTGTGATCCGTTACAAGCAGATCGGCGCGGTCACCCGTGAAAATCTGCAAAAGAAGATACTTCCCCTGATCGCGGAGTTACAGGCCAAATGAAATATTTATTGGTATTGCTGATTTGTTTGTTGCCGGCATTTTCCTATGCCGGACAAGCCAAGGACCTGGCCGAGGACCCGGTTTTGGAAAAGCGCATGGTAGCCCTGGCGCAAAATCTCCGTTGCCTGGTTTGCCAGAACGAGTCGCTGGCCAGCTCGCGCTCTGATCTTGCCAAAGATCTGCGCCAGGAAGTTCGTGAAAAAATGAAGAGCGGGATGAGCGACCAGCAAATCGTCGATTTCCTGGTTTCAAAATATGGCGATTTCGTATTGTTTGATCCCCCGGTGAAGAAGGATACCTTGCTGCTTTGGTATGGCCCGTTTGCGCTGCTGATGATCGGGCTGATCGGGCTGGTAATCCAGCTGCGCAAACGCAAAACTCAAATTTCCGAAGTGGTGCTTTCTGCTGAAGACGCTCAGCGAGCCGCCGCCCTGTTGAACACACCGAAAGACCCGCAAATATGATTTTATTCTGGATATTGTCGGCAGCCATGCTGCTGGCCGCCATGCTGTTTTTTGTACTGCCGCTGTGGCGCAAAGCCGCACCCGCTAACGACGTGTTGCGTGATGCCGCCAACCTCGGGATATTGCGCGACCAATCTGCGGAACTGGACGAAGACCTGGGCAATGGTTTGTTGACGACTGAAGCTTACGAGCAAGGCAAAAAAGAATTGCAGGTACGCCTGGTCGAGGAGGTCAAATCCACCGGGCAGCCCGTCCTGTCGCCGCGAAATCCGGCCAAGGTTCTGGCGATCGTATTGGCAGTCCTGTTGCCGTTGTTCAGTGTCCTGCTCTATCTCAAGGTGGGGAATCCCGACGCACTATTCCCGCAACAAGTCATCGCGACCGACGCCGACGGCATCATACGTTCTGATGATGACCTGAAAAAAATGGAACAGAAGCTGGAGCACTTCCCCAAAAGCCCGAATGACTGGTGGATACTGGCGCGTTCCTATACCGAACTGAAGCGATTCCCGGACGCGGCCAGGGCATATGAGCATCTGGTCAGCCTGGTTCCGGGTGAATCCCAATTGTGGGCAAACTATGCCGAAATCTATGCGATGGCGCATGGCCAGACGCTGCAGAACCCCGAGGTCATCAAATTCCTGGAAAAGTCACTTGAACTTGATCCTGCCAACCCCACCGCGCTGGCATTGAACGGTTCCGCGGCAATGGAGCGTGGCGACTTTGTCGCAACCATCATCAACTGGCAGAAGCTGCTTGACCAGGTCAAGCCCGGTACCGAAGACGCAAAGATGTATGGCGACGGCATCAAGCGTGCGCGCAAGCTGCTTTCGGAACAACCCGGCGGCAAAGAAAAACTGGTATTGCTGGATTTGACCAGATCCCATGAAAAGTCCGCGGCAAAATCCTCGTCCGCAATAACCGGAAATGTGTCCTTGAGCCCGGCATTGCGGGGCAAGGTTGCGCCCACCGATACCGTGTTCATTCTTGCACGCGCGGCACAGGGCCCCAAGATGCCGCTGGCGGTGCTGCGCAAACAAGTGCGGGACCTGCCTTTCAAATTCACCCTCGACGACAGCATGGCGATGCAGCCGCAATTGAAGCTGTCAGGGTTTGAGCAGGTTGTGGTAGTGGCGCGGGTGTCAAAGTCCGGCGGGCCGATGGCGCAATCGGGAGATTTGCAGGGTTTGACCGGAACCGTTAAACCCGGCAGCAAAGGGCTGAATATCGTAATCGACGCCGTCGTCCCATAACTCGCAGGCTGGCATATTGATAGCGGCATCCGATCGAGGGATCGGATGCCGTTTTGTTTTTGCATGCGGACCGGCGCCGATTGATGCTGGCAAGTTGATCAATTCGCGGAATTGGATTCTGTGCGGTTCGCCGGTCATGGGTAAAGTTTATTTGCCATGGACGGGCCGGCTTCAGCTGGTTACCGGAAGTATCCCAGAACCCTCATTGCTGAAGTCGCCATCGGCAGTGACATCGGCATCCGCGAACTCCGGAGTTCATTCCTTCAGGGGACGGGGTCGCGAGATTCCGAAACCCTGCGCAAAATCGATGCCTATTTCTCTCAGGCATGAAATGGTCTCTTCGTTCTCAACCATTTCGGCAATGGTTTTAACGCCGATCTGCTTTGCAACCCGGTTCAGGGCAGTCACCTTGGCGAGTTTCAGCGGGTCGCGAAGAATATCAAGAATGACGCTGCCGTCAATTTTCAGGAATTCAACCTGGAAGCCGCGGATCAGGTCAAACAATACCCGGTCACGCCCGAAGCCGCTGAGCGCAACAAGGCAGCCGCATTGCCTGACCTGCCGTGCAAATTCGGCCACATCCGCAGTGCTGGAGGCGAGTGCGGAATCGGTAACCTCAAAGCACAGCGCGTTTCCGGGCACGTCATATTCCTGCAGCGTCAAACGCAGATATTCTGGAAATCCCGGGTCGGAAATTGTGGACTCCGAGACATTGATGAAGAAAATCGAGTTTTCAAGTTGATCCTGCACTGGCTTTTTGCGGGTGACCCATTCCGCAACATGCTGCACCACCCACCTGTCCAGGTGCGCCATGAGTCCGTATTTTTCTGCAAGAGGAAAGAACATTCCCGGCGGAACCATTGTTTCTTCTTCCTCCATCAAACGAACCAGGATCTCGTAGTGAGCGGCCTGCTCTGAATTTGGCGCCAGCGGAGTAATGAGCTGGCAAAACAAACTGAATTCACCTTTCTCGATTGCCATCCTGATCAAGCCCGCATCCTGTTGCCCGGTAACCTGCTCGGCATAAGAATCGAGGAACAGATTCTGGTCAATCGATGACTGGTTTTGCGTCACAATACTCGCATCGCCGGGCCGGGTGATGTCATTCATTAATATGTGGAATCCGCTGATTTTGCCATCCAATCCAAACTGGGGAAGATGTTCAACCGAAAACCGGTACACCGTGCCATCCGGCATCTGCTGGGTTCGTTCATAATGTGCCGCATGGCCGTCCAATGATTGGCGCACGGCGGTTGCCGATTCCCGGTAGACCTTGGCACCCAGTACATCCCGCATATGCCGGCCATCGACCTGGTCCGGGCGCAAACGCAAACCGTCCAGAAATGCCCGATTGCGATATTGACAGCATCCTTCACGGTCTACAAACGCAACCATGGTCGGCACTACCTCGTCGAGCAGATGCAGTCTCGGTTTGCTGGAGGCAACCGCCTGCTCGGCGATTTTACGCAGTTGCGATTCGCGTTCGAACTTGGCCTTTAATGACGACAGTTGTGCCGTGCGGCGCGTGACAATCCACTCCGCGTGCGACCTGCGTGTTGTTTCCGCAAGTACCGCAGCCAACAGAACCCCGGTCAGGAACGTGATCCATTCCGGGCCGAGTTGGGTGTAGTAGATGGTGAATACCAGAATGGCGGAGGTAACAATGACTGCAAAAACAGTCATGAGTGGTCCAACGGTACTAAACAGCTTACGGAATTGCATATTTTGCCTCCCCCGGCCCGCTTATAAGCCCCGCTAAATTATAGATGTCGCATCTTTTTATTATAAACCTACAGTTGATCATGACATCAACGCTTCAGGTTAACTCATACGGTTCTTATTGGGCGGATTATTTCACATCTAACTAAGGGGTTAAAAGTTTGTTTCGAACACCTCGCACGGCACCGGCCTGCTGAATAAATAGCCCTGCATTTCTTGGCAGCCTGACAGGCGGAGCAAGCTGGACTGCTTCGCGGTTTCTGCGCGTTCCGCTACCACCTTGAGCTTTGGCGAATGCGCCGGGATGATGATGGTGGATACCAACCCCAGACTGAAAGTCGTATCGTCCACAAAAGGGAGGTCTATCTTTAGCGTGAGTACAGTGACGCCAGAAAATAAATTTTCTGAAATGCTCGTGTGTGTTGGTGTTGGTGTTGGTGCCCGGAACCGGAATCGAACCGGTACGCTGGTTTTACCCTAGCGACGGATTTTAAGTCCGTTGTGTCTACCAATTTCACCACCCGGGCGGAGCTTTCGAAGCGAAGGCCAATTTCGAACTAATCTTAAAATGGCTTGGATCCGATTGGGACAATCTGAACATTTTATCCGGCCCGGATTATCCGGTTCGGAAAATTGAAAAGGTCGGCAAGTCATGCCAACCTTTAGTTATATCTGGCTCCCCGACCTGGACTCGAACCAGGGACCTGCGGATTAACAGTCCACGTATATTACTATAATAATCAAAACGAAGTATGGATTTTTGTTCCGCAAAGCTATTTATTTAACGTGTCTCAAACCCAATAGCGGCGCGGGTGCATTTTTATATGCGGAATAAAATCCGAACCGATGAGCCGTAAGATTATGTACTTAGCCAGCCACCGGCAGCTCACTCCATTCAGTCGTGTAGTTTGGTGACTTCCTCTCCCGTCGCATCGCCCAGCGTTGCCTGACCCCCGATGCAGCGATAGTTACACTCCCTTGCCCCATGCGCCGGTTTATCGCGTCCATGACGCGCATCCTGTTGTCTGACCTAGCCTGCTCGGCAGGATCATCGAACAGGGTCGCCTGGATCGTATCCTTCGCCTGTAGCCCCATCAGCAGCACGCCAGTCTTTTTGTAGCGGTATCCGCTGCGGTATATCACCTTCAGTCCTGTCAGAGCGGCATGGACGAGCTTTGACGTGTCGTCGGTAGGCAGGCCCAACGGGACTACTAACGAACGCTGGTATTGCGGATCATCTTCCTTGAACGGGTTGGTGTGGACATAAACACAGAGGCTGGCCGCAACTGAACCGTCCTGTCTGAGCTTTTCTGCTGCGCGTGTAGTGAAGCTCGCAACTGACTCTGAAAGGTCAGCTAGAGCGGTTACAGTCGAGCCAAACGAGCGCGACACCATAATCTGTTGTCTGGGTGTATTGGCATCTTCCAGCTCGATGCAGGGTGTGCCGTTAAGCTCCTGAACGGTACGCGCGAGAACGATCGAGAACCGGCTGCGGATCATCTCCAGGTTGGCGTTACACAGTTCTTCCACTGTTGTTATGTTCATGGCTAGGAGCTTCTCAGTGATACGGCCGCCTACGCCCCATATCTCACCCACGGGGAGGCTGGCAAAGAGTGTCCGGCGCCGCTGCTCATCAAGCTGGCCGAAGTCGCATACGCCATCACGGCCGGCCAGTCCCTTCTTGGCGCAGTGATTAGCCAGCTTGGCGAGGGTCTTGGTATCAGCGATGCCAACACAGACCGGAATGCCGACGTTGCGCTTCACAGCCTGCCGGATGGTCTGACCGTAGGCCAACAGCGTTTTTGGATCAAATCCAGCCAGGTCAAGAAAGCATTCGTCGATGGAGTAGATCTCCTGCCTGGGCGAGAACGTGGACAGAATCGACATCACCCGCGCGGACAGGTCACCGTATAAGCTGTAGTTGCTGGAAAGTGCGACGATGCCGTGCTGCCTGGCGATCTTCTCCATCTTGAACCAGGGTTCGCCCATCTTGATGCCCAGTGCTTTCACTTCGTTTGATCGGGCAACCGCGCAACCGTCATTATTGGACAGCACGACGACAGGTACACCTTCCAGCCTGGGATTGAACATCCGTTCGCAGGAGACGTAGAAGTTGTTGCAATCGATGAGCGCCAAGGGCATCACAGCACCCTTAAACGAACTTCTTCACTGCGGAGGTCACCACCCCCCACACTTGCAGCTCCTGGCCCTCCTTGAACTCTATCTCCTGGCAGCGAGGGTTCTCCGGCTTGAGGATGACCTTGCCATCGCGATTGATCAGGCGCTTCACTGTCAGATCACCATCCACAATGGCGATGACGATGTCACCGGAGGATGGCGTCAGCGATTTATCGACTACGAGCAGGTCACCATCGAAGATGCCGGCACCGACCATGCTGTTGCCCTTGGCGCGGACGAAGAAGGTCGCGTCCTTGTTTGAGATCAGGTGTTCGTCCAGGCTCAACCGGCCCTCGATATAGTCATCGGCAGGTGAAGGAAAGCCAGCAGCAACCTTATGGCTGAATAGTGGCGCAAGGATAGGCGGTTTGCCAATCGCCGGCAGGAGGATGGCTTGTTGCAACAGGGGAGTCATGGATGTTTTCGAGCAGAGCGATAGCGGCATCGTAGTGAACGATCGTTCTGTTGTCAATTGAATCAGGACTGAGTGACTAATTGCTGCCGATATACTTGGCGAAACTGATGTTCACGCTTCTCGTTAGGAGATACTCGTGACAGGAAGCAAGTGACACTTTATAGTCATTCACCGCGAATTGCCTACAGCATGTTATACGGGTAGGATTTCCAGACAAAATTCAATGTATCGGTAGTTTCGCTGAATCGAACGTCGAATTAGTCAGATTGAAGATAAAGGAACTTATGAATAGTGTTAATTCAGAACCTACGCCCGCCCTTGATGCTGTTGCAATTGGGAGCATAATTCGAGATGAACTTGACCGACGCGACAAATACTTAGAATTCGCCCAAGGACAAATCGAAAAAGATCGGGCCTACTTTAAGCACCTATACAACTATGCAGTGGCATTTCTCGCCATCCTGGTAGGAGGCGCTGCTTATTTTTCCTACACGTCCGTAAACCAGATGCGCGGTGATATAAAAGCCTCAGCGGACGCAGAGCGAACCGAAATGAAATCGTCCGTTGACGCTGAGCTTAATCGGGACAAAGCGGAAATGGCAGCTCTTCGTACCCAGGTGGAAAATACTGGAGTAGAAGCCCAGATAACTGTAAAAAAAGAACTGGAAAATGTTCGTACAGAAGTTCAGAAAAAGATCGCTAACGAATTCCGCAGCGAAAACATTACACACCTCATCGGAATGGCAGCGAAGGAGCGCACCGAGACAGAACTGACAGGAGTAATACACTCAGAAGCCTCCAAGCAAGTAGCACAGGGCATAAAAGACCAATGGCCGGTAATTCAGAAGGTGGTTGAAGATCAGACCAAAGAAGCTGTCAAGGCATTGCAACCCACGATTAGTGGTGCTGTCGATAAAGCAACGCAGGATCAGGTTCATGCTGCTGTAGAACCCATCCAGTCACAAATGACCGCCTACGGCGACTCTATTCGAATGGTAAACCTCGAAACGTTGGCACGTGGAGACGACAGGGGGGCTTTTGATTATTTGTTTCAGGTTGCGGTAGGATCTAAGCCTGAGTCAGCTAATACTGACTTTCGCAAGGCTGCTGACTCCACAGTGGGAGCAATTATTAGAGAAACGGAATTTCCATTGCAGATAACCCAGACCTTCAAGGAAAAGCAAACACCCGAAGCAATGAAGCATTTTATGTCAAGTCCTAATAACGAAGAACGCGAAGCTGCTTTGGACAACTACCCACAAGATGATAAAAGCATTCTTCCAGTATTGATTGAGATGATAAAGTCAGATCCAAGCATCTCCGTGCTTCATAAAGCTGTAATTCGATTCAATGCGTTAACAAAACAATCGTTCAGATTTTTTCAATCGGATGAGATTCTTAAATGGTGGAACAAAAATCAAAATTCATACAAATAGTTGACCCTAGTTCTTTTATAGCACTGAGAACTCAATAATCCAGTTCTGTGGATTTAGTCATGAGCATTATCGATTTAAGCGGGTTGACTGAGTAATCGGTTAGGAGACAGCCATGTGTGGACGCTATGCCCTCAACAGTTCACCCGCTAAGCTCAAGGAGCATTTCGCCGCAGCGAATGAACCGGACGTAAAGCCGCGCTTCAATATCGCGCCATCCCAGACGGCTCCGGTTGCTTTCCGTCCTGGTGCATCTGGTGATGAAGCCAGACACTCGGCATAGTAGCGTACATATTTCAACTGTGATGAGGTGATTATGCACTTTAGTTTGCTTGCACCGATGAAAACCCCCTCGCAGAAAGAACTAACCCCATACCGTCGTCCATTCAACTGGACGGTATTTTCCGGCATTGCAGGGCTGGCGGGCATTATTGCCATGCTGGTGTTCAGTCTTGCCAGCGAATATCAGAACGCTAACCAAAATGCCAAAAATGAGGTGGAAAATATCACCCAGATGCTGGAAGAGAACGCGTCGGCCACCTTCAATAATGCTGATCTGTTATTGCGGGAAATGCAAAGGGACGTACGTCCGTGGGATATGCTGCTTTCTCGCGGCACAAGAAGCGCACGCGGGCAAGAGCTTCATTCCTTGCTGGAATCCCAAGCCAATATCGTGCCGGCAGTTTCTGTTATACGTATTATCGATAGCAAGGGAAATAATATATACGGTTCGACCAATCCGATTCCCCATATCAATATCTCAGACCGCCCATATTTCCAGCGGCAACGAGCCGATGCCACAGCAGGGTTGGTGATTTCAGCTCCGCTCATTGCGCGAACTACCGGCAAATGGTCGTTTGTGCTGAGTCGGCGGCTGAATTTCAAGGATGGCAGCTTTGCGGGCATCGTCCTGGTTGTTCTGAATTTGGATTACATTCAGCGTTTATACCATGCCCTTAATCTTGGCACCTATGGGGTGGTGGCGCTATTCGACAGCGACCTTCGTCTTGCTGCCCGCTATCCGCCGAGCGAAAAGGATATTGGCAAGATAGCCGACTTGAATGCCAAATTCTATCTGGATAAAGGAATAACGCATGCTGTCTACCATGCCAGAGCGCCATTGGATGGCATCCCGCGCGTGTTCGCTTTCCGCAAGGTAGGCAATCTTCCCTTGATTGTGTTTGCCGGTATTGCCGACGAGGATTATCTCGCCGCATGGCATCGGCATATCTGGCAGTCCGGTATCGGGGCAATGATATTCAGCTTCGTGGTGATCGGCTTTGTATTGTTGCAACGCCGGGCAGAAGATGTGCTTCGCAAAAGCGACATGAAGAGCAAATCAGATGATGAACAAATCGCTTATCTGGCGTTCTATGACCAACTCACCGGCTTGCCCAATCGACGGCTTCTTTCGGACCGGCTTCACCAGGCGTTGGATGCCAGTGCGCGTAGCGGCAAGAAAGGCGCGCTGTTGTTCATTGACCTGGATAATTTCAAAAGCCTCATCGATACCCTCGGCTATGACATGGCCGACCTGATGTTGAAACAGACTGCACAACGGCTGGAAGCCTGCGTGCGTAAAAGCGACTCCGTGGCGCATATTGATGGTGACGAGTTTGTGGTGATGCTGGAAGATTTGAGTGGGATACCCGTTAAAGCGGCCGCACTCGCGGAAGCCGTCGGCGAAAAGATACTCGCGTCTCTCAGCCAACCTTACCAGCTTGATACTCATCATGAACACCACAGCACTGCCAGCGTCGGTGTCACCCTGTTTAACGGCGGCCAACTGACGACAGATGAACTGCTGAAACAGGCCGACATTGCCATGTTCCAGGCCAAGAAAGCCGGACGCAATACCTTGCGCTTCTTCGATCCGCAGATGCAAGCCAGCATCACGGCCCGCTTCTCACTGGAGGGTGAATTACGCAAAGCACTTGAGCTGCAACAATTTCATCTGTTTTACCAAGTACAGGTGGATAGTTCACATCATCCATTGGGTGCAGAGGCATTGATCCGCTGGATTCACCCCTTGCGCGGACTGGTGCCGCCAGACAAATTCATTCCGCTGGCGGAAGAAACTGGGCTGATCTTGCCCATCGGGCATTGGGTGCTTGAGACGGCCTGCGCCCAGCTCAAGGTGTGGGAACAGAATGCGCTCACCCGTGACCTCGTTCTGGCGGTAAACGTGAGTGCCAGGCAATTCCATCAGACTGATTTCGTGGCCCAAGTGCAAGCGGTCGTGCAACACCATGCCATCAATCCCAAGCTGCTGAAACTGGAGCTGACCGAAGGCATGTTGATTGAAAATATCGAAGAAACTATCGCGACCATGGGCGCATTGAATGAAGTCGGTGTCAAGTTATCACTGGACGATTTCGGCACCGGCTATTCATCGCTGCAATACCTCAAACGGCTGCCGATCGATCAGCTCAAGATCGATCAGTCGTTCGTGCGCGACATAACCACAGATAAGGACGACATGGCGATTGTGCATACCATTATAGCGATGGCACAAAGCCTGGACATGCAAGTTATTGCCGAAGGAGTGGAGACAAAAGAACAAAGACAGCTACTCCTAGACAGAGGCTGCATTCACTATCAGGGGTATTTGTTTGGCAGGCCGGTTCCGATTGAGCAGTTTGAGGCGTTACTGAAGTGAAGCTGACCGTTGTTGGTGCTGGAACAGTTGTGAAAGACTTGCTGTGTCCAGAACCGTGTAGGAAACGGCAGGCTCCGAACCCGGTTATGGTGGAGCGGGCAGTGATGAAAACCGTTCGGTACTGTGGACAACCTCATGAATAGTGGAGCGGGTGAAGGGGATCGAACCCAAACCCACATACTACGTAACTACTTGTTTAATTTAACACTGCCAGAAAACTTTTCGATCATCGTAGGACAGCATCGTAGTAGCTTATCGAAGCTACTTACACGCGCATCATTACTCAGATTCCCACCAATTGCAACGCACAACCTGGTTGCATATTTGAATGTTTAACGCAAAGGAATAGGGGCATCGTTGCACATTTCCATTTAACACCCATAAAACCGTCAGATCGCCACCGGCAACTCACCCCATTCAGTCGTGTAGTTCGGTGACTTCCGTTCACGACGCATCGCCCAGCGTTGCCTCACCCCCGATGCAGCTATAGTCATACTCCCTTGCCCCATGCGCCGGTTTATCGCATCCATCTCGCGCATTCTGCTGTCCGACCTGGCCTGCTCGGCAGAATCATCGAACAGGGTTGCTTGGATCGTAGCCGAGGATGGACTCCATCCTCAGCAGTCATTATTTCTTGGCGCCGTTGACGGCTGCTTTCAACGTTGCACCAGCCTTGAATGCTGGTTGTTTCGATGCCTTGATCTTCAGTTCTGCGCCGGTTGCCGGATTGCGCCCAACGCGGGCAGCACGCTTGCGTACCTCGAATGAGCCGAAGCCAACGAGTGCTACTTTATCGCCCTTCTTGAGTGCGCCGGAGATAACTTCGATGAAGGCCGCGATGGTGCGATCAGCGGCAGCATTGCTCGTGTCAGTCTTTTTTGTCAGTGCTTCGGCCAATTCTTTTCTGTTCATGTGTGTAGCTCCCCGTTGTTGTGTTTGATGAAACAGAGCTGATTTTTGTAGATATTGCGCTTGCTGACAAGTGGAGATTGACTGTAATGTCGACTGGGAGTGTACAATCATATTCTTAGATGAGCTTTACGGTAGGAGTCTGTCTGTTTTCAGGCAATCAGCACAGCATTAAGAGTTTTCTAAAACAAGCTGATGGCGTAATGTATCAGGCAAAGCGTCTGGGGAAATGCCGTTTGATCTGGAGATGAATCAAGCGGAATGGGTTGCCAGAATTGATTCGATTGATGATTCAATAGTTTTTATTAACGGCAATGGATCGCAAGCAGAATATCGGGCAAAAAAGGGTTATATGATTACATGCAGATTACCGCTAATAAGAAAACGAGTTGGACGCTGTTATGAACTTGCCTACAGGGGGCAGGAGAAAGCCTCCGAATGGATATTGGTACACGGGTATGTTAATGGCAAATTAAGTCGAATAGATCATGCGTGGCTTGAATGTGAAAATCAGATATATGACGCTGTAAAGGATGAAGTGTATTCGGTGGAGATTTACACCAAGAAATTTAATGCTGTTGCCGTAGTGCGCTATGACCGTAAGAGTGCTGCGCGAAATGTAGTAGAGACGGGACACTCCGGACCTTGGGATTACCACTTTTGTCTGACGCTATCAGGCGAAAGTGAGGGCAAGAGTGTCAGGAACACAAAAGCCCCCTAATCAAAACGTAACACTACTAAGTGCAATAGAAACACCACTGGCAACCCAGCCCACGGTAATAGAACAGAGTTTATTTTTTTGATAAGTGAGTTAAATGATGATGGGGTTAGCAAGTTACTGGACTATATCCAAAATATGCATTCACGCTAAATCATCACCTTGCTGATAGCACTAGCCATCGGCCTGGGCATCTGACCTGCCCGACCCAACACTTACACCTGGCGCAATCAATCCCGAAGTTACCCAGGCGAATATCCAGTCAACGGTTTGCGTGAAGGGATATACCAAGACGATCAGACCGCCGGCCCATTTCACCAACAAACTAAAGAAGCGGCAGATGCGTGAATATGGCTATAACGACAGGAACCCGAAGCATTATGAGGAAGATCACCTGATAGCCCTTTCAATCGGTGGCGCCCCTGACAATCCTCGCAACTTATGGCCCGAACCACGTAAAAGCGAGTGGGGAGCCAAGAAGAAGGATCGGCTTGAGTTTGTGCTTTACAAGATGGTGTGCAACCAGGAAATATCG
>LSLI01000018.1 GCA_001577345.1 Candidatus Gallionella acididurans
GGTGTATCCATGGCAGGCAGGGGTAAATGCTAAAGTACATATCCGATGCCGAAAACTGACGCTGTATTGACAGCACAATCAAGCCATACACCTTTGTGAGTTGCGGATGTGCGCAAGATATCTCAGCGATATTCTGCTGTATGTGCGCTGGCGCACTATAGCGGCTGTTGCCGCGCCCCGATCGAAACCGCCCTGGTCCAAACGATATGAATGAGACCTTCCCATCGCAAGCCAGACTACGGGAAAATTTCGCGCAATGTGGGCCAGCGCACTGAGTGTCCCGAGTACCGGGTTTATAACTACGCCGTCGATGGTTGTCTCAAGGTCAGTCTAATCACAAGCTGGGCCTAGTCTCAGATTGGGCTAAAAAACCGGTGCGAGAGTTTGCCTTCGTCATGAAGTAAAGAACATCAACGTTGAGGTCGGGGGTGCATTTACCCAAGATTGAGAATACGCGAGGGTTTTTTACTCATTTGTTTCTGCAACAACCTTTTAAGGAGAATCAACATGAATCATTTTCAAAAACATTTTTCCGCGAGCCTGATTGCACTGGCCGCGTTACTGACTGCGCCGCTGCAGGGAGCTTGGGCTGCAACCGCACCGGTGCTCGGTACGGCGGCAAGCTTCGGTGCCCTGGGTGGCACGGGCGTAACTTGTACCAGCCCTATCCCAGCGCTCCCGGCTATCACCGTCGCCGGCAATGTGGGCTCTTTGCTCACGGCTCCTTCCTCAGTGACCGGTTTTCCGCCAGACTCTCCGCCTCTGTGCTCGCTTTCAGGCACGGTTCAGTTGGGCGCCACTGCGGCTTACGCCGACTTCATGACGGCCTACACCGCGATTGATACGAATAATCCCTGCCCGACCGATGCTGCGCATAATCTTAGCGGTGATCTCGGCGGGATGACTCTTTCGCCGGGTCTCTACTGCATCAGCGGGGTCGGATTGTTGTCGAGCCAGTTGACGCTCGATGGTGGCGGCAACGCCAACGCGGTGTGGATATTCAAAGCCGCGTCCAGCATCACGGCCATTGGTGGCTCGGTAGTCATGGCCAACGGCGGCAACGCGTGCAACGTGTACTGGCGTACCGGCACTTTAGTGTCACTCGACAATACGCAGTTCGTTGGAAACATTCTCGCGGGAACGGCCATCACCTTTACTACTCCCATCTCAAGCCTGACGGGTAGTGCGTTGGCGCAAACAGACGTAACCATGACTGGCGCCAGCATCACGGCCTGCAATGCAACTGTCGGTGGCGGTGGCAACAACGGCGGCGGCAATGGCAACGGTGGTGACAATGGGAACGGGAACGACAATAATGGTGGTAAAAATCACCATAGTAAGGATCATGAAGGTTCCTCTAACAACCCTTTTGAATCTAGCGATAATCACAACAGCAACAAGGATCACAACAGCAACAAGGATCACAACAGCAGCAAGGATCACAACAGCGACAGCTAATCCTGTCATCAATGTAGTCATCATGAAGCAAGAAAAAAGGACCCTCGCGGTCCTTTTTTTCGTCTTGTGTACGCTAGCGCACATATCCCTTGCGCGGCCATCCCTATACTTCCCGAAACAGTTGATCAACCTGACAAGTGAACAGGTTTTTGCGGGCAATGCGTTTGGTAAAGTGCTGGCGGTGATGCCCCCGATCGCGCTGCCGCAGGGGCGCGGGATTACCCGACTGATCCGCACAAACCTGATCCTGCCCGCAGGGCATGTTAAAATGTTGTTATTGGCATGACAAACATGTATTTTTCCATGCTACCCCTTAGTAAAGTCGGCGAGACCCCTTGAGCACACTCTATATCCGCTTACCTTCCAAAGCCGCCGCCGACAGCGCATCCCACTGGCCTGCCCTGCCCTGCATGTTCGCCCTTGTATCAAACGGTAACTTGTCGCATGACAATGCAATCGAACGCCAGGGCACAGCGCCATTATCAGACCTGTCCGACACGGTAGCAAAGGCGCAGCGCGTGGTGGTAATGCTGGCAGGCAGCGATGTCACCGTGTTGCGCATGCAGATCCCGCCGTTATCGGCAGCCAAATTGAAGGCCGCTCTGCCCAATCTGGTTGAAGACCAATTGATCGCCGACCCGGACGACTGCGTGGTGGTCGCCGGAGGTATGGCCGACGGTTTGCGCACCATCGCTGTAGTGCAACGCACCTGGATCGAGCTATTGACCAGGGCCTTGCGTGCATTCGGTGCGCGTCATATCACGGTATTGCCCGCGCAATTGTGCCTGCCCTGTCAGGCGGATCAGCCGGGTAGCGTGATCGCCGCCATCAACGACCGCAATGACGGCGACCGGAATGCCGGTATCGACATGACGCTGCGCCTGTCGGAACAGGAGGGTATCGGCTTGGCGATCACGCATGAAAAAGATGACTCTGCTGCGGCCGTGGCAATACGCACCTTGTGCGCGGTGGTGCCCGAGAATCCTGTCATCCTGTATGTCCCGCAATCGATGGTGCGCGCCTATCAGGAGGTGGTCAATGATGCCGTCTCGTTGAATAAACGCATCAGCGTATTCGCCGACAACTGGTCGCGCTGGATTACCGGCGCCAATCTCATGAAACTCGACCTGGCCGCGGGTCTTGTCGACGGGGCCGGCACCGGTATGGACTGGCGCCCGTGGCGCTGGCCGCTGGCGCTGGCCGGCGCGATCCTGATCATCAATCTCTTGGCGTTGAATATCGATTGGTGGCACATGAAAAATGAGTCCAGCTCGCTGCGCGCGGCGATGCTCCAGATATACAAATCGGCTTACCCCAAGGAATCTGTCATCATCGACCCCGTCGCGCAAATGCACCAGAAGATCGCTGCCGCCAAACATGATGCCGGGCTCGCCGCACCGGATGATTTTACCGCCATCACTGCCGCCTTGGGCGAGGCGTGGGCCAGTGTTGCACAAGCGGCAGCGGGCAAGCCGGCAATTGCGATAGCCGCGCTCGAATATCACGATCACAGCCTGTTCGTGCGCCTGAAGCCCGCCGGTGATATACCGACACAACAGATGAAAGTCGCGCTGGCCAAGTTTGAACTTGCGCTTGATCTTGCTCCTGCAGAGTCTGGAGCGGTCGTCTGGAAAATCAGGAGCGCCAAATGAAATTGGCCGCGCTGATGCATCAATCCAGACAAACCTTTCTGGAATTCTGGGCGGCACGCGATGCGCGTGAGCAGTCCATGCTTGCCGTTGCGGCGCTGGTTGTGATATTTGGCCTGGCTTATGTCCTGTTGATCAATCCAGCCATGGCCGGTCGCGATAGCCTGAACAAAAACCTTCCCTTGCTGCGCCTGCAAGTCGCGCAGATGCAGGCATTGGCAAAACAGGCCACGGTGCTTTCCGTCAAATCAGCCGTTCCGCCGGCAGCCATGTCCAAGGAAAACATCGAGGCAGCGCTGGCACGCAATGGCTTGAAGCCGCAGAGCGTGTTACTGACCGGCGACTACGCCAAGGTGCAGCTCGCCTCGGTTTCATTTTCCGCCACCATGGAATGGCTGGACGACATGCAGCAAACCGCCCTGCTTTCCGTGGTTGATGCCAATATTGTCGCGCTGCCCAAGCCCGATATGGTCAACGCGACGTTTACCTTGCGGCAACCCTCGCATGAATGATTCGAAATTCAAAATGCCGGCCCGGAAACGGCATAAAAAGGGAACACATTGCGCCGCCTGTTAATATGGTCGCTGGCAGGGATTGCCAGTATCGCGCTCACCGTGCTGATGTTTCTCCCGGCAACATGGATGGCGTCGATTGTAGACAAGCAGACTGCGGGCCGATTGACGCTCGGGGACGCGCGTGGCACATTGTGGCGCGGTTCGGCCTTCATTGGGGGCGCGGCCGGCGATAACGATCCGGTAACGCCGCTTTTGCCGGGACGATTTTCGTGGCACATATCCCCGATGCTGCTGCTGGGAAGTGTCAATGCCGAGCTGGAAAACGCCGCGGCATTGTCACAGGCCATCAGCGTGACAGGCAACTGGCATCAATGGCAAGTGAGTCCGGGGGCGGTTGTTTTACCGGCACAACGGTTGGCCGCACTGGGCGCACCGCTGAATACAGTGCAACCGTCGGGCCGGATGCTGTTGTCATGGGAACCTCTGCTGGTGACACTGCAGAATGGAAGGATAGGGATGACCGGAACCATCAAACTGGAAATGACCGATATAGGTTCGCGGCTGTCATCGGTCAACCCGTTGGGCAGCTATGAGCTGCTGCTGGCCTGGAGCGGAGATCATGCATCCGTGATGCTAAATACGGTAAAAGGACCCATGTTGTTGAGCGGTTCGGGGGCGCTTGGCAATGGACGCCTGCAATTTTCCGGCACGGCGCAAGCCGATGCGGGACAGGAAGAAAGGCTGGCGAATTTCCTGAATTTGCTCGGGCAAAGCCGCAGAGTTGGCGACAAAAATATTGTCGCCCTAGAATTCAAATGATAAAAATTAAAATGACCATGAAAAAAATCCCGGGAAGAAAACAAGAAACCTTGATGTGGCTGCGCAGTGGCGCATTGATGGTATTGCTGTGCGCAGTGCAGGCAGTAGCAGCAGTAGAGCCGGTGCAACCAGTGCAGGAACAGGGCCTGAACACGGCCGGAGCCTCGGGCATAAATGAGGTCATCGAGCCCGGTAAAAAACCGTTTTCGCAGGATGCTGCGACCACGAAAAAAACCAAGTCTGAAAACAAGGATACGGCCTCGAATACAGGCACACTTAATTTTGTCGATGCCGATATCGAATCGGTGATTGCCGCTGTCGGCGATTACACCAATACGACATTCATCATCGATCCCAGGGTGAAAGGTACGCTCACGCTGGTATCCGAAAAGCCCCTCACCAAAACCCAGGCGTTTCAGCTGTTGTCATCAGTGTTGCGCTTGCGCGGCTACACGGTGGTAACCGGCAACGGCTATTCCAAAGTCGTGCCGGAAGCCGATGCCAAGTTGCAGGCCACTCCGATCCAGTCCGGGGCTATACATGGCGACCAGATCGCGACACAGGTATTTCATTTGCATTATGAAACCGCAGCCAACCTGCTGGCGGTGTTGCGCCCGTTGATCTCGCCCAATAACACCATCTCCGCCGACCCGGGCAACAACACGCTGGTCATCACCGATTACGCCGACAACCTGCTGCGGCTGGCAAAAATAATCTCGACGATGGACCGGGCTGTGGGCAACGATCTGGACATTGTGCCCATCCGTTATGCGGTCGCCAGCGATATTGCGGCGATAGTCAATCGGCTGCTGGCACCGGGCGGGACGGCAACGGGCGGAACGGCACTCGGTACTGCCGCGCCGAGCAGCACTGCTGCTGCTCTTGCGCCGGGCGATCCCGGCAGCGTCACGGTGCTGGCCTATCCCCGCACCAATTCGGTCCTGATACGCGCAGCGTCCGAAGCACGCGCCAATCTGGCCAGGGTGCTGATCCAGAAACTGGACCAGCCGACTGCTGTGCCTGGAAATGTACATGTGGTCTATCTGAGAAATGCCGAAGCGATCGAGCTTGCACAAACCCTGCGTGCGGTTGTGACTTCCGACAGCACCGCGTTACTCCCGATCCCTTCGCCTCGATTCTCAACACCAAACTCTTCGTCATTCGGAAGCACATCTGCCCCGCCCACCGCCACGCCCACCGCCACGCCCACCGCCATGCCCACAGCGGGCCAATCTCCCTTGACCGCTGGACCCGGCGCAAACCCGTTGCTTTCGCAAAGCGGTGGCGGCGGACCCGGCGCACCCAGCGGCGGATTCATCCAGGCTGACCCAAGCACCAACACGCTGATCATCACCGCCGACGAGTCGGTCTATCGCGACCTGCGCATCGTCATCGACCAACTTGATGCGCGCCGTGCCCAGGTCTATATCGAGGCCATGATCGTTGAAGTAGATGCAAACAATTCAGCCGAACTGGGCGCGCAATGGGCCGGCCTGGCGAAAAGCGCCAACGGTGCCGAGGTCGGTGCCGTGACCGCATTCACACCGCAGGGAGGGGGCAACAACCTGCTCACCCAGGCCGGTGCAAAAGCCGCAAACACGCTGGTGCCGCCGGGCAACGGCTTGACTCTGGGCATTCTTAACCAGGCAGGCCTGGGCACACTGGTGCATTTGCTGGCAACCGATACCAAAGCAAATATCCTGTCCATGCCGAATATACTTACCCTCGACAATGAAGAAGCAAAGATCATCGTCGGCGAAAACGTGCCTTTCATTACCGGCCAATACACAACACCCGGCACGGTAGGGATAAGCCCGTTCCAGACTGTCGATCGCCAGGATATCGGCTTGACGCTGCGGGTGAAGCCGCAGATTTCCCAGGGTGGCACGGTCAAACTGGCGATCTATCAGGAAACTTCTGCAATAATCGATGCGACCAACCCGGCCGGGCTTATCACCAGCAAGCGCTCGCTGGATACCAACGTGCTGGTCGACGACGGGCAGGTCATCGTGCTGGGCGGCTTGATCGACGACAACGTGCAGGACAGCGTGGAAAAAGTGCCGGTGCTCGGTGATATTCCCTTCATCGGCAATTTGTTCAAGTACAAGACCCGCAGCCGCATCAAAACCAACCTGATGGTGTTTTTGCGGCCAACCATAATTCGCAACGATGATCAGAGCGTGGATCTGGCCGGGGATCGTTATGACTTTATCCGCAGTGAGGAAGCCAAGGGACTGCCCGAGCAATCCAATTTCCTGCCCAACCTGGACAAGCCACAACTGCCCCCATTGGAAAACGGCAGTATAAACGCGGATAAAATGTTCGACAGGAGCAATGGCGGCTCTTTATTCAAGCGTATCGTTCCGCCTGAAAAACTGCTGGCCATGCCCCCGTCAAGCCCCGTTGCGCAACCTCCGGCAGCGGTCACTCCCCAGCAGTAAGCAGCGATGGGAACTTTGTGATGGATACCCGCCTTCTACCCTATGCGTTCGCCCGCGATTTCGCGCTGCTGGCACACCGTGACGGCGCTGCGGACGGCCCGGTCGAGGTCTGGATATCCGATGCGACCAAGCCGAACGCAATCGCAGAGGTGAGCCGCTGTTTCGGCCGCATCAGGCTGAAATCGATGCCGCGCAACGAGCTCGAAGCCGCCATCGCCAAAGCCTATGCAAGTTCGGGCGGCAATGCGGCGCAAGTCATCGATGAATATGAATCCGATCTCGACCTGACCAAGCTGATGCTGGACATGCCGGCTATCGAGGATTTGCTGGAATCCGCCGATGACGCGCCGGTGATCCGCATGATCAACGCACTGTTGACCCAGGCTTTGCGCGAAGGCGCATCGGATATCCATATCGAACCGTTCGAACAGATTTCGGTGGTGCGTTTTCGCGTCGACGGCAGCCTGCGCGATGTGGTGCGGCCGAAGAAGGCGATTCATGCTTCGCTGATTTCTCGCATCAAAATCATGGCGCAGCTCGACATCGCAGAGAAACGCCTGCCGCAGGATGGCCGCATCACGCTGCGCGTCGGCGGCAGGCCGGTCGATGTGCGGGTTTCCACGCTGCCCACCGCGCACGGGGAACGTGCTGTATTGCGCTTGCTCGACAAGGAATCCGGCAAACTGGATTTGCACAGCCTGGGCATGAGCGCGGACGTGCTGGAAAAATTCGACAAGCTGATCACCCAGCCGCATGGCATCGTGCTGGTCACCGGCCCGACCGGCTCCGGCAAGACCACCACGCTGTATGCCGCGCTAACCCGGCTTAATACCACCAGCACCAACATCCTGACGGTCGAGGACCCGGTGGAATATGAATTGAACGGCGTCGGTCAGACCCAGGTCAATGCGCGTATCGACATGACATTTGCCAAGGCGTTGCGCGCGATCCTGCGCCAGGACCCCGACATCATCATGATAGGCGAAATTCGCGACCTGGAAACCGCGCAAATCGCGGTGCAGGCATCCCTGACCGGCCATCTGGTACTGGCAACCCTGCACACCAATGATTCTGCGGCCGCGATCACGCGCCTGCTCGACATGGGCATAGAACCATTCCTGCTGTCGTCCTCGCTGATCGGCGTGGTCGCCCAGCGGCTGGTGCGAAAACTATGCGAGCACTGCAAACGGCAGGACGGCCAATTCTGGCATGAGACCGGCTGTGACAAATGCAGCCACACCGGTTACCAGGGCCGGCTCGGCGTTTATGAGTTATTGCAGACCACCGAACAGATACGCGCGCAAATCCATAACCGCGCATCTGAAGCCGACATCCGTGCAGCCTCGCAGCGCGACGGGATGCTCACGATGCGCGAGGATGGCGAGCGCCGGTTGATCGATGGCACGACGTCGCAGGCGGAATTGCTGCGCGTCACCAAGACCCAGGAATAGGGACACGCCATGCCAGCATTTCGTTATGAGGCCGTCGATGCGACAGGAGCCAGCCAGAAAGGCGTGGTCAATGCCGACAGCGCCCGCACCGCCCGTTCCGAACTGCGCGCGCAGGGTCTGGTGCCGATCAGCGTGGCTGCGATTGCGACCCAGCTCGACGGGAGCGGACTGGCCAAACGCAGTGCATTCGGCGACCGCCTCTCCACGATAGAGCTCGCCCTGTTCACGCGGCAATTGGCAAGCTTGCTGGAAGCCAGCCTGCCGCTGGAGCAGGCATTTACCGCGTTGCTCGAGCAAGCCGAGCGAACCTATGTGCGTGATCTGATCGCGTCGATCCGCTCAGAAGTGATGGGCGGCTCATCGCTTTCCGACGCGCTGTCGCGGCATCCGCGCGACTTTGCCGACATCTATCGCGCACTGGTCGCATCCGGCGAACATATCGGCCAATTGGCGCGGGTGCTGTCGCAGCTGGCCGACTATATCGAACGGCGCAATACGCTGGTGCAAAAAATCAAGCTTGCATTTACCTATCCGGCGATCGTCACCGTGGTGGCATTTTTGATCGTGATTTTCCTGTTGACCTATGTGGTGCCGCAAATCGTCTCGGTTTTCGAAAACACCAAACAGAAGCTGCCGTTCCTGACCACGGTGATGCTGGCTGTTTCGGACTTCGTGCGTCATGACGGCTGGATCGTTTTGCTGGTCGTCATTGCGCTGGCTTACGCCTGGCGCCGCGCGCTGAAAGTCCCCGCGACCAAGCTGCGCTGGCATACCTGGTTGTTGTCGGCACCGCTGTATGGCAGATTCGAGCGCAGCCTGAACACCGCGCGCTTCGCCAGCACTCTGGCGATCACGACCGGGTCCGGCGTGCCAATATTGCGCGCCCTGCAAACCAGTCGCGACACGCTGACCAATGTCGCGATGCGCGCGCAGGTTGAAGAAGCGACGAACAGCGTGCGCGAGGGTGTGGGCCTGGCGCGGGCGTTATCGGTGCACAAGCATTTCCCGCCTATGCTGATCCACATGATCCGCGCCGGCGAGGTCACCGGAGAATTGCCGGCGATGCTGGAAAGAGCTTCCAGCGCACTGGAACAGGATCTGGAAAGGCGCGCGATGACCATGGCCGGCTTGCTTGAGCCGGCGCTGATACTGGCGATGGGCGTGGTGGTACTGCTGATCGTGCTGGCCGTGTTGATGCCTATCATCGAGATCAACCAGCTGGTTCACTGACGTTAACGCAGAACGCTGATTATGAGGAATTCAATGAACCGCTGGCCACTGATTGCAAGTTTCGTGTTATTCATCGCCCTGTGCGTTTCAACCGCCTATTGGGCGATGCAATTTTTCACGCCCCCGGTGCGGCGCGTCGCAGCACCGCCAGAGACAGCCCGGCCTGTCCCGCAAGCGGGTGCCGCAGCAAGTTTGTTTGGCGGTCATTCGGGTGCCCGCGACAGCAATTTTCAGTTGAAGGGCGTGGTGATGGCGAGCAATCCGGACGAAAGTGTCGCAATCATTGCCGCCAACGGAAAACCCCCGCGCGCGATCAGGGCCAATGGGGAAGTATCGCCCGGCGTCACGGTCAAGGAAGTGCAGAAACACTACATCTTGCTTATCGAAAGCGGCGTGGTCAAAAAAGTTGAACTACCCGAAATTGCCAAGCGCAAGTAAATCCAGCCAGGGTCACATCAAATTGCAGTGACCCTGTCATCTGTCTTACCCGCGTTATGAAATATCTCTTCGTTGCGCGAAGAGATATTTGAACAGATCAGGTATTTTGCACCACGATCTTGGGGAAAGCCGCGCTGTGATCCTGGGCCATGTCCGCGACCTTGACCGCGATGCGGCGCGCGATCTGCTTGTAGGTTTTGGCGATGCTGCCGTCCGGATCGGACACCACGGTGGGGTTGCCCGAATCGGCCTGCTCGCGGATGCGGATGTCCAGCGGCAGGCCGCCGAGGAATTCCACGTTGTAATCGGCGCACATCTTCTCCCCGCCGCCCGCACCGAAAATATGTTCTTCATGGCCGCATTTTGAACAAATGTGCGTGCTCATGTTTTCCACGATGCCGACGATCTTGATGCCGACCTTCTCGAACATCTTGAGTCCCTTGCGCGCATCCATCAGCGCGATGTCCTGCGGGGTGGTGACAATCACCGCGCCGGTGACCGGCACTTTTTGCGCGAGGGTAAGCTGGATGTCGCCGGTGCCTGGCGGCAGGTCCACCACCAGGTAATCCAGGTTGTCCCAGCGCGTCTGGTGCAGCAGTTGATCGAGCGCCTGGGTCACCATGGGACCGCGCCAGACCATGGGGGTATCTTCGCCGTCTATCATGAAGCCGATGGACATGGCCTGCAGGCCGTGATTGATCATCGGCTCCATAGACTTGCCGTCAACCGATGTCGGCTGGCCTGATATACCCAGCATCGTGGGTTGCGAAGGACCGTATATGTCGGCATCCAGCACCCCGACTCGCGCGCCCTCGGCAGCCAGGGCCAGGGCCAGATTGACAGCCGTGGTGGATTTACCCACGCCACCCTTGCCGCTGGCCACGGCGATGATATTCTTCACGCCTTCCACCAGCTTCACGCCGCGCTGCACCGCGTGCGGCACGACCTTGCTGGACACCGTGACGCTGACCTTGCCTGCTCCGGGCAATGCGGTTTTCAGGTGCGCCTCGACCATAGCCCGGATCTCGTCCCACACGCTCTTGGCCGGATATCCCAGCATGATTTCCAGAGCCACATCGTTGCCGCTGATCTTGATGTTCTTCACCGATTTGCCGCTGACAAAGTCCTTTTTGGTGTTTGGATCGATCAAATTCTTTAACGCGTTTTGCACATCAGTTTCGATAAAACTCATTATTCACTCCTGGATCAGATTAAAGGCTTGGGTTCGGATTTTAAACTATGTTGACTAATTTTATCGGGTATTCTTCCCGGCTATTTTTTTGCCCCGGCACGCGGTTCACGGCTTGCACCGGCCGCTGCCAGTCTATCCAGGTAATCCTGCCATAATGCAGCATGATTTTCACCCAGTTTGTACAGGTATTCCCAGGTGTAAAGACCGGTGTCGTGCCCGTCATCAAAATTTATCTGCACGGCATAGCTCCCGACCGGGACCAGTGAACTTATCACGACATCCTTTTTGCCCGTCTGCAATACCTCCTGGCCTGGACCGTGTCCGCTGACGTCGGCCGACGGGGAATACACCCGCAGATACTCGTGGGACAGCTGGTAAGACTCGCCGTCACCAAAGGTGATCTCAAGCGTGCGGGACTGCTGGTGCAATTTTATTTCGGTCGGCTGCTTGGACATGATACGGCGTTGCTCCTGTAGTGCGCCGCGCAAGGCGGCCGCGGACATAAAAATGCTAACGTGGTTTGTAAAGCGTCTTGGCCAGCCTGACCATCTGGGAATACGGAAGCTCGGCCAGGCTGCCAAACTTTTGCAGCGACAATTCAAGCAAACCGGCCACGTCATCCACCTGTTCACTGGCATCCAGAGAAAACTGCAGCGCTCTCAGGCCGCCGCATTGCATGCGCATTTCCTGTGCGTGCGGCAAGGGCTTGTCTATGTGCAATTTCCCCAGGGTAAAACTGAAATTGCGCCGCAACAAATCGCGCAATTCGATACAACGCACTAGCGCTTCGGCATTATTGCAGTAAACGATCTCGCGCTCGGCTATATTGCGCTTTCCTGCCCTGGAGCAAGACGCACAATTGGCCAGTATGGTTTTTTCAAACGGGCAGGCATCCGCAACCGTTGCGGACAATGCCTGCCGATAAGCAGTTTCATCCATGAAATGCCGGTTTAATCGTCCTGTGGATTGGGTATGGGTGCACGTACCTGGTTGAGCAAATCCTCGGCGTGCAATTCCGTTTCGGCAAAAATCACCTTGATCGAGTATGCCGCATCGCCGGTCAGTTCAACGCGCATCTGCTTGGCGCGGTTTGATGCTTCACGAAAAGCATCGTGCTGCTCCAGCTTCTCCAGGTGTCGTATCGGCTTTTCAAATATCTTGTAAACAAAGTAAGGCATATTTCTCTTTCAGCGGTTGGCACTTACGTGCTCTGCCGCGGATATATGGATCAGGATTTTCCTGCAGGCTTCAGAAAGGTCACCACCCGCGACCCGGGTTCATTTTTGCTGGAGCAACTTCCCTCGCCCACCCCCGCTTCCCGCTCCGCTTCGTGCAACACATTGATCACATCCACGTAATGCTTTTGTTTCACCATCATCAGCGCAGTAAGGCCGCCATCGTTCCGCGCCATGACATCGGCTCCCGCACGCAACAGCGTCTCCACGACGGCCGTTTCGCCATAACCCGCAGCCAGCATCAGGGGGCGTATCCCGTAGCCGATAGGCGCTTCAACGTTCGCCCCGGCATCGATCAGGGCCTGAACGACATCCGCAAATCCCCGATCCTGCTCGGCGTTATAAGCGGCCTTCATCAATGCTGTCCAGCCGCGCTCATCGCTTGCATTGATCTCGGCACCCGCCTCGATCAACACCCGAACCATGGGCAGGTTGCCGGTATGGGACGCCACCATCAAGAGAGTCGCTCCTTCGCTGTCACGCGTACCCGTATCGGCCCCGGCAGCCAGCATCTGCCGCACAGACTCGACATCACCCGTCTTTATTGCCCCGAATAATTTATCAGACATACAAACTCCTTGTTGACTTCATTCCCGACATTGCGGTCGACCGAACGTTCGGGCTCCCGTGCAAAACGGCAATCTGACAAGACGGCGGGGCGCGCCTGTTCCGGCTGTATCATGCCGGTTGCATGCCATACAAGATCTCTGCTGATCATGCATGGCAAAGACGCACCCGCAGTCCCCGGTCAATGCTTTTTCAAACCGGCCCAGATTCTGTTCTTCACAGCATAAAGCAACGCCGTCAGAAAGAGCAGATACCCAATTACATAGTAGCCCAGCCTGTGCCTCTCCGCACTGTGTGGGTCGGACGCCCACGCCAGAAATGAAACGATATCATGCGCGGTTTTCTTCAATTCTTCCCGTTTGGCAGGATCAGTTGCAGTACTGATCCCAAGCGGATCCGGCATCTTGGTTGCAGGGAAGATACGGTTGTGGGTCACCCCGTCCGGCGTGTTGTAATAACCCAGCAGGTAGGAATACACGTAGCTCGGCCCGCCCTCGCGCGCCTTGGTCATCAGGCTCAGATCCGGCGGCACCAATCCAAACATTTGCATGGCTGCTTCGTCCGATAACATGCCCGTAAGCGGCGCAGCAAGCGGTTGATCGCCGCGCATGAAATCCACTTTTTTCTTGTCGATGCCCAACTTGAGCAGGTCAAGATACGAGATATATTTCAGCGAGTGGCAGGCGTGGCAGTTATTCATCAGGTCGTCCATCCCGCGCTCGATTGCGGGCAGATCAGTATCAACCTTGATATTCTGAAGCGTTGCCTCTTCAGGCCATACTTGTGAGGAAGCACAACACAATATCAATAAAACGATGAATTTTTTCATTTGGTATCTCCACTGCGACGGCGCGCCTGCGATTGGGTTTTTTCCCTGGCCTCTCTTTCCATCAACTCCTTCAATTCTGGTGAAAGACCGCGCTTGATCAGCCATCTCTCCTCGGCTTTGGATATGAACGGGATCAGGAAGAACGAGCCGAAATAGAAAATTGTCGCAATATGCCCGATCAGGAGGGTACGTTCGGACACCGGGTGAGCACCGACATAACCCAGCACCAGCATATTTATAATAAACAGGTAAAACCCCAGCTTGACCATGGGTCGGTTACTTGCACCGCCGGGTATGCGGGAACGATCCAGGAACGGCATGAACGCGAACATCATCACCGACAATCCCATCGCCACCACACCACCCACCATGTTCGGCACCGAGCGCAAAATCGCATAGAAAGGCAGGAAATACCATTCAGGAACAATTTCGGCCGGTGTTTGCATAGGATTGGCCGGAATGAAGTTGGCCGGATCCATCAGCATGTTCGGAAAAAAGAACACGAAGATGCAATACACGATCAAAAATATGCCCAAGCCAAACAAATCCTTGCTGGTGAAATAAGGATGGAACGGGATATTGTCCCTGGCTGCCAGATCGATGCCGCTCGGATTGCTGCTTTTGACGGTATGCAATGCGACCAGATGCACCACCACGCCACCAATGATCAGGAACGGCAACAAATAGTGCAGCGAGAAAAAGCGCGTCAGCGTTGCATCGCTTACGGAGTAGTCGCCGCGCAGCCAGGTCACGATTTGATCACCGAAGTAAGGCGTGACCTTGAACAGATTGGTGATCACGGTCGCACCCCAGTAGGACATTTGCCCCCATGGCAACAAATAGCCCATGAATGCGGTTGCCATCAACATCAGCAGCAAACCCTGTCCGGTCCACCACATCAGCTCGCGCGGCGCGCGGTAGGAACCGTAATAGAGCGTGCGCGCCATATGGATATAAATCACCATGAAGAAAGCCGACGCACCGGTGGCATGCATGAAGCGCAACAGCCAGCCGTAATTAACGTCGCGCATGATGTGCTGCACCGAGTCAAACGACAGCGAAGCATCAGCCCTGTAGTGCATGGCCAAAAAGATGCCCGTAGCCACCTGCAGCACCAAAACAAAACCCGCCAGGAAACCGAAATTCCACCAGTAGCTGAGATTGCGGGGAGTGGGATATTCGGTCAGGTCGTGCTTGACGAAGCTGCTGAGTGGAAACCGCTGGTCTATCCAGCCAATAACTCTGTTTTTCATGGTCTTCTCCTAGGCTACGCCGATAACGATCTTGTCAGCAGCAACAAATTTGTAAGGCGGCACTTCCAGGTTTTTCGGTGCGGGGCCGCGCACAACCCTGCCGCTGTCGTCATATTCGCTGCCATGACAAGGACACAGCCAGCCGGAATCACTCTTGTTTGGCACACAACCCATATGCGTGCAGACCCCAACCACAACCAGCCATTCCGGCTGCTTGACCCTTTGCTGGTCGGACTCCGGATCCAGGACGCCATTGCTGGCCTCCATCGCCTTGATCTCGGCCTGGGTACGGTGATAGACAAATACCGGTTTCCCCTGCCAGGCGACTATATGCACTCCGCTTTCCGGTATTCCCGACAGATCCACTTCCGTTGTAGCCTTGGCCAGCACGTCAGCGCTCGGGTTCATGCTGTCTATAAAGGGCAGGCACGCGGCAGCGGCGCCAGCCACACCGACGACCGAGGTTACCTTGATCAAGAATTTGCGGCGCTTAGCGTCGCTTAATGTGTCTTTGTCAGCCATTACCATCTCCAGTTTGCATGTTATAAATTCTATAGCGGCTATTTCCGCACTGTTTTTTGCAGCGCATCACGAATCGCATCGGGCGTCTTCATGATGTTCATGAAACTGTTCTTTCCCATCATGCTCAAGTCGGGAAAGTCGATTGCAATGCGAAAACGCGCATACATCGCATAAACCTTGTTGCCATCAACCAAGACCTCGTAGGGCAGGTGCGCGGTTGACTTGATATCATGGAAATCGATCTCGCTCATGATGAACCTGTCGTCCATATATTTTTCCGATTCGGTCGGAGCTTTCATCGCAACACCGAACACGCTTTCCTGCTTGCCCGGGATGTCAACGCGGTAAACCTTGGCAAGGCCGTTTTTATTGGCGGTCAATTTGGCATCAACTGCCTGCACCGCGTCTTCGTAGCTGGGATATTCAGCCAGCACATCCAGATCGGTGAAATATTCCATGCCGAACATGTAATGGTATTTGCGCACCTGCTTGGCTGACATTCCATCCTTGGAACCGAACTCTTCCACTTTGCCCAGGGCTGCGCCCAATTGCGCCGCCACATTGCTCAAGTCACCCTGCATGCGGTATGCATTCGCCATGTACACAGGATTGGTATAACTGACTTGCACAGCGTCCTTTGCCTTGGTGATGGCCACTCTTTGCACCGCACCGAAACCTCCATGTTCGGAAGCCGCCGCATTTTTTTTCAATTCATCGTTGGTCACGATCAAAATCTCGGCGTCAGGGTACGGGGAATAGTCACCGACTACGGTAAAGCCGCCTGCGCTCAGCGCCGCCTTAGCCTGTGCGGTTTTTTCGGCAACCGTTCCCGCACCGCTGGAAGCGAGCACGAACGGCTTCAAGAGCGCTTCATCCGCGTGCGCGATGACCACACCGAACGATAATGCCATCGCCAGGAATATGCTTTTGAATAACATTCCGTTCATGGTACTCCTCCTTTAGGTTCGTTTAAGTATGTGTATTTAATTTTACAAATATCCGGTTACCCCGGGTTGAACCAGGCCAGTTTTTCCCGGAGCGTGACGACGCCGCCAACAATGATCAGGGTCGGTGCATGCAGTTTTTCAGCCAGGGCAATTTCCGGCAGAGTTTCAAGCGTTCCGGTGACGACGCGCTGATTTTGCGTGGTGCCTTGTTGCACGATCGCGGCCGGAGTATTGCCCGGCAAACCGTGCGCGACCAGTTCGCCGCATAGTGTCGCCAAACCGTGCAAGCCCATATAGACCACAACAGTCTGCCTGGGCCGGGCCAGTGCATCCCAATCAAGTTTCATGCTGCCGTCTTTCAGGTGGCCGGTCACGAATATGCAGGACTGCGCATGGTCGCGGTGGGTCAGCGGAATGCCCGCGTAGGCGGAAACGCCGGAAGCCGCGGTGATGCCGGGCACGACCTGGAACAGGATGCCATGTTCGGCGAGCGTCTCTATCTCCTCGCCGCCGCGACCGAATATGAATGGGTCCCCCCCTTCAGGCGCAACACGCGTTTGCCCTCTTTGGCAAGGCGCACCAGCAGTTCATTGATTTTTTCCTGCGGCAAGGTATGGTCGTCGCGTTTTTTGCCCACATAGATACGCGTCGCATCGCGCCGCGTCATTTCGAGAATCGGCTTTGACACCAGATTGTCATAGACCACCACGTCGGCTTTCTGCATCAGGCGCAAAGCCCGGAATGTCAGCAAATCCGGATCGCCCGGCCCGGCACCTACCAGATACACCTCGCCGTGCTGAATATTGTCCTCGTCGGCCAGCATTTGTTCCAGCATGGCCTCCGCACTGTTTTCATCGCCGGTCAGCACCGTCTCGGCGATCACGCCTTCCAGTGCGTTCTCCCAGAAAATCCGGCGCTTGGCCGGATTGGTGACGCGCTGCTTGACCAGTTCACGAAACCGTTCGGCAAATGCCGCAAGGCGGCTGTAGTTTTGTGGGATCACGGTCTCCAGTTTGCCGCGCATCATGCGCGTTAGGACCGGAGATGCTCCCCCGCTGGAAAACGCCACCATCAAAGGCGAACGGTCAAGGATGGCCGGCATGATGAAGCTGCACAATTCCGGATCGTCCACCACGTTTACCGGGATGTTGCGTGAGCGCGCCAGTTCCGAGACCTGCCGGTTGACGCTGCGGTCATTGGTCGCCGCAATGACCAGCGTAACTCCTTCGAGGTGATGTGCCTCGAAACGCGCGTTGATGGCTTCCACGCCCGGCAGCTTGGAGAGTTCGGGATCTATCTGCGGGGCGACCAGACGCACTTTCGCTCCCGCCTCCAACAGCACGCCAGCCTTGCGTTTCCCGACTTCACCCCCGCCGACCACGAGACAAAGTTTGCCGCGGATATCGGCAAATATAGGTAGATAGTCCATTATTTCTGTATTGCTTTCAGGATCAACGGTTGCAGAGCTTCCGGTAATTTTATTTTTCCCGCAAGTGCGAATTCATGTGCACCTGAGGACATCTTCTGCCAGGTCTTGCGTATGATCTGTATCCATTTTTCTTCGGTGTATTCCGGGTGCTGTGCAGCGAAGCCGACGATGTAATCTTCAAGGAACACCAGATCAACCACGTCTTCCATCATCTGTGTCTCGGAGTTGACCTTCAAACCCTTCTTGCTGACGATTGCCTTGACGCGCGCCACCATGTCGTCATCATAACCTGATTCCTGCATGAGACGTCCGGCAGTTTCGGCATGAAATCTGTACAGCCCGGTACGCCATTGCAGATAGCCATTCCTGTCCATGGGATAGTTGCTGCGCGGGATTTTCCAGCGCTGAATGTGCTGGGCGCGCACCGCGAGCTTCACTGCCTCATGAGCCCCGGGTGCGTAACGTTGCAACATTTCGCTCAGCCTGTGCGCGTAGAGCAACTCCTTGGGATACTCCTGGCCATCGGCCATTTCCTTGTTCGGATCTTCGGCATTGGCCCGGTCAAAGGCGGCGATAGCCGCCTGATAAAGTTTCTGTGTCATGTTGTTCGTTGGTTGGATGTGTTGATTCGAAATTCCTGCGCAGTTCCAATTTTCGCCGGATGAAAGCGACAAAGCGGGTCGCCCAATAGCAACTGCCGATGGTGCGCAAGTGGGTGTAGGAAGCCAGCAGGTTGTGCAGAACGAGTCCGTCCCGCTCACCGTTTATTCCGTAGCCGCGTTCGACATGGTAGGCAAAGCGGGTGTCCGGCGGCAGGTTTATCAGGCTGGAATAATGGAATTCATGCGCCTTGATCTGCTTCGCGGGTGCGTTGGGACGCGGCCACGGGTGCTCTCCGTCCTCTTTCAGGTGCACGTAACCACGACCCACGGGCTTGTCATGCATTTTCACATCGCCCGGGATAGCGCCCACCATCCGGTAGCTGTGACCCTGATATTCGATGCTGCGCGACAGATACATCAGTCCGCCGCATTCGGCATAGGCCGGCATGCCATTTTCGATTGCCTGCTTGATCTCGCCACGCAATGAACTGTTTGCCTCCAGTTCTGCGGCACAAGTCTCGGGGAAACCGCCGCCGATATAAAGTGCGTCAATATCCGGCAGGCGTGCATCATTTAAAGTATCGAATGGCACCAGCTTTGCCCCTGCCGCTTCCAGCGCATCAAGGTCATCGGCATAATAAAAACCGAATGCCCGGTCGCGCGCTATGCCCACGCGCACCCTGTCGCCGCATTGCAGCGGACTGACCCTGGCAAGGTGCGGAGCGTTCAACGGCTCGTTTTGCGACAGCGCAAGCAGTTTGTCCAGATCGACCTGCTCAGCGATGGCGTCGCCTATCTGTTTGATTTTTTCCGTGGCGACACAAGACTCGTTGCTGGGCATCAGGCCAAGATGCCGTTCGACGATGCTGAGCCGCTCGTCGTGATGGATCGCGCCGACTACCGGTACATCCGTATAGTGCTCGATGACCGCGCGCAATTTGGCCTCGTGGCGGCCTCCGCCCAGATTATTGAGAATCACCCCGGCGATATTGATTTCGCGGTCGAATGCCTGATAACCGAGTATCAGCGGCGCGATGCCGCGTGTCATGCCGCGCGCATCGATCACCAGGAACACAGGCAAACCGAGCAACTTCGCCAGGGCGGCGTTGCTGTTGCTGCCGTCCAGCGCAAGTCCGTCATACAAGCCCTTGTTGCCTTCTACCAGATTCACTTCCGCACTATGACGCGCGAAAGTGGCGGTGATGTCATCGTGTTCCATCAAATACAAATCGAGGTTGCGGCAGGCCCGTCCGGATGCCAGGCTGAGCCACATCGGATCGATGTAATCGGGACCTTTCTTGAACGGTTGGACCGCGTGCCCGCGTTTGCTGAGCGCGGCACACAAGCCTATGCTGACCATCGTTTTTCCGGAAGACTTGTGCGCCGCAGAAATCAGTAATCGGCTGCTCATTTCAGGTTTCAGGCTGATTTCGGCAACTCGTGTGGTACGAAATCCAGCACGCGAACTCCGATGGTTGTAATCAGGAAAGCGATGCCCACACCGCCCATTCCCAGCATTATTTCAGGCAATGACGGCTGGTACAGGCCTATGGCTCCATCACCAAAACTGCTGGTAACCTGGTAGCCGGGAAAAATGGACAACGGAAACGCCTGGCCGCCGATGATGAACACATACAGGAAGGAAAAACCGCCCAGGATGATCAGCAATGAGGCGGACAGTATGGACCTCGATTTACCCAGCGCAGGATGATAAATCAGCAGCAGCGGGAGCAGGTTCCCCAGCAGAAAGTAGCCTATCCAGAATATCAACGGATAAATCCCGCCATCGAGCAGTATGAAACGTTCGAATCCGGTTTGTCTTGCGAAATACAGGTTGGTCAGATGGTAGGCCGCAACAAAATAAAACGCGGCAATCACCAGGACGCCCATCAGGTTCTTCATGCGTTTCTGGACATAGGGATCCAGCAGTTTTTCGTTCCATTCATAGATGGAGGATTGCGCCACATGGAACACCGCCATACCCCAGGCGAAAGACATCACGATAAACATCGGCGGCAAAAGCGCCGTACCGTATGCCTGCCTTGCAACCAGAAAGGAAAAGATCACGCCCGTACCGGTCGTCAGCACAAAACGCCAGACAAACACCAGCAAACCCGCAGGCTTGGACCACGGGTTCATGCGTTTTTCCATCATGGTCCACAGGTACAGCGCAACTGCCGCGAACATGCCCGAATAGAGAAAGATGTTCCAGGCAAAGACAGAAGTGGGATTGAAGCGGGTCATCGCCACGATGATGCGGTCCGGGCGTCCCAGGTCCAGCATCAATACTGACAACCCGCCAGCGAGCATTGCGATGGAAAGCAGGCCCGCCAGGGGCGCCCTGGCCTTGTAGGCCGGCTTGTTAAATACCGAACCAATGGACGAAACGTTGAGGACGCCGGACGCCGAGACAATCAGAAAAATGGCAAACACATGGGGCATCCCCCAGACAATCTGGTTGTTCATGCCGGTGATGATATGGCCGTGCCCCTCCATCATATGCGCCGCATACAAACCCATCAGCACGACCAGGCCACCGGCGGCAACCAGTGCATAGAAGATTCTGTTCTTGAACCGCAATGGAGAGTGGTTTGCCATTTATATCCCCTGATAACGGAGACCGGTGTCCAGTCCCAGATCAGCGCGCACCTGGGTGGAAGCTTCCGTGCGCATCTTAATTGAGATTTCGCTGCCCGGATCGTTGAGATTGCCGAACAGGATGGACTTGTTGGGGCACGCCTCGGCACATGCGGGTTGCAGGCCCTTATCGATGCGTTGCACACACATCGTGCAGCTCTCCACCACACCCTTGCCGCGCGGGACATCGGGCTTCTGGTCGTGCAGCGGTTCGTGCACGAATGAGCGTGCCTTGTAGGGGCAGGCCATCATGCAGTAGCGGCAACCTATGCAGATATGCTTGTCCACCAGCACGATGCCATCTGCACGCTTGAATGAAGCACCCGTCGGACAGACATCGACACACGGGGGTTCCGCGCAATGCTGGCACATCATCGGCAACGCAAGCGATCGCTCGGTGCGCATGTCCTTGAGTTCGACCTTGCGTATCCATTGCGAGTCGGTCGGGCTCAAGCCGCCGGACAAACCATTCTCCTTGTTGCAGGCTTTCACGCATTTGTCGCAGTCTTCACAGTTTGCGGTGTTGATCAGCATGCCCCAGCGCACTTTGCCCGAAACAGCCTCGGTCTTTCCATGCGCCATGTCGAACATCAGCATTCCCGGGGCAATGGCCACTGCCGCCGCACCGACCGATGTTTTCAGGAACTGCCTGCGCTGCTCACTCGTGTTGCTCATCTCATTCGTATCGCTCATTTGGACTCCCCTTGCACCAAAGAGGAACTGCGCTTGCTGGAGTGGCATTCGAAACAATCGATCTTGACCGCTTCGAAACTGTGACAGCCTTCGCAGAAACTGTCGGCACGGCCGGTCACGCTGTTGTCGCGCAGGCTTGCGTGGCATTCGATGCAGTTTTTCAGGCTGAATTTCCCGCCGCGCATGCCCTGGTGTACCGTTTCATCGCGCTGCTGAAAAAGTACGCGCATATGGTTCTTGCGCATCCATTGCGGATCGGCCACGCACTGGCCGCCTTTGCCTATATCCAGCTTGGGCATGCCGTAAATTTCCGTGGCAGTTGCAGAAGCACACATGCATAGTATTGCCAGCAGAGCGAACAATTTTGACATTTCTATCACTCGCCCATTTGATTAATCGCCCAGCCCCATCTGGATGTATCCGGTCGGGCACACATCCGCGCAAATATGGCAGCCGATACACTTGTTGTAATCGGTGTCGACATAGCGGCCCAGCGTGGCTTTGGCTTTGGGTACGCGGAATACGGCAGTTTGCGGGCAGTACACCACACAGTTGTCGCATTCGAAGCACATGCCGCAGCTCATGCAGCGTTTGGCCTCCGCTACCGCCTGGTCCTGGGGCAGCACGCCGAGGCGGTCCTGGAAGTTACCCAGCGCGGACTCCTTGCTCAGGGTAATCACGTTGCGTTTGTTGCGCGCGACGATGGAAAAATGGCCCAGGAACAATTTATCGTGCGGGATCACATAGCGATCCGAGCGATTGTCAAAATTGTGCACCGCGACATTGGTTTCGAATGTGCCGCGCAACGGTTCATGCACCTCCTTGACCTCGAGTCCCTTTTCCACCATCTTGCGCATCAGGTCGAATTGGTGGGCATCAATCTTGGGGCGTTTCTCCAGGTCCTTGCCGAGCAGATAATTGTGTATGCCATCCGCCGCGATGGAGCCGTGGCCGATTGCCGTCGTCAGCAGATGCGGTCTTATGATGTCCCCGCCGGCGAACACGCCCTTCTGTCCGGCGACCAGGTAATTGCGATCCGTCGAGACAGCGCCCTTGCCGTTATTGAATTCTTCCAGCCCGGTAAAGTCCACCGCCTGCCCGATTGCCGACACAATAAGATCGGCGGGAATATCTTCCTCGGTCCCTGCTATGTTCTTGACCTCCAGCTTGCCGCCGACCAGCTTTGCCTCGCACTGGATGATGCGCAACGCGGTGGCGCGTCCATCCGCGCCGCGCACGATGCCTATTGGAGCCAAGCTGCCGCGGATCGCGATACCTTCTGCGAGCGCCTGTTCTATTTCATGCTTGTTCGCCTGCATCTTGTCGATGGCAAAGATCGATGTCAGTGTCACTTCCGCACCCTGCTTGGCCGAAATCTCTGCCACGTCATGAGCGACCTGGCCTGCGATGGCCTGCTCGAAATCTGTAGGTTGGGATTGTTCAAGATGACCGAGGCGCCGTGCGACTGTCGCCACGTCGATGGAGGTGTCACCGCCACCGACTACCACTACGCGTTTGCCAACATGCTGGAGACGACCGTCATTGAACGCCTTGAGGAAGGCGGTAGCCGTCACCACGTTGGGTGCAGCGCTGTCTTCAAGTGGCAAGGCACGTCCGGCCTGAGCACCCATGCCGAGGAAAACGGCATCGAAGTCCTTGCGGATCTGCTCCAGAGTAATGTCCCTGCCCACGCGGCATTTCATCCTCGTCTTCACGCCCAGATCAGTGATGCGCTGTATTTCCGCATCCAGCACTTCGCGCGGCGTACGGAAACCCGGAATGCCGTAGCGCATCATGCCGCCGAGATGTTCGTGCTCGTCGAACACGGTGACTTCATGACCCTTCAGGGTGAGCTGGTAGGCGCAGGACAAACTGGCCGGGCCGCCGCCGATGACTGCAACTTTTTTGCCGGTGGGTTTGGCATCGGTATGGTATGCGAGGTTGTTGGCAATCCCGTATTCGCCGAGAAAGTGTTCCACCGAGTTGATGCCGACATGGTCTTCAAGCGCATTACGATTGCACCCGGTCTCGCAGGGTGCAGGACAAACCCGGCCCATCACCGACGGAAAGGGATTGGCTTCGGTCAAACGCCGGAACGCATATTCCTGCCAGGGCATGGCCGGTTTGCCGTCGGCCCCGACCGGCGGCTTTTCGGTGCCGCGCACGATGGCCAGATAGCCGCGTATATCCTCGCCCGCCGGGCAACTGCCCTGGCAAGGCGGCGTGGACTGGATGTAGGTCGGGCATTTGTGCGTAAAGCTTGCCTGCATGATTTTTTCGCTCAGGCGGCCGACTTTATTGTCCCCGTCTTTATAGCGGCGGAAGGTGATTTTTTGAGTTGTTTCAGTTGTTGATGACATTGCCTGCCTCCAATTAATTGTTATTTCTCACCCAGCCTGATTGCGTTGCTGACCAGCTGGTGAACACCACCGACCATTCTTCTGTCAAATCCGTATATAGGCATCACCTTGCTGAACTGGGTCTTGCAGATTGCGCAGATGACTGCCATGAAATTAACCCCGTGTTCATCCGAGACCTGTTTCAACACTTCCATGCGCGGCAAGGCACCCTTCACGCGCAAGTCCATCAAATCGTCGGTCAGCAGCCCGCCGCCGCCGCCGCAGCAGAATGTTTTTTCGTGAGTGGTGCTCGGATCCATCTCATGGAAATGGTTGGCCACCGACTTGATGATATTGCGCGGAATATCGAACTGGCCACCGGGATATCCGCCCATGCTGGAACCGCGCGCCACGTTGCAGGAATCATGGAAAGTGATGATGTGCTTGTCGTTGGCTTCCTTGTCGAGGGACAGCGCGCCACGTTCGATCATGTCCCAGGTGAATTCACAGATGTGCGTCGGCTGCCTGTAACGGTGATCAAGTTGTTGCTGCAGCATCTGGGCGAACTTGTCATCCGGATCGGCGCCCTCGCCCACGCCGCTCAGGGTATTCCAGAAACTGTATGCCACGCGCCATGCATGGCCGCATTCGCCGACCACGATGCGCTTTACGCCCAACTCGAGTGCGGCTTGGCGGATACGCAACGCCACTTTGCGCAATTGCTCATAATTGCCGATGAACATTCCAAAATTTGCTGCCTCGGATGACATGGACGACAGCGTCCAGCTGGTACCTGTCGCGTGGAATACCTTGGCATAACCGATCAGGCTGTCGATATGCGGTTCTGCAAAAAAATCCGCCGACGGCGTGATCAACAGAACTTCCGCACCCTTGATATCGATCGGGAAGCGCACATCAATACCGGTGGCTTCCTTGACATCCTCTTCCAGCCCCTCCATCGTATCGATCAGCGCCGGGGCGGGCAAACCGAGGTTATTGCCGATCTTGTGCACTTTGCCGATGATTTCGATGTCGTACTTCTGGCCATAGCCCACGGAATCCAGAATATCGCGTGCCGCCATCGTGACTTCGGCGGTATCGATTCCATACGGGCAAAATACCGAACAGCGTCTGCATTCTGAACATTGATGGTAATAGTTGTGCCACTCGTCCAGCACTTCGCGGGTCAGGTCGCGCGCGCCTACAAGTTTGGGAAACAGCTTTCCCGGTAAAGTGAAATACCGCCGGTACACACTGCGCATCAAATCCTGCCGCGCGACCGGCATATTCTTCGGATCCTGCGTGCCGATGAAATAATGGCATTTATCCGAACAGGCTCCGCAATGCACGCAGCTGTCCATGTACACCTTGAGCGAACGGTACTTGCCAAGCAGGTCGCCCATTTTGGCAATGGCTTTGTCATGCCAGTCGTCCACCAGCTTGCCCGGAAAGCCCAACGCCTCATTCATTTTCTCACCGGAAACATAAGGACCGCTTCCCTCCATCGCACCCGGCTTCAATGCGGGAATGATGGGAATAACACGGTAAGCCGGTGCAGTAATTTCCGCCATGCTAGTTCTCCGATTCCATTCGTTTCGCCCAGGCTGCGATATGGCGTTTTTCGCGGGGATTGTCTACCTGGTTGCGGCCGGGTGAGAAAAACAACCCGGGTGCATGCAACAACTTGCTGATCGGGAAAATCATCATCAATAGCGCGACCAGTGATAGATGCACATAAAGACCGATGCTGGAAGGCAGGGCCTGCAAGTCGAAATGCATCAAGCCAAGCATGAATCCCTTAACCGCTATCACATCGGTATGCACAAAAAAACTCATCGTCAGACCGGATATCGCGATCGCCATGAAAAGTGCGAGCATCAGGTGGTCGGAGGGAGTGGAGATATAGCGGATGCGCTCGACAAAAATTCGCCGCGCCCATAATCCAGCAACACCGGCCAGCATGGTGATGCCGGCATACGTGCCAAACGGCTGGACGAACGCAACCCAGGGCCAGACTGGGTCGGTGAAATAACGCAGGTGACGCAACAGAACCAGTGCCAGGCTGACATGGAACAACCACCCCAGGCCCCAGGTCCACAGATTCGCCTTGAAAAGGCTTTCAAACAGGAATACTTCCCGCATCATGCGCAACACTACGCCGCCGGTGTTCATTGGTGCGGGCGTAGTAGGTATTTTAAGCGGTGCCGGAGTGCGGGTATAAACACCGATACGGTAAAACGTGCCCACGACAAACACCAAAGTGACAAAGTAAAACAGGATTGCAAATAAGGTGCTCATCTAGGATCAGTTGCAGTATATAAACTCAAATATCAGGATCAGACGCAACCGGTTGGCTTGGGCAATCCGGCGATCTTGCAAGCCTGCTTGCCCGGACCATATGGGAACAATCCATACAGATACTCGCTGTTGCCCTTGTCGGCTCCCAGCTTTTTCCCTATCGCTTTGGTCAGCACGCGAACGGCCGGAGCGATTTGGTATTCTTCAAAATACTCGCGCAGGAAATTGATGACTTCCCAATGCTGCTCTGTCATATCTACATTTTCAGTCTTGGCGATGTATTCGGCGATATCCTTATTCCAGTCAGCCAGATTGACAAGATAGCCTTCTTCGTCGGTTTCATATGATTTTCCTTCGACTTCGATGTTGGCCATGGTAATTCTCCTTAATGTTATTAAAGTTAAAGCCAGGATTGGCAGTTTTTATTGGTCGTGGTGAGATCGACGAAGCCGCCGTAATCGACCGGTGAAACACCATCGATGATGCGATCGCCAAATCCGCGCGCATCAAGGTCCGGCTGCAAAACATAAACTTTGCAGCGTCCCATCGCCTCGCGTATTTTATCCTCAAACACATTGCCGGATGTGGCGGCGTAGACCGCGTCTTCAATAAGCAAAATGTCACCCGATTGAACCACGCGCAAACAGCTGTCGAGCGCGCAGTTCGTCAAGGGTGATTTGTTGATGATATGCAACATTTAACGGCTCTCCCCTAGAAGCTCAAGACCACGTCTTGCTGATTCATCAACTCGCCCATTTCTGCGCGCCCCAACACGGTCACATCCACCAGCAAGTCTTCCTCGCTGAGTCCGCGTGCCTGCATCGATTCCTTTTCCACATACAATTTCTCGATGTCGTAACCTTCCAGCGCGCGATAGGCCGGCGAAAAGTTTTTTGTCGCAATACCCTTGGTTTGTTGCCCCTTTTTAAGCTGGTATACGCCGTCATCCAGAAATACCAGGGAAACATCCTGATCGAATGCAGCGGTGATCAGCACCACCTCAAGCGACTCCAGCGCGTATATCGTGCCATGCGGAGCCTTGCGGTTAACGAACATGAATTTCTTGATTTCACTCATCCCGCCCCCTTAATCGCCGAACACGATCAAACGATCTGTCTTGACGCCCGCTTCCACCATCTGTCCCAGACCGGAAATCCTGAAACCTTTCGCCAGGTTTTCCTCCTTGATGCCGCGTCGCAAAGCCGCCGCCACACAAACAACAAGATCCACGCCATGCTCTTCGTTAAGCTTGCCCCAGCGGTTCACAATATGCCGGTCATCCTGCGGGGGCTCTGTCAGCTTCGACGCGTTGTTCACACCATCGTGATAAAAAAACACGCGCCATACTTCATGGCCTTTTTCAATGGCGGCCTTGCAGAACAGGTAGGCCGTATCACTGGCCTGGTGCTGGTAAGGCCCTTCGTTAACAACAATCCCGAATTTCATGCGGCCACTCCAGGTTAAAAGCGTATATGCGTTGAAGCATTGAACGTGGAACGAGAGCCGCGCCAATCGTCGATCAGATACTTGGTGAACGGCAATTCGGTCTTCTCGAAGAAACGCGGCCAGCCGATGCGGTCTATCCAGTCAGCCATGCGCTCCCATGGGCGCGCATCATCCTTGTAAACATTCAATATCCGCTTCACCACAACGCTGACTTCGGGCCATCTTGGCGGATTATTGGGCAGGCCAGACGCGACCATTTTCATGAAAGTCGGTTTGCCGCGGGCGTTGGAATTTTTGCCGCCCACCCAGATCGCCAGCTTTGAATACTCCGGATCATTGATCTGCATCGGCGGGCAGGGAGGATAGCAGGCCCCGCAGCACATGCATTTGGTCTCGTCGATTTCGAGGGAAGGTTTGCCATTCACCATGGCCGGGCGTATCGCCGCGACCGGGCAACGCGCCACTACCGTAGGACGCTCGCATACGTTGGCAACCAGATCGTGATTGATCACCGGCGGCTTGGTATGCTGCACGATGATCGCAAGATCAGCCTGACCGCCGCAATTTATCTCGCAGCACGAGGTCGAAAGATGAACGCGATTGGGCATTTCCTCGCGCTTGAATTCAACGATCAGATCATCCATTAATGACTTAACCACACCCGAAGCATCCGTACCCGGAATATCGCAGTGCAGCCAGCCCTGGGTATGTGAAATCATCGAAATGGAGTTGCCGGTACCGCCCACCGGGAAACCGTGTTTTTCCAGTTCAGCGATCAACGGAGCGACCTTCTCCTCCTTGGACACCATGTACTCGATGTTGGAGCGGATCGTGAAGCGCACGTGACCTTCCGCGTACTTGTCGGCAATATCGCACAACAAGCGGATGGTTCCCACGTCCATCTGCCGCTGCGTGCCGGCACGCACCGTCCAGATCTGGTCGCCGCTGTGCGCCACGTGATGCAACACTCCCGGGCGTGGGCGGTCATGATATTTCCAGTTGCCGTAGTTCTTCGCCATCAACGGGTGCAGATACTTCTTGTTGTCCGGCACCCCGGTTTCCTTGGGCTTGCGCTTTGCGGCGGGTTTTTCTTGAACTGCTTGGTTCATTTCATGTCTCCTCAGGCGGCTTGCTGCTTTTTGATTTTCTGGGCGTTGATCTTGGCAACTTCCTCATCCCAGCCATCGGTGCGGACATATGGATTGGTGCGGGGGGTGGAAACCATGTTCGGATCGACTTCGACTTCCACGCCTTCCAGGAAATTGATCAGGCCGATACGCTCGATCATCTCGCCGGTACGCTCGTGCTCGAGCGCATTTTCCGCAAAAAAGTCTATGGTGCGCTGTCCCAGGTCAACCAGTTTCTGCACATCCTCATCCGTTTCAAGTTTCATGAAAGGAATAATGACCGTGCCCATCAGGCCGCCGATCTTCAGTGTGCTCTTGCCGCCGACCAGCACGCTCGCACCCTTGTCCTTGCCGGGAGCCAAAGCACCGGTCATCACATTGATACAGTGCATGCAACGCACGCAATCGTGGTTGTCGATCTCTATCGCGTGAGTGTCACTGATCGCAACGCTGGAGATACTCGGACCGGTTTTGACATTCTTGATCTGCTTGAGCTGGAAAGTCTTGGTCGGGCAACGGGCCACAACGTCGTTCACCAGCTCGTCCATGCCATGCTTGGCAAACCACTGCTTGGCCATCGCTTCATCGGTGCGAATGTTGTCGCGCCAGGTTCCGATCACCGCCATGTCGGCACGCTGCACCGAATTCATGCAGTCGTTCGGACAGCCGGAAAACTTGAACTTGAACTTGTAGGGCAAGGAGGGACGGTGTATGTCATCCAGAAAAGTGTTCAGGACGCTGCGCTGCGCCTTGGCTTCGTCGTAACAGGACTGCTCGCAACGCGCCGCCCCCACGCAGGACATCGAGGTGCGCACTGCCGGTCCCGCGCCGCCGAGGTCAAAACCCATCTCGTTGATCTCGTCAAAAGCCTTCTGCACGTTGTCGGTGGTCGCGCCCTGGAACATGATGTCACCGGACTGGCCATGGAACGCAATCAGACCGGAGCCATGCTTCTCCCAGATGTCGCAAAACTGGCGCAGCGTATCGGTATCGTAGTGCATGCCGGCGGGAGGCATCACGCGCAGGGTATGAAATTCAGTGCAATCCTCGTAAATCGGCTTGCCGGCTTCATCCTTCAGTTCGGTGAAGCGCGGGATAATCCCGCCGCCGTAACCAAATACTCCGACCGTACCGCCCTTCCAGTAGCCCTTCTTGGTCCGGTATGAAGTCTCAAGCTGACCGAGCAGGTCGACAACATAATCTTTATCCTTGGCCAGTTCTTTCAATCCAGTCACAAAACTGGGCCACGGACCATCCTCGAGTTGATCCAGGTTTGGGGTATCATGCATCTTCTTAGCCATAATAATCTTCCTTTCAGTCGCGTTGCCCGTAGCTTGCTGCTGGCAAACGATTTAATGACCCGGCAGAGACGGGGGAATTGGTGATCCGGCTGAACTCATCCGCTGTGATACTGCGGTATGTCCATCTTCGTTGATCTATTAGCATCCTACGATATATTGCCTTGTGCATTCCATCACCCTTAGCGGGTATCTTCAATAACCCTTAAGGGTAGTAGTGTGCCTTCCCCCAGTAGTATTCCAATCAGAAGCAGATTAAAGATACACTGGGACGCATAAAATGACTCGTTCAGAGTGATCTGCAAGGGGTGCCGTCATTTAACCTGATCAAGGGCAACTGTAATGACACAAATCAGCGAATTAGCCAGATTCAAGGTTCCTTTGGGAAGCCAGGAGATCGAATTGCAGCAGATAGATCATGTCGAGGGCGGCATGAGCCTGATGCGCATACGCATTCGGGAAGGCAAACGTTTTACCATTTTCGACATTGATCCTGACACCGCTCAACATTGGGCCGCGGCGATGCAACGCTGGGCTGATACACAGAAACTGGCGGCAAATGACTGACAACAATCTTCCCGACATGGTCGATATAGTATTCGATCTGGACGGCGGCACGATACCCGCCGACTATCGCTTTGCGCTCTGGGCCGCATTGTTGCGCCTGGTCCCCCGGTTCGCGGAAGAAAAACGGGTCGGGGTGCTGCCGTTACGCTCGACAGTCAATAGTCAGGGTATGTTGCTTGCCAAACGCGCCAAGCTGGCAATACGCATGCCGACCACATTTGCCGAGTCTGTCGCATCCAGTTTGGCCGGGCAGCAACTCGATATAGCGGGAAGCTCTATGCGCGTCGGTGCTGCGAAGACGCGCACTATCCAGCCCTACCCGACTATTCACGCCCAACTGGTAACCGGTTCCAGTGATGAAGTGCTGTTCGTGGAAGACATCGGCAAACAAATGGCGGAGTTGGGCGTTACGGGAAAATTGATCTGCGGCAAGCGCCTGTCCGTCAGCAGCGGCCAAAGAGATATCCATGGCTACAGTCTGGTTCTGCATGACCTGAAGCCGGAAGCATCAATACAATTGCAATATGCCGGGCTGGGTGATGACCGCCAATTTGGTTGCGGCATTTTCGTACCCTACAAAGTCATCACCGGCTTGAGTGAAGATTAAGTTTTTTCCTTTTTTTGATGGAGGTCAGAGATGGGCTATACCGTAGCAGGCAGAGAAGTTGAAACCGATGATGATGGCTACTTGCTGGAACCGGATTATGGCGACGAAATTGTAAACGTCATCGCCGCGGCAGAAGGCATTGAGCTGACACCCAGGCATTGGGAAGTCGTAAATTTCATGCGCGACCAGTACCGCGAACACGGGCACACGCCGAATTTCCGCAATATGCTGAAAGGCGTCAATGAATTCTGGCCCGAGGCGGACAGCAAAGCGCTGTATGATTTATTTCCGACCGGCCCGGCCAAGCAGGGTGCAAAAGTCGCCGGTCTGCCCCAGCCCTATGGCAAGGGCGGCTATTGAGGCCCATCCGCCTCAAAAGCTGATGCTTCAGGAATTAAGATGTTTAAAAAAATGACAGGACATCCAACATGAGTACTAAAGACTTGCATGCCAATGTAAAGCTGGATATGCGCGGCCAGACCTGCCCCGCACCGCTGCTCGGTGCCAAGCGCGTGGTCGACGACCTGAAAAAGGAACAGGTTCTGCTGCTGATCTCGGACTGCCCGGGCACCAAGGACGATCTTTTTTCATGGGCGGAGCAGACCCACAACAAGGTGCTGAAAACGGAAACCATGCCGGATGGCGGCACAGGCTACTACGTCATGAAAGGCAAGGGAGAATCGCACAAGGCAAATGTCATACTCGACATTCGCGGCGTGCATTGCCCGGGACCCATCGTGGAAGCCAGGAAGCTGCTGAACGGAATGAAAGTCGGCGAGACCCTCAAGCTCATCAGCAACTGCCCCGGTATCCGCTCCGACATCGTCGGCTGGGCAGACACGACCAGTGTAAAGATTGTCAGCACGGTCGAAACGGCCCCGGGCGAATATGAATTTTTCCTGCAAAAGGGCTGACCGGATCTGCCGGCTGACCTGACATGCGCATCAAAAGCCAATGGTTCAAAAGTGACCGCGTAAAGACTCCGCAAGAGATTGCCGGGGCGATGGCGTTCACGATTTGGCGCATCGCCGACAATGCGCTGAAGAATACCCGCAGGGCTAATTTCGAGATTGCCATCGGCCCGCAGTATTTTTCCTTTATCACCGAATTCCTGGTGTTCCTGATCCAGGTCGCGGACCGTATCGCCCATCGCCAGCTGTCCGCGGACGACAGATTTGCATTCACCAGCACTTTGGCCAATCGCGTGGCGGAAACCCTGGCGGAAAATCAAAGCCGCCTGATGAATGACAGCATCACAAATCACAAGCAGCTTTTTATCGACAAGCTCAACCAGCGCGCCGGAGAATATGCCGAGTTCAACTATGGCGCTGACGGCCCCGAATTCGCCTTCACCCGCTACCTCGCGTTTTGCATGCGCGAAGTCATGGACGAAAAGGATGTCGAATGGGTGATCGACCAGATGATGAGCATAGAGGCACCGGGTGCCGTGGACATGGTGGAGAAAACCATGCAGGACCTGTTTGCAAAGGAAGCCCCGCAGACACGCATCCGCAAGGTCACCAGCGGCGATTGATGCGCTCCGGGTTGCCCTGACCGTCTCATGCAAAATCCGTTCGATCTCGACAACCCCGCGGCTTACCTGCACTGGCGCGACCGCAAGCTGGCCCGCGCTATCTGTGGTGCTGGCGAACTGGTCGTCGAAGTCAACAAACCCGACGCCCTGACTGTCGCTGAACATGCCGCGCTGCTGGATCGTTGCCAGCGCGGCAACATGGCGATTTATGCAAGCCACGCTGCGGCTGACGAAGATACCGTGCGCCGGTTCGGGCTGCAGTTCGGGCTGGCCAGCCTGGACGCCAACTGGCTGGCCGGCGAACAGGGCATTACGCGCGTCACCGTATGTGCAGATGACGGGCAGCGCCAGGCTTATATTCCCTATACCGACCGCGCCATCAAATGGCACACCGACGGCTATTACAATCCGCCTGAACGACTGATACGCGGCATGGTGATGCATTGCGTGCAGAGCGCCGGGCAAGGCGGCGGGAATCGCCTGCTGGACCATGAGATCGCTTACCTGATGCTGCGCGATGAAAATAGCGATTTCATCCGCGCACTGTCCGCAGCGGACGCGATGACGATACCCGAACGCACCGACGAACAGGGTGTGGCGCGCGCCGCGCAGACCGGCCCGGTGTTCTCGGTCGACCCGGCCAGCGGGACACTGCACATGCGCTATACCGCCCGCACCCGCAGCATAATCTGGAAACAGGACGCCGCCACATTGGAGGCCGTCGCCGCTCTGGAAAAACTGCTGGCTTCCGCCCTGCCCCACATCCACAGCGTGACGCTCGAGCCCGGCATGGGGTTGTTGTGCAACAACGTGCTGCATGATCGCGCAGCCTTCAGCAATGAACCGGACAGCCCGCGCCTGCTGTTTCGGGCGCGCTACCACGAGCGCATCGCGGCCAGCTGACCGCTGCAATTCCGGGCCGCCCATATTTCATCGCCGGCAAAAAGCCCGCCATCTTTCGACGGCGGGCTTCAGGTTTGCAACAATCGGACTGGCGATTACCAGCCGTAAGAAATGCCGATCGAGTCCTCGTGCATGCTGATGTTTGCATTGCCACCACCAAACCCGGCGGGGATCGATCCGGAACCGTTGACGGTCTGCTGGAAGGCATGTACATAAGCCACCGTAATTTCAGACTTGTTCGCCAGCGTCCAGGTTGCGCCCAGCGACAAATGGTTCTGCACCACGCCCGGCGCCAGGATGTTCAACAACGACTGGTTGCTCGGTATCTGCTGGTTGTTATGGTTGAGTCCGCCGCGCAGTGTCAGCTGGGAATCGTAGACATAGCTCATCCCGAGTTTGAACGCCGTCATGTTCTGCCAGCCGAAGCCCGGACCATTTGAAGCTCCCAGCGGGGATGCTTGCGGAAAGGTATTGCCAACGGAAGCGACGCCCGAATAATCGATCTGCTCGACATCGAATGCTACCGTGGTTGCCTGCGTCGCCTTGACAGCAATACCCACCCCATAGTTGGCCGGGATGTCGAAGTTGCCCTGGCCGGCAAACAGGCCGCTGTAACTGCTGAAACTGCTCATCTTGGTCTTGCTCTGGTAGGTCGCGCCCAGCGTTACCATAGGCGTGATTTCCCCGGTCCAGCCCACCTTCAGGCCGTAGCCGGTGGATGTGTCCGTGCCGTTATCGCTCATCGCAGCTGAATTGCTGGACATTGAACCCAATGCCGGCCCGTTTAACCCGGTAGCGCTGAACATCTGGTAGGCCAGGTTCAGCGAGACGCCTACCGAATTGGTCGCGTTGAGTTTCTTAGACCAGGTCGGCGCAATGAACAATTGTTCCAGGTTGATACCGAGGTTGCCGCTGGCGCCAACGGCGCCGAACGGGTTGTTGTTGTACTGGGTGTTCATGCCGCCGTTGCCGTAGACAACCACGCCCAGTGCGGTGTCGTTGCTGATCATCTTGTTATAGCCAAAATCGGGAATGAAGAAATTGCTCCTGCCATTGCCGTCATAAGAACCATTCAGGCCAGCACCATTGCCAGTAATATCGGCGTTGCGGGTAGGCTTGAACCAGGTCAGCGCGAAATCGGTGCGATCGCCCACCATAACCATCCCGGCCGGATTGGCGGCAGCCGCGAAAGCGTCCTGGGGCAGCGCAATGCCGGCGCCACCCATGGCTTCGGTTTTCGGGCCTACGCCGATCGGAAAGTAACCGTTGGTGGCATGCGCCAGCGGAGACACCATTACACCTGCGGTCAATAGCGAAACAAGCAACTTGTTTTTTTTCATTTTCATGACGATACCCCCTCGATAATTATAGTAAAGAACCCCGTCGTTACGAACAGCCATTGCAACTCAGACAAACAAACAGATATCGGTATCTCCGGCAAAACCCATGAACATCGCCGCACCGCCGTACTCACATTGTTCGATGAATTCCTTCTTGTCGAATTCGAACAGGTCTACCGTCATCTGGCAGGCGATGAATTTCA
>LSLI01000019.1 GCA_001577345.1 Candidatus Gallionella acididurans
AAGCGATCAAGGCGCACTCATACTGGCGTATGAAAGGGCTGACGGTCGAACTGGTTATATTGAACGAAGACGCTTCGGTTTACCGCCAAACCCTGCACGATATGATCACCAGTCTGATTTCGTCCGGAATTGAAGCACCAATGCTGGACAAGCCCGGCGGCATCTTTGTCCGCCGCCTCGAACAAATTCCCGGCGACGATCTCGTGCTGCTGCAATCTGCGGCACGCATAGTTCTGGACGATGAGAAGGGAACTTTGGCGGAGCAGGTGGAACATCGCGGTGTTCTGGAACCAGTGGTTCCGGTGCTGAAGGCCAGCCGCTCCGGGTCTGCCGGTTTGCCCGCACCGCTCGCGCAACGCGATTTGATTTTTCAGAACGGCCTGGGCGGCTTTACCCGCGACGGCCACGAATATGTAATCACCCTGCAACCCGGTCAAATGACGCCGGCACCCTGGGTCAATGTGCTGGCCAATCCCTATTTCGGGACGGTTATTTCCGAGAGCGGAGCGGCTTACAGCTGGGTTGAGAATGCTCATGAATTCAGGCTGACGCCCTGGAACAACGATCCTGTTGAAGACACCACCGGGGAGGCGATTTACATACGCGATGAGCAGACCGGACATTTCTGGTCGCCCACGCCTTCTCCCGCTCGCGGCAGAACACCCTATGTCATTCGCCACGGCTTTGGCTACAGCGTATTCGAACATAGCGAAAACGGCATCGCCTCCGAGTTGTGGGTCTATGTGGCGATGGATGCCCCGGTGAAATTATCGGTGTTGAAATTGCGCAACGTCTCGGGGCATCCACGCCGCCTGTCGGTCACCGGATACTGCGAATGGGTATTGGGCGACTCGCGGCATAAAAATCTGCTGCACGTGCAAACCGAAGTGGACCTCAAGACCGGCGCCTTGCTGGCGCGCAATCCTTACAACACCGACTACAGCGGACGCATCGTTTTCATGGATGTGAACGATGCGACACGCACGCTCACCGGAGACCGCAAAGAGTTCATCGGAAGAAACGGCAACCTGTCTCAACCGGCAGCTATGAAGCGCACACGTCTTTCCGGGAAAGCCGGCGCCGGGCTGGATCCGTGCGGCGCGATGCAAGTCGCCTTCGATCTGGCGGATGGACATGAGCGGGAAACGAGTTTCCGCCTCGGCGTCGGCCGCAACCCGACCGAGGTTCAGAACCTGATCCGGCGCTTTCGCCTGGTGGATGCCAGCCGCGTTGCACTCGAAGGCGTCTGGGACTATTGGAATCGAACCCTGGGCGCGGTGAACATTGATACGCCCGATCCCGCTGTGAATGTAATGGCGAACGGCTGGTTGTTGTATCAGACCCTGAGCTGCCGATTGTGGGGACGAACGGGGTTTTACCAATCCGGCGGTGCCTACGGCTTCCGCGACCAGTTGCAGGACGTGTTGGCGCTGGTGCATGCCGAACCGGCGCTCACCCGCGAGCATCTGCTGCGCGCTGCCACGCATCAATTCCGCGAGGGCGACGTGCAACACTGGTGGCATCCACCGGCAGGGCGGGGCGTGCGCACGCATTTTTCAGACGACTATCTGTGGTTGCCGTTCGTGACCTGCCGTTATGTAAAGTGTGTCGCCGATACCGGCGTGCTCGATGAAGCGATTCCCTTCCTTGACGGCCGTCCGCTCAAGCCGGATGAGGAAGCCTGCTATGATCTGCCCAACCGGTCTGAAGAGGTAGCCACACTTTACCAGCATTGCGTGCGCGCCATCGAGCGCGGACTGATCTTCGGCGAACACGGCCTGCCGCTGATGGGCTGCGGTGACTGGAATGATGGCATGAACCTGGTTGGCATCAAAGGCCGGGGCGAAAGTGTGTGGTTGGCTTTCTTCCTTTACGACGTGCTCACCCAATTTGCCGGACTGGCGCGTACGCGCAAAGACATCCCCTTTGCCGACCGTTGCGTCACCCAGGCGCGGCAACTGCAACAGAACATCGAGCAACACGCCTGGGACGGCGCATGGTATCTCCGCGCCTGGTTCGACAACGGCGAGCCGCTGGGTTCCAGCACCAATCAGGAATGTCAGATCGATTCCCTGCCGCAGAGCTGGTCGGTGATCAGCGGTGCGGGCGATATGTCCCGCTCGCGACAGGCGATGCAATCCGTGGATCAGCGTCTGGTCAGGCGCGAGGCCGGGCTGATCCAATTGTTCGATCCGCCGTTCGACAAATCTGCGCTCGATCCCGGTTACATCAAGGGTTACATTCCGGGTGTGCGCGAGAACGGCGGCCAATACACCCACGGCGCAATCTGGACCGTCATGGCTTTTGCCCTGATGGGTGAAAACGACCGCGCATGGGAATTATTCTCGCTGCTCAATCCCATCCATCACGGCGCGACGCCCGAACAAATCGCCGTCTACAAGGTTGAGCCGTATGTCGTCGCGGCGGATGTCTATGCAGTTGCGCCGCACACCGGCCGGGGCGGCTGGACCTGGTACACGGGATCAGCCGGCTGGATGTATCGCCTGCTGATTGAAACCCTATTGGGTGTGAACCTGGAAGGAGATCGGCTGCGCCTGACTCCGCGTATGCCGAAAAGCTGGAACAGCTACAAAATCCACTACCGCTACCGGCAAACTGTTTATCACATCACGATCAGCCGGCTCGATGCCGATGCCGGCGATGCAGATCAACTTTTGCTCGATGGAAAAAAACTTGCCGAAAAAACCGTCCCTTTGGTAGACGACCGTCATGAACATTCCGTCGAATTAAAAGTACGCTAGCCGGTAAAAATCGATGCCTATGAAAAATGAGTTCCCATTTGTTCTGACCATCAACGGCGGCTCGTCGAGCATCAAGTTCGCGCTGTTCGAGGCCGGAATCACCCTCCGCAGGATTCTGCAAGGCGGGATCGAACGGATAGGATTGCCGGAGGCCGGCTTGCGGGTAACAGGCTTGAGCCAGACGGACAACTTTTCGCGCCCGGTGACGGCACCGGATCATACGGCGGCGGCGGCAGTTCTGATGGACTGGATCGAGGAACGCTGCAGCCATGATGGATTGACCGCAGTGGGACATCGCGTGGTACACGGCGGCCCGAAATACGGCCGCCCGCAGCGCATCACGGCGGAGATGATAGACGAGCTGCATCGGCTCAGTCCGTTCGATCCCGAGCATCTGCCCGAAGAAATCCTGTTGACCGAGATGTTTCATCGCCGCTTTCCCGACCTTGTTCAGGTGGCGTGCTTCGACACGGCCTTTCACGATGATCTGCCGCGTGTAGCGCGGCAGTTGCCTATCCCGCGCCGCTACGAAGCGCAAGGGGTGCGGCGCTACGGGTTTCACGGTTTGTCATATGAATTTCTGATGGAGGAACTCGCCCGCCTCGGCGACCCTGCCGCGAGCAGGGGAAGGGTGATCCTTGCCCATCTCGGCAATGGCGCGAGCCTTGCGGCGGTGCGCGACGGCAAGAGCATCGACACCAGCATGGGTTTCACACCAGCGGCGGGCTTGGTGATGAGCACCCGTTCCGGCGACCTTGATCCGGGGCTGGTCTGGTACTTGGCGCGCACTGAAAAAATGGGCGCAAAACAATTCAACGAGATGGTCAATTTTCAGTCCGGACTGCTCGGGATATCGGAAACCAGTTCCGACATGCGTGATCTGCTGGACTGCGAGGCGCATGATGAGCGCGCAGCTGAAGCGATCGCGCTGTTCTGCTACCAGGCCAGGAAATGGATAGGTGCTTATGCCGCGGTGTTGGGCGGACTGGACACGCTGGTTTTCGCCGGCGGCATCGGCGAAAACGCGCAGCTTGTGCGTGAACGGATATGCGACAGACTCGGCTTTCTGGGCATTGAACTGGACCGGCAGCGCAATGCCGGGCATGCACCGCTGATATCGCCGGACACCGGCCGCGTCAGGGTGCGGGTCATACATACCGACGAGGAACTGATGATTGCGCGCTCCGTCACCCGCGTTCTCAATCTCAATCTCAATCTCAACGCAAAAGGGAAACTTAAACCATGAAATCCTCCACACTTACACCCGAGCTGTTGCACAAGATCGACGCCTACTGGCGTGCCGCCAACTATCTGTCGGTCGGCCAGATCTTTCTTTACGCCAATCCCCTGCTGAAGCGGCCGCTGGCACTCGCCGATGTCAAAAAAATGTTGCTCGGGCACTGGGGTACCACGCCCGGGCAGAACTTCATCTACGCGCACTTGAACCGGGTCATCAAGAAATACGACCTCGACATGATCTACGTTTCCGGGCCCGGCCATGGCGGCCCTGCGGTGGTCGGCAACACCTACCTCGAGGGCACCTACAGCGAGATCTATCCCGACATCAGCCAGGATGAGGCCGGGCTGCAGAAGCTGTTCCTGCAGTTCTCCTTTCCCGGCGGCATTCCCAGCCATGCCGCGCCGGAGACGCCAGGCTCAATCCATGAAGGCGGTGAGCTGGGTTATTCGCTCAGCCATTCGTTCGGGGCGGCGTTCGACAATCCGGAGTTGATCGTCGCTTGTGTGGTCGGCGACGGCGAGGCGGAAACCGGGCCGCTGGCCACCGCATGGCATTCCAACAAGTTCCTCGACCCGGTTACCGATGGCGCGGTACTGCCTATCCTGCACCTCAACGGCTACAAGATTTCCAATCCTACCGTGCTCGCCCGAATCGAACATGAGGAACTGGAGCAGTTGCTGCGCGGCTACGGATGGACACCGATCTTCGTCGAGGGTTACGAGCACGAACAGATGCATCAGGCGATGGCCGCCGCGCTCGACACGGCGGTGGAGAGAATCAAACAAATCCAGCAGCACGCCCGTTCCAGCGGAGACACCGCCCGCCCGCGCTGGCCGATGCTAGTCCTGAAGTCGCCCAAGGGCTGGACCGGGCCCAAGGTGGTCGATGGCCTGCAGATCGAGGGCACGTTCCGCGCGCACCAGGTGCCGTTACACCCGAATACTCATCCCGAACACCTCAAGCTGCTGGAAGACTGGATGAGGAGCTACCGGCCGGAGGAACTTTTCGATGAACAGGGCAGGCTCAAACCGGAACTGGCCGAACTCGCACCGACAGGAGAGCGACGCATGGGCGCGAATCCCCATGCCAACGGCGGCATATTGCTGCGCGACCTGCGCATGCCGGATTTTCGCGGCTATGCAGCTAGGGTACCCGTGCCCGGCGCGCCCGGCATCGGCGACACGCATGTGCTTGGACCTTTCCTGCGCGATATCGCGAAGCTGAACGGTGAACAGCGCAATTTCCGCGTGTTCGGCCCCGACGAGACGCTTTCCAACGGACTGGAAGCGTTGTTTGATGTGACCGAGCGCCAGTGGGATGCGGCCACCGTGCCGAACGACCAATGGCTGGCACCCAGCGGGCGCGTGATGGAAATGCTCAGCGAACACCAGTGCGAAGGCTGGCTCGAGGGCTACCTGCTCACCGGCAGGCACGGGCTGTTCAACTGCTACGAGGCGTTCATCCACATCATCGATTCGATGTTCAATCAGCACGCCAAGTGGCTGGAAGTCACTGCACGCCTGCCGTGGCGAAGGAAGATCGCATCGCTCAATTACCTGTTGGCCTCGCATGTCTGGCGCCAGGATCACAATGGCTTCACCCATCAGGATCCGGGTTTCATCGATGTCGCCTTGAACAAGAAGGCCTCGATTGTGCGTGTGTATTTTCCGCCCGACGCCAATTGTTTGTTGTCGGTGATGGACCACTGCCTGCGCAGCCGCCACTACGTGAACATCGTGGTCGCGGGCAAGCACCCGGCGCCGCAGTGGCTGGCGATGGACGCCGCCGTCAAGCACTGCACCGAGGGCATCGGCATCTGGCAATGGGCCAGCAACGACCAGGCTGTTGCACCCGACGTGGTCATGGCCTGCTGCGGCGACGTGCCCACATTGGAGACCCTTGCCGCCGTCGCTATCCTGCGCGAGCACTTGCCCGAGCTGAAGATCCGTGTGGTCAACGTCGTCGATCTGATGAAGCTGCAGCCGCAGACCGAGCATCCGCACGGCTTGAGCGACATGGATTTCGACGAGCTGTTCACCCGGGACAAGCCGGTGATCTTCGCCTACCACGCCTACCCGTGGCTGATCCACCGGCTGACCTACCGCCGCACCAACCACGACAACATCCATGTGCGCGGCTACAAGGAAGAGGGCACCATCACGACGCCGTTCGACATGACGGTGCTGAACGATATGGACCGCTTCCATCTGGTGATGGACGCGATAGACCGCCTGCCGCAGACCGGGGACAAGGGCATCTATCTGAAGCAGCAGCTCAAGGACAAGCTGATCGAACACAAACAGTATATCAACAAGCACGGCGAAGACATGCCGGAGATCCGCAACTGGAAGTGGAGCAATGCCAAATGAATGCGCTTGAACATATAAACACCGTGAGGATGCTGGTCGCCACCGACCAAGAGCCTGCTGGCGATGGAGAGCGCATCAGTCTGACAACAAGCATTCCGCAATCCACGAAATCTTCAACAGCGCAAAGACGGGAGGAGCATTTACTATGAAACCCAATACCGATTCGCCCAAGGCTCCTGAATCGAAGCCCGAGGCCAAACCCGAAGCTAAACCCGAAGCCAAATCCGACAAATCCGACGCGAAACCCGATGCAAAGCCGGTGGGTGCCGCAACGGATAACCCGACCAGCGGCCTGACGAGCGACGAGGCCGGACGCCTGCTGAAGAAGTTCGGCCCCAACGCGATGCCGGATACGAGCATGCACCCGTTGCGCATGGCGCTGGAAAAATTCTGGGCGCCGGTGCCGTGGATGCTCGAGGCTGCGATCGTGCTCGAACTGGTGCTCGGCAAGTATGTCGAGGCCGCGATCATCGCCGGCCTGCTGGTGTTCAACGCGGCACTGGGACTGTTCCAGGAGAGCCGTGCGCAGGCAACTCTCGCCGCACTGAAGTCGCGGCTCGCGCTGAGCGCGTCCGCCCGGCGCGACGGCGCGTGGAAAACCGTACCCGCGGCCGAGCTGGTGCCGGGCGACGTGGTGAAGCTCTCCCTCGGTGGCGTGGTGGCCGCGGATGTGCACATCACCGGCGGGGAAGTTCTGCTCGACCAATCCATGCTTACCGGCGAATCGGTACCCATCGAAGCCGGCGCGGGCGTGCAAACCTTTGCCGGAGCGCTGGTGCGCCGGGGCGAGGCGGTGGCGGAGGTCACCGCGACCGGAGCGCGCACCAAGTTCGGCCGTACTGCGGAGCTGGTTCGCACCGCTCACGTCGTGAGCTCCCAGCAGAAGGCGGTGCTGCGCGTGGTGCGCAATCTCGCCGCATTCAACGGCGTCGTCATCGCGGCGCTCGTGGTCTATGCCTACTTTCTCAAGATGCCGCTGGCGGAGATCATCCCCCTCGTCCTGACGGCGGTCTTGGCGTCGATACCGGTTGCGCTGCCGGCCACGTTCACGCTGGCGGCGGCGCTCGGCGCGCGAGCCCTGGCAAAGCTGGGGGTCCTTCCGACCCGTCTGTCTGCGGTGGATGAAGCGGGAACGACGGATGTGTTGTGCGCCGACAAGACCGGCACGCTGACCCAGAATGCGCTGACGGTGACGACCGTTCATTCCATGCCCGGCTTCGACGAGGCGCATGTTTTGGCGCTGGCCGCGCTGGCGAGCGCGGATGGCGGGCAGGACCCGGTGGATGCAGCCATTCGCGCGGCCGCTTCGAGCAAGGGCGTCTCCGACGCGCCGAAGTTAGTCAAGTTTGAGTCTTTCGATCCGGCGAAGAAGACGTCCGAGGCGACCGCGACTGATTCGAGCGGCGGCACGCAACGTATCGTGAAGGGCGCCTTTGCCGTGGTCACCGGTCTCGCACAACCGTCGCCGACCGCGGCAGCCGCGGCGAACGAACTCGAGGGGCAGGGCTTCCGGGTTCTGGCAGTGGCGGCGGGGCCGCCGACGGCGATGAAGCTGGCAGGACTCATTGCGCTGAGCGATCCGCCCCGTTCGGACTCGGCAGCGCTCGTTACCGAATTGCATGCGTTGGGCGTTCGCACCGTGATGGTGACGGGCGACGCCCCGGCGACCGCGGCCATCGTCGCGCGCGCGGTGGGGCTTGATGGTGCCGTCTGCCCGCCCGGCCCAATCCCCGACAGCGTCCACCCCGGGCAATTCGCGGTTTTCGCCGGCGTCCTCCCGGAGGACAAATACAAGCTGGTCAAGGCGTTCCAGAAGGGCGGCCATACCGTCGGCATGTGCGGCGACGGAGCCAATGACGCGCCAGCGCTGCGCCAGGCGCAGATCGGCATCGCGGTCTCGACCGCAACCGACGTCGCCAAATCGGCCGCCGGCATGGTGCTGACCGAGCCCGGGCTCGCCGGCATCGTCGCCGCGGTCAAGGAAGGGCGGATAACGTTCCAGCGCATCCTCACCTACACGCTGAATACCATCGTCAAGAAGATCGTGACGGTGCTCTTCCTGATCGCCGGTCTGATCATGACCGGGCACGCGATCCTGACTCCGCTGCTGATGGTCATTGTGATGATCACTGGCGACTTTCTCTCCATGTCATTGACGACGGATAATGTGCGGCCGTCGCCGATGCCGAATGCGTGGCGCATCGGCAACCTGACGATCGCCGGCGTCACCATGGGGGTCTGCCTGCTGGCCTTCTGCAGCGGCGTCCTGGCCATCGGCAAATTCGGCATGAATCTCGAAATAGCGGCGCTGCGAACCCTGGCCTTCGTCGTCCTGGTGTTCGGCAGCCAGGCGACGCTCTATGCCATTCGCGAACGCCGGCACTTGTGGGGCACTCGTCCCAGCCTCTGGCTTGCGCTGTCGTCGGTCGCCGATATCGTGATCGCCTCGACATTGGCCATCGGCGGATTTGCCATGACATCCTTGTCGCCCCTGGTGGTGGCGGGCACGCTTGCTGCGGCGGTGGTGTTCGCATTCGTCCTGGATTTGGTGAAGGTTCCCGTATTTGTTCGCCTCGGGATCGCCGAGCCGGAGCCCAATGCCGGCCAGCCCAAGGCTTCCGACTCCAAACCTGACGCCAAAGCCGAGCCTGAACCTGAAGCCAAAGCCAAGACACCATCCGATTTGACGACGCAGATCGCCAAACGATCCTACGAACTCTACGAGGAGCGAGGTCGTCAGGACGGCCGAGCAGTTCAGGACTGGGAGAAGGCGGAACGGGAGATTCGGAAAGCTGAACCCGAAGCCAGCCCGGAACCCAAGCCCGAAGCCAAGCCCGAAGCCAAGCCCGAAGCCAAGCCCGAAGCCAAGCCCGAAGCCAAGCCCGAAGCCAAGCCCGAAGCCAAGCCCGAAGCCAAGCCCGAAGCCAAGCCCGAAGCCAAGTCCGAAGCCAAGCCCGAAGCCAAGCCCGAAGCCAAGCCCGAAGCCAAGCCCGAAGCCAAGCCCGAAGCCAGCCCGGAGCCCAAGCCCGAAGCCAAGTCCTCGTCCGATTTGACGCCGGAGCTCGTCAAGCGAGTGCATGAACTCTACGAGGCACTGGGGCGCAAAGACGTTCAAGCAGTCGAAGAATTGGAGAAGGCGGAGCGCGAGAATCGGAAAGATGAACCCGGCAAATAAGCAGCCGCGCACTGCGTGCTAGCCACCTAAGTGTGGCAACGTACAGAGCATGCCACGGGTGTAGCGCACAATCATCTTTGAGGTGTGATACCGGAAGCCATGGCTGCCTTTATCCGGAAAAGTGGCAGTTCCTCGAACCTGATGGCTTTAATAACCAAGGAGAATCAAATGAATCATTACTATTGGAACGACTGGTATGCGGCATGGGGTTGGATGCTTTGGTTCGGCATAGTGTTCCTGCTGTTTTCGAACATCGGGAACTGGGGATACAGTTACCGCGCGCACCAGAAATATGACTCACTGTCACTGAAAACGGGGGACGATATTCTCAATGAGAGATACGCCCGCGGGGAGATCAGCCGCGAAGAATACGGGCAAATGAAATCCGATATTTCCGGCAAATAGCAAACGGCAGTTGACCCGGAATTCAGGAAGTAACCGCGGTTGGCATTTTAATCGGGTGCCCTGCATCGGTCGGCACCCATATCAAACAGGCTTGGGAGTTGCGAGATGACAAAAGACGAAACAAGAAAGATATTGTCGGACGATATCGATAATTTTCGAGTGAAAGCCAAATACTACGAGTCGCTGCATTTGTTTGAGGCGGAAAAATATGCAGACAACCTTGCCTCAAACATCGAACTGGCACTGACGACAATGCCCTCCGATGATGATCCGGAGATTTCCTGAAATACGCTATTCTGTTATATATGCCCTGACCGCAACAAGGAAGGCAGCCATGGGCCGCCGGGCAACGCGTGACCGGATGGTTGCAAACCTTTTGCTGGAAGTGGAGGTGATACAAGATGAATGAGCAAGCGCTGATGGACATCGCGAAGGTGCTGGTTGCCGGCGACAAGGGACTGCTGGCGATGGATGAAAGCAATCCAACCTGCAACAAACGATTTGCCGGGTTGGGAATTCCCCAAACAGAAAAGACGCGGCAAGCCTGGCGGGAGTTAATCGCGACCACACCCGGCCTTGCTGAGTGCATCAGCGGTGCGATCCTCTATGACGAGACTATCCGCCAGCGAAACAAACAAGGCACTCCGCTCATCAAGACCATCACTGATGCGGGCATCATTCCCGGCATCAAAGTTGACGCCGGCGCAAAGGACATGGCGGGTCATCCCGGAGAAAAGATGACCGAAGGTCTCGACGGATTGCGCGACCGCCTCGGCGAATATTCCCAAATGGGCGCCCGCTTCGCCAAATGGCGTGCGGTGATCGCTTTGGGCGAGGGTATTCCCAGCCGGGCTTGTATCGAGGCCAGCGCGCAGGCGTTGGCTCGCTATGCGGCGTTGTGCCAGGAAGCCGGACTGGTCCCGGTCGTCGAGCCGGAAGTGCTGATGGAAGGCGACCACACCCTGGCGCAGTGTTTCGAGACAACGGAGGAAGTTCTGCGCGCGGTTTTCAGGCAGCTGTACATACAAGGGGTGATGCTGGAGGGAGTGATCCTGAAACCCAGCATGGTGCTTCAGGGGTTGGCCTGCCCCAAGCTGGAAACGGTGGAAGAAGTGGCCGATGCCACGGTGAAGTGCCTGTTGCGGGCCGTCCCCGCCGCTGTTCCGGGAATTGCGTTCTTGTCGGGGGGGCAAAGTGGCGAACTGGCCTCGGCCCGCTTGAACGCGATGAATCTCCGCTTCAAGTCGCGGTTGCCGTGGGCGCTGGCGTTTTCGTTTGCCCGCGCCATCCAGCGACCAGCCATGGAAATATGGTCGGGCCGGGACGCCAACGTGGAAGCGGCTCAACAGGCGCTGCTCCACCGGGCCAGGTGCAACCGCGCTGCCCGCCGCGGCGAATACAGCGCCGCGATGGAAGCCACCGGCGCATGATGAAGACAGACAAACCCGACTCCCTGCACCTGTATCTCATTCGGCACGGCGAAACCGAGTGGTCGCTGTCGGGTCGGCATACCGGCCGCACGGACATTCCGTTGACCCGGAACGGCGAGGACGAGGCGCGTGAACTGGGCAAGCACCTCGTGGCTATCCCGTTTGCACATGTGCTGACCAGTCCGCTCAAGCGCGCACGGCAAACCTGTGAATTGGCCGGCTTGGATAAAGCCCCTGAAATGGAACCCGAACTGGCCGAATGGGATTATGGCGATTACGAAGGACAACGCTCTGTGGACATCCACAAGGCACGGCCGGACTGGAATGTTTATCAGGACGGTTGTCCTCGCGGTGAAATGCCCGCACAGATTGCCGGTCGTGTTGATCGGCTCATCGCCCGCTTGCGCAAGCTGGACGGGAATGTCGCACTGTTTACCCACGGTCAGGTGGGCAGCGTCCTGGCAGCACGCTGGATCGGATTGGCGGTGGCCGAAGCACGGCATTTCTCGCTGGGTACGGCATCGCTCAGCATACTTGCCTTCGACCCCCACCAGCCTGATGTGCCGGTTATCGCATTGTGGAATGCGGCCGCCCGGCTGGGTGCGCTGCCGAACAGAACCAATCGGGATCCGCGCTTAAGCTGATTTTGTTACCGAGTTCCAGCCTGGTTTCCATTCGTTGGACAACCGCTGTTCGACCTTCACTAAGGAGAAGCAAAAATGTTACGCAGCATGAACGATCTGGAGGGTTACACCATCCACGCGACCGACGGCACCATTGGTCACGTGAAAGATTTCTATTTCGATGACCGGGCGTGGGTTATCCGCTATCTCGTTGTCGACACAGGTAGCTGGCTTTTGAGTCGAAAAGTGCTGATCTCGCCTATCGCGATCGGCCACCCGGACTGGGCCGAAAAGGTGTTGCCCGTCTCGATTACGAAAGAGCAGGTGAAAAACAGCCCCGACATTGACACCGAAAAGCCGGTTTCGCGGCAGCACGAAATAGACTACTTCGGGTATTACGGCTACCCGTTTTATTGGGGCGGTGCCGGCATCTGGGGCGGGGGTATTTACCCGAACATGATGATGCCGGACTACGCCGGCTTAGAATCCAAACCGCCTGGCGAAGGTCCGGGAGCGGACGAAGCTTACGCACGCGCTGACACGGCAAAGCACCAGCATGACGATCCCCACCTGCGCAGCTGTAAAGAGGTAATGGACTATCACATTGAGGCGACCGATGGTGACGTCGGCCACGTACAGGGCATGCTCGTCGACGAGGAAACCTGGGCCATTCAATACCTGATTGTGAACACCAGCAATTGGTGGCTCGGTCATCAGGTGCTCATCGCGCCGCACTGGATCAAGGACGTGAGCTGGTCCGACGCGACCGTTTCGCTCAATCTGACACGGCAAGCCGTGAAAGAGGCCCCGCTGTACGACCCGGCGGCATAACAAAGACAGAAAGCGTATGAAATCGATTGACAAGCACGGTGAAGAGATGCCGGAGATTTGTAGTTGGAAATTGGAGGGGGATGCAAGCCAGAACAGGAAAGCACCGGCGAAATGAGTGACGCGTGCTAGATTGCAGATAGTGGAAATAAATGTCGGAAAACATGAACAGCAAACCTGGTACTGCGAATTTCGGCACGGTTGTCTCGGTGCGCGGCAGTGTCGTGGATATCCGCTTTGATACGTATCTGCCACCCATCTATTCCATGCTGCACGCGGGGACGGATGGCCGGATCGCTATCGAGGTGCTGTCCCAGATCGATGCACGCCGGGTGCGTGGAATTGCGCTGACCCCCACGCAGGGTCTGGTGCGCGGTGCGGTAGTGGAAGACACCGGCGGGCCGTTGCAGGCGCCGGTCGGCAAGGAAATCCTCGCGCGCATGTTCGATGTTTTCGGCAACGTCATCGACCGCCAGCCGGCGCTGTCGGATGTGCAATGGCGCTCGGTCCATCGCGCGCCACCGCCCCTGGCACGGCGTTCCACAAAATCAGAGCTGTTCGAGACCGGCATCAAGGTCATCGATGTACTGATGCCGCTGGAGCGCGGCGGAAAAGCCGGCCTGTTCGGCGGGGCGGGTGTGGGCAAGACGGTGCTGCTCACCGAGATGATCCATAACATGGTCGGGCAACAGGAAGGCGTGAGCATCTTCTGCGGCATCGGCGAGCGCTGCCGCGAAGGTGAGGAACTCTACCGCGACATGAAAGCTGCGGGCGTGCTGCAGAACATGGTGATGGTGTTCGGCCAGATGAACGAGTCTCCTGGTGCCCGATTTCGCGTCGGCCATGCGGCGCTGACCATGGCCGAATATTTTCGCGACGACGAGCATCGTGATGTGCTGTTGCTGATCGATAATATCTTTCGTTTCATCCAGGCCGGCATGGAAGTGTCCGGATTGATGGGGCAGATGCCGTCGCGCCTGGGTTACCAGCCGACCATGGGCACCGAGCTGTCGCAACTGGAGGAACGCATCGCGAACACCGATACCGGCGCGATCACCTCGATCCAGGCGGTGTATGTGCCGGCGGACGATTTCACCGATCCGGCGGCGGTGCATACCTTTTCGCATCTATCCGCGTCCATCGTGCTGTCGCGCAAACGCGCGAGCGAGGGACTCTATCCGGCCATCGACCCATTGCAGTCCAGCTCCAAGATGTCCACGCCGGGCATCGTCGGCGAGCGGCATTACGCACTCGCGCAGGAGATCCGGCGCACCCTCGCTCAGTACGCCGACCTGAAAGACATCATCGCGATGCTCGGGTTGGAACAGCTGTCGCCGGAGGACCGCAACGTGGTCGGCCGCGCACGGCGGCTGGAGCGTTTTCTCACCCAGCCGTTTTTTACCACTGGGCAGTTTACCGGCCTTGAAGGAAAGCTCGTCAGCCTCAAGGATGCGCTGGATGGCTGCGAGCGCATCCTTAACGACGAATTCAAGGATTATCCGGAGAGCGCGCTTTACATGATAGGCGCGATAGACGAAGCGAAAAAAATGACTGCTCCTGGCAAACCGGCAGCCAAGTCCGAACCGCAGACCAAGCCAGAACCGAAACCTCAACCGGAAGTGGAACATGCAGACAGCGCGCATGAATCTTAAGATTCTCCTGCCCTACAAGATATTCGCCGAAAAGGCCGGTGTGTTGCGCATCGTCGCCGAATCTCGCGCAGGCTCGTTCGGGCTTTTGCCGCACCGGCTCGACTGCGTGGCGGCGCTCGAACCGGGGATACTGGTTTTCGAGACCGAAGCGGACGGCGAGGTATGCCTCGCCGTGGATGAAGGCATCCTGGTCAAGTCCGGCGCGGACGTGGTGGTCTCGGTGCGCAACGCGATCGGGGGAACCGATCTCGGCAAGCTGCGCGAGGCGGTAGAGCGGGAATTCCTGAATCTGGACAAGCAGGAACAGAGCGTGCGTTCGGTGCTGGCGAAACTGGAGAGCGGATTTATTCGTCGCTTTGCGGAGTTTCATCATGAGTGAAAAACCGGAACAAAAATCCGTGACCGGCGAGACCGAATTCAGCCAGCAGGTGGGCGAGAAGGCGGCGCGCAAGCTCAAGGCACAACGCCATGTAACACAGACGGTCTGGTCCGGCCTGGGCATGATGGGATTGATCGGCTGGTCGGTGGCGATACCCACGCTGCTCGGTGCGGCGCTGGGACTTTGGCTGGACAAGAGCTATCCCGGCGGCCACTCCTGGACGCTGATGCTGCTGGCCATCGGCCTGGGTCTGGGCTGCTTCAATGCGTGGCATTGGGTGGCCAAGGAAGATAGGGAAATTCACGGGCAGGAGGGAGGCGATCATGATTGATCCGTTGAGCCTGACATTCGCTATGCTGGCGGGAACCATGCTCGGAGCGATATTTTTTGGTGGCCTGTGGTGGACAGTGCGCAAGGGCGTTTCGTCCGGACACCCGGCACTGTGGTTCTCTGTCAGCATGTTGCTGCGGACTTGCATAGTCGTGCTCGGTTTCCATTTTATCCTCGGGGATAACTGGCAGAGACTGCTTGCTGGCCTGTTCGGTTTCATCATCGCGCGCATTGCCATGACGAGGCTCACACGAGCAGTGCGGCAACAAAACCAATTGGCGCAGGAGGCTGGCCATGCACCTTAGTCCCGATGAAATCATCTTCTGGCAATCCGGCTTTGTTAAGCTCAACGCCACGATCGTTTACACATGGGGGCTGATGGCCGTGCTGGCGGTCGGCTCAAAACTTGTTACGCGCAAACTTTCCGCTGGCCTGCAGCGTACGCGCTGGCAAAACCTGCTGGAGATCGTCGTCACCGGCATCGACAAGCAAATCGCAGAGGTGGGCATGAGCCAGCCGGAAAAATATCTGGGCTTTCTCGGTACCCTGTTCCTGTTTGTCGCGATGGCGAGCCTCTTCACCATCGTCCCGGGCTATGAACCGCCGACCGGTTCGCTATCGACCACCGCGGCGCTGGCGATCTGTGTGTTCGTCGCGGTGCCGCTGTTCGGCATCGAGGATCAGGGGCTGGGCGGATACCTTGGAGATTACCTGAAGCCGACGGTCATCATGCTGCCGTTCAACATCATCAGCGAACTGTCGCGCACCCTGGCCCTGGCAGTCCGCCTGTTCGGCAACATGATGAGCGGGACGATGATAATTGCCATCCTGCTGACCATCACGCCGTTCATCTTCCCGATCGCGATGAGCGCGCTCGGACTGCTGACCGGCATGGTACAGGCCTACATCTTCAGCATCCTGGCCACGGTTTACATCGCGGCTGCCACGCGAGTCCGCAAGCCAAAGCCAGCGCCAGCACCAGAACCAGAACCGGCAGCAAAACATTGAAGCACCAACCACGACCAGCAAAGGAGAAATTATGGACAGCATGACTATTATCGCGGTGGCATCCATTGTCACTGCCGGCATGACCATCGCCATCGGGGTGGTAGGGCCTTCGCTGGGCGAAGGGCGCGCGGTTGCGACGGCGCTGACCTCGCTGGCCCAGCAGCCCGATGCCTCCGCCACCATCACCCGGACGCTGTTCGTCGGTCTGGCGATGATTGAATCCACGGCAATCTACTGTTTCGTGGTCTCGATGATTCTCCTTTTTGCCAACCCGTTCTGGAACCATGTCATTGCGCTGGTGCCGGGAAAATAAGCCATGCTGATAGACTGGTTCACCGTCATCGCTCAAGTCGTCAACTTCCTTATTCTGGTGTGGTTGTTGAAGCACTTCCTCTACCGGCCGATCCTCGACGCCATCGACGCGCGTGAGAAAAGGATCGCCAAGGAGCTGGCAGACGCCGATGCGAAAAAGGTCGAAGCCCGGAAAGAGCGCGACGAGTTCCAGCATAAGAACGAGGAGTTCGAGCAGCAGCGCAGCGCGCTGATGAACAGCGTGACGGAGGAGGCGAAAACCGAACGCCAGCGCCTGCTCGATGAAGCGAGGCAGGCGGCCGACGCCCTGAGCGCCAAGCGACAGGAGGCGCTGCAAAACGATGCCCATAACCTGAACCAGGCGATCAGCCGCCGGACACAGCAGGAAGTATTCGCCATCGCGCGCAAGGCGCTAACCGATCTCGCCGCGACGAGTCTGGAAGAACGCCTGGCCGATGTGTTCACTCGCCGCTTGCGCGAGATGGACGAGCAGACGAAAAATGGCATCGGCCAGGCACTCAAGACAGCATCTGAACCCGCGCTGGTGCGCAGTGCCTTTGACCTGCCTGCGGCCCAGCGCACCGCGATACAACAGGTGCTCAATCAGGCCTTTTCGGCTGAGATCCCCATCCGGTTCGAGACTGCACCGGAACTGATCGGCGGCATTGAGCTCACCACGAATGGACAAAAGCTGGCGTGGAGCATCGCGGGCTACCTGGCGTCGCTGGAAAAAGGTGTAGCCGAACTGCTGAAAGAGAAGGAGAAGGCTGAAGCCCAGGCACAGGCAAAGAAACCGTCAGAATTGACACAGCGAATCGGCAAACGAGCCTACGAGCTCTACGAGGAGCATGGCCGCAAGACCGGCCATGCAGCCGAGGATTGGGAGCAGGCAGAGCACGAAATTCGGGAAAAGATTCATAAGCCCGTCAAAACCGAACCTAAGCCTGAAGCCAAAGCGAAGCCCAAGCCCGAAGCCGAACCTGAAGCCAAAGCGGAACCTGAACCACAAACCGAAGCTAAGCCTGAAAACATAGTGAAGACTAAGCATGCAGATAAAGCTGATTCTGAGTCTGGAGCTAAAACCGAGGCTAAGCCAGCAAACAAAGTCGAGCCCAAGCCTGAGGGTATACCTGAAGCCAAAGCGAAACCAGAACCAGAACCGGAAACAGAGCCGGAACCAGAAGCCAAAGCCAAGCCTGAAAATAAAGTGGCGTCTACACTTTCAGCCAAAGCTGAACTCTCGGAATCTGAGTCCGAAGTAAAGAACCAATGATCATGGAACCCGAGAGCCTCCAGAACGTTTTCGACAGCGCTTTTGCCGGAATAGGCCAGGCACGGGAAGCCTGCACGCCGCAACTGAGGTTGCAGGAAGTGGGCACGATCACCAGTATCGCGACGGGCATCGCAACGGTTACCGGTCTTCCCGGCGTGGGTTTTGAGGAGGTGCTGAAGTTTCCCTGCGATGTGTATGGCGTCGCATTCAACGTCGACGAAGACGAGATCGGTGTCGTTCTGCTGGGGGACTACTGGCAGTTGCATGCGGGAGATGAGGTCGAACGCAGGGGGCACGTGATGGACGTGCCGGTGGGTGACGGATTGATCGGGCGCATCATCAATCCGATGGGGCATCCGCTCGACGGCAACGGCCCGCTGGCATCCGGCTCGCGTTTGCCGGTCGAACGCCCGGCCGCTTCCATCATGGACCGCGCGCCCGTTACGGTCCCGCTGCAAACCGGCATCAAGGTCATCGATGCACTCATCCCGGTCGGGCGCGGCCAGCGCGAATTGATACTCGGCGACAGGCAGACCGGCAAGACCGCGATCGCGCTCGACACGATACTCAATCAGCGCGACCAGAATGTGCTGTGTGTCTATTGCGCAATCGGCCAGCGCGCATCCGGTGTGGCCAAAGTGATCGCCGCCCTGCGCGAAAATGGCGCGATGGATTACACCGTCGTGGTGGTCACCGAAGGCAACGATCCGCCCGGGCTGGCTTATATCGCGCCTTACGCCGCGACCAGCATCGCCGAGTATTTCATGGAACAGGGCCGCGACGTGCTGATCATTTACGACGATCTGACTCATCATGCGCGTGCCTATCGCGAACTGTCTTTGCTGCTGCGCCGTCCGCCCGGACGCGAGGCCTTTCCCGGCGATATCTTTTACATTCACTCGCGGCTGCTGGAGCGCGCCACGCACTTGTGCCCGGAACTCGGCGGCGGATCGCTGACTGCGCTGCCGATCATCGAAACCGAGGCGCAGGATATTTCCGCCTACATTCCAACCAACCTGATTTCCATCACTGACGGCCAGATTTACCTGTCGCCGTCGCTGTTCGAACTGGGTGTGCTGCCCGCAGTCGACGTCGGCAAATCCGTTTCGCGTGTCGGCGGCAAGGCGCAACACGCGGCTTACCGTGCCGTGGCGGGCGACCTCAAGCTTGCCTATGCACAGTTCGAGGAGCTGGAAACGTTCTCACGATTCGGCGCGCGGCTGGATGAAAGTACCCGCAAAATCATCGAGCACGGGCGGCGCATCCGCGCCTGCCTCAAGCAACCGGAATTCACGCCGGTATCGGTAGCTGCGCAAATCGCCGTATTGCTGGCATTGACCGCGAAACTTTTCGACAACGTGCCGATGGAGCAGATGACTGATGCCGAGCTTGCCGTGCGCGAATCGGCGGAAGAAATTCCGGCAGAGGTCAGCGCGCGTTTCGGTACAGCCGACCAGTTGAGCGATGAGGATAGGGAAGCGATCATCGCAATCGCCCGCCAGGCACTCGCACGTTTCCAGCCTGAGCCAGAAGCCAAGCCGGAGACTTCAACCAGGCCGGAATCAGATGCCAAGTCAAAACCAGAGACGGAAGCCGAGGAGATGTCATGAGCGACACCGCCGCGAGCCTGCGCCGCAAGATCACCAGCGCCGGAGATCTGGAATCCGTGGTGCGCACGATGAAAGCCATGGCCGCGTCGAACATCGGGCAGTACGAGAATGCGGTGCGCTCTCTGGATGATTATTACCGGACGGTGCAACTGGGTTTGGCCGCTTGTTTTCAGCAGAATGAACCCCGGACCATGACACCAGCCAGGCACAGGAAAGCAGCGGCGATAGGGGCTGTGGTGTTTGGTTCCGACCAGGGGCTGGTTGGACAATTCAATGATGTGATGGTGGAGTTTGTCGCGGATACGCTGGGAAAGTTGCCGGGTGAAAAAACAGTATGGGCGGTCGGCGAACGCATTCAGTCGCGCCTCGCAGACACCGACTTGTTGCCGGGGAAAGACTTCATTCTGCCGAATTCCATCAGTGCCATCACTTCGCTGGTCGGGCAGATTCTGATCGAGATTGAAAGACATCGCAAAAAAGCCGGGATAGAGCAGATTTACCTTTTTCATAATCGCCCCGGGTCCGGCGCGATTTATACCCCGGTCAGCCAACGGCTGCTGCCGCTGGACGAAGAGTGGAGACGCGCTCTGGAGGGAATCCCATGGCCGACCGGAAATTTGCCCGAGGTCATGAATGGCCGTGAACAGACGCTGCCGGCCCTGGTTCGCGAATATCTTTTTGTCTCGCTGTTCAGGGCGTGTGCCGAATCCCTGGCGAGCGAAAATGCCAGTCGCTTGGCCGCGATGCAACGCGCTGAAAAAAATATCGACGAATTGTCAGAGGACTTGAAGCGCAGCTTTCACCGTCTGCGCCAGAGCGGTATCGACGAAGAGCTATTCGACGTCGTCGCCGGTTTCGAGGCGCTGAAAGTTACTCGGAAGTCGAATGATTACCAAGAAAAACAGAAAGGATCAGAATGAAAATCAACATCAAGGATTTCCGCGTACCGGCGGGGAAAAAGATCAAACTCGACAGGTGGCCGACGCGGGTGAAACCGGTATACAAGTCGAAGAAACAATACAAGGAATTCCTCGAAAAGCAGGTTGAGGAACTGAGCGAACAGCAACAGCTGCACTACGCATCCAACCGTTATGCGGTATTGCTGATTTTTCAGGCGATGGACGCCGCCGGCAAGGACGGCGCCATCAGGCACGTGATGTCCGGAGTCAATCCGCAAGGCTGCCAGGTGCACAGTTTCAAGCATCCGAGCGCGGAGGAACTGGAGCATGATTTTTTGTGGCGCACCACGCAGGCTCTGCCGGAACGCGGCCAGATCGGTATCTTCAACCGCTCCTATTACGAGGAGGTGCTGATCGTCCGGGTGCATCCGGAGATTCTGCAAGCCGAGAATATTCCGGACGGACTGACGAACAAGAAAGCCATCTGGCCGGAGCGTTATCGCTCCATCGTTGACATGGAGGAACACCTGCACCGCAACGGCACGCGTATCATCAAGTTCTTCCTGCACCTTTCGGAAGAGGAGCAACGCAAACGCTTCCTCGAACGCATCGATCAGCCCGACAAGAACTGGAAGTTCAGCCTCGCGGATATGACCGAGCGGAAATTCTGGAAGCAGTATATGCAGGCTTACGAGGAATGCCTGAGCGCCACCAGCACGCGCGATGCGCCGTGGCATGTTGTTCCCGCCGACGACAAGGAGAATGCGCGGCTGATCATTTCCGAGATCGTTCTCGACACATTCAAGGCGCTCAAATTGGCCTATCCCAAGGCCAGCGCGGAACACCAGCGGGAATTGCAGGCGATCCGCAAACAGCTGGTGAAATAACAGTGCAAGGTTGAAGAGATGTCCATGAAAAAATTATTTCACAAAAATCGGCAAAACGCGGCCGAACAGGGACGCCTGTGTGCCAGTAGTGGCTGCCCCGGTCGCTGTAGAAGGAGCTGAACAGGCCCTGTGCTTCGATCACATCATGCACGCCCCGGAAGCTGCTTGCCGTGCCTTCTTCTGCGACGAAGAACATCGAGTAGTGCTCATTGGTGGCGTCATCCATCGTGACGATCAGGTCCCACTTCTGCCCGGCTACCCATTCGTGGGTGCAGCCATCCTGATGGATCATCATGCCCGGAAGGGCAGAGCGCTCAAGGCGCTTTCTATGCGTGCCCCGTTTCTTGGCCTTGGGCACCAGCTCTGCTTCTTGCAGGTGCCGCTTGACCCAGGTGTAACTGCGCGTGCCACCCGTGCGGATATTCCAGCTATGGAAGTGTTTGACGTTCCAGCCCATATACCGGCGCCGATACTCATCGGTCAACGCCATCACTTCATCTACCGGTGCCTGGCGGTTAGAGGCTTGTTCCTGCCGCCGGTCGATCAGCCCCTCTATCCCGTCTGTTTCATAGCGCCCCGGGTAGCGGCGAAAACTGCGCTCGCAAACTCCCAGTATTCGCGCCGCCTCGGCCTGCGTCAGCCGCCCTGCATTCCATCCTTCATAAGCTTCCTCGAATCTCATCTTCCGTATCTCCTGTAGCACTTTTGTCGGCTTCATATCGCCCTCCTCGGGCAATAGGACAACCGGACAGATTGCGTGCTACAAAACCGGACAGATCAAAACTCGCAACAACTTTTTCGATAGCTGTTGACACTAAATCTATAAGAGTATTATAATACACTCATAGATTGATTTTTCTCCCCCTCGGCTTGCCTCCTCTGCAAGCCATTTTTTTTACTGGCATAAATAGTCCCCGAGGTTGGCCAGGCTGGTTCTGCAAACCAAAGTTGTATTCCATACCGCCGTTCCAGTTTCCTGTAAGCAGCCATACGTACCGACAAACGGACGACATATTCCCGCTGGTCTGTATTCAAACAAAGGGCAATCATAGTGCCCGGGTGATTCCCCTCCATCCTGAAACGATACAGGCAGCTCTTCGGAAGAACCGGCGAACGTCATGCCCAGCGCACAGAGAAACTCTCGAACATCGTTCCGATTCGGCCGCATGTCGCGTCATCCAGTAATTCCCGCGCGGAATAGCTGTTGACAACCTCGTCGGTGCATCCATGAGGCCGGAATTCCTGCAGCAGATAATGCTTTACACCCAGCTGCTGCAATTCCTCCGCCAGTCGCAGCAGTGAATCACGGGTGTGATAAAGGGGGTGTACGGTAGTGCGGAATTCGCATGACACGCCGCTTGCCAGGAGCAGCTGCGCACTTTCCCGCGCATGCTTCCCGCTTTTCGGGGTGCCGGTCACCTTGTCGTAGTCCGGGAAGGCAGCCTTGATGTCCATGCCGACCCATGAGAGCAGCGGAAGCAGTTTGTCCAAACGGGAAGGGTAAATGCCACCGGTATGCAGGCCTACCTTGAAACCAAGGTTGCGAACTTCGCCGGCGGCGGTTTGGATGTTGTCCTGAAGTGTCGGCTCGCCGCCGCTGAAAACAACCGCATCCAGCAGTCCCCGGCGGCGGTGCAGAAAGCGCATCACGTCAGACCACTCCAACCGGTTTTCGCCGTGGGGAGGAATCAGGTGACGGTTGTGGCAATACCCGCAGCGCCAGGGGCAACCCTGGAAAAATATTACCGCGGCCAGGCAATCGGGGAAATCGATACTGGTCAGCGGAGTAAGGCCGCCGATTTGCAAGCTTGACAAGGCTGGCTAAGATTTCAGGGTGCGCAAAGACACAGCTTTAACATCTTGCGCCTGCTGTTGGCTTGATCAGGCAGTCAACGGGACGCGGCATTCCTGAAAATGCTTGCGCTCGTAGTGCTCGGCTTTTTTGCCGATATTGAAAGACGCGACTGGCCGGTGGTAGCCCATCACTCGCGTCCACACTTCGCAGGGCTGGCGCTCCTCTTCGGTCAAAAAAATTTCATCGGTCTTGATGCTGGCTGGGTTGGACAGATCGGTCATGGTTGTCTCCTTGCAAGGATGGGAAATCAGGCTGCCGCAAGTTTTTTGCCGCGCTTTTCGGCCAGGGATTCCTGGTCGCATTTCGGACAATAATCATGTTCACCCTCCAGATACCCGTGCTTGGGGCAAATCGAGAATGTCGGCGTGATCGTGATATAGGGCTGGGCAAACCGTTCCAGGGCGCGACGCACCAGCTTCTTGCAGGACTCCGCACTGGTAATGCGCTCGGCCATGTAAAGATGCAATACGGTGCCGCCGGTATATTTTTTCTGTAATTCCTCCTGACGTTCCAGCGCCTCAAAAGGATCATCCGTGAAACCTACCGGTAGCTGTGATGAATTGGTGTAGTAGGGCATGTCCTTGGTGCCGGCCTGGATGATGTCGGGAAAGCGTTTCCTGTCTTCCTTGGCGAAGCGGTAAGTCGTGCCCTCAGCCGGAGTCGCTTCGAGGTTATACATGTGGCCGGTTTCGTCCTGAAAAGCAAGCATCTTTGCGCGCACGTGATCAAGCAGTCGCACTGCGAAGGCGTGACCCCAATCGGTGGTGATATCGTGCTCGTCGCGGGTGAAGTTGCGTATCATCTCGTTGATGCCGTTGACCCCGAGAGTGGAGAAATGGTTGCGCAATGTGCCGAGGTAGCGCTTGGTATAAGGGAACAGGCCGGCATCCATATGGCGCTGGATCACTTTGCGTTTGATTTCCAGGCTGTTCTTGCCGATTTCAAGCAGGTCGTCCAGGCGATGCAACAGCGCCTCTTCGTTGCCCTGGTAGAGGTGGCCCAGGCGCGCGCAATTGATCGTGACAACTCCCACCGAACCGGTCTGTTCGGCGCTGCCGAACAGACCATTGCCGCGTTTCAGTAGTTCGCGCAGGTCGAGTTGCAGGCGGCAGCACATGGATCGGACCATGTTGGGCTTGAGCTCGGAATTGATGAAGTTCTGGAAATACGGCAGGCCGTATTTTGCTGTCATCTCGAATAGCAGAGTGGCATTTTCGGATTCCCAAGGGAAATCCGGTGTCATGTTGTAGGTCGGGATGGGGAAGGTGAATACCCGGCCCTTGGCGTCGCCGGTAGTCATTACCTCGATATAGGCCCGATTGATCATATCCATTTCAGTCTGCAACTCGCCATAACTGAATGGCATTTCCTGGCCGCCGATGACGGGGATTTGCTCGCGCAAATCTTCCGGGCATGTCCAGTCGAAAGTCAGGTTGGTAAACGGTGTCTGGGTTCCCCAGCGCGACGGAACGTTGAGGTTATAGATCAGTTCCTGGATCGACTGCTTGACCTCTGCATACGGAAGGTTGTCCTTGCGGATGAAGGGCGCCATGTAGGTGTCGAAGGAGCTGAATGCCTGCGCGCCTGCCCACTCATTCTGCAAGGTGCCGAGGAAATTGACGATCTGACCGACAGCAGAAGACATATGCCTGGGCGGGCCGGCCTCGACTTTGCCGGGAACGCCGTTGAGGCCGTCGTTGAGCAGGGTGCGCAGCGACCAACCGGCGCAGTACCCGGCCAGCATATCCAGATCGTGCACATGAATGTCGCCTTCGCGATGGGCAACACCGACTTCGGGCGGGTAGACGTGGTTGAGCCAGTAGTTGGCCACCACCTTGCCGGAAACATTCAAGATCAAACCACCCAGGCTGTAACCCTGGTTGGCATTGGCATTGACGCGCCAGTCCATCTGGTTAAGATATTCATTGATCGAGCTTTCCACGTCCACCACGGTCTTGCGATCCTGGCGCAGCTTGGTGTGCTGCTCGCGATAGGCGATGTAGGCACGGGCGGTCTTGAAGTGATTGGCGGTGATCAACACCTGCTCCACCGCGTCCTGAACTTTTTCGATGTGCGGCGGTTCGGCGCGGAATTTGTGAATAAGGACCTTGACTACCTGGGCGGTGAGCAAAAAAGCCTCATTGGCATCAAAATCCTTTGTGGCGGCACCGGCACGCTGGACGGCAGAGCGGATCTTTTCGGAGTCGAATGGCACCATTGAGCCATCGCGCTTGATTACAGCCCTGGGTAGTGAAACCAGGTTGCCGCTGCCGTTTTCCATCTGATTATCTGACATTGATCCCTCCCCATCGGGTTTTGTCCGGATAGTTGCGATCTGATCCTCGAAAGCCATCCGAAGATAGATTGGCGATTATCATAGACCACAATATGTAGTGTGTCTACACATAGAATTACACTATATATTGTGATTTGTAAAGTAAGGTGATGCGGGAAAGCGTCCTGATCCGGACTGTGAGTTTGCATGTAAAACGATTTGCGGAATTTGGCGGGCAACGCTAATACCACTTTTCGTTCAAAGCCGCGTTATTGTACGGTGCGTGGGACGCAACCCACGATTTCACTTTCGATTGAGAAATGGAATAAGGTCTCGAGGTTCTGAATCAGGCCGGAAATATACGCGACCTGATTCGGGCTATCACATTGCGCGGCGACAGCGAGGCAACATCGAATTTCGGCAACTCGATCGCATCCAGCGTATTTTTTGCCACCAGTCCCAGTTCCGTGTCCCCTTCCACGATCAGGCGGCGGCTAAAAAAAAGTGTGTCCGGGTCTTCTCTGCGGGTGGCCAGCAAATAGAAATCCTGCGCGGTGGCACTGATAGCCAGATCCGGCACCTTGCCGGAACGGGTTGGAATGAATCTATCGGCATCTATCGTGAAGTACAGGACCAGGCCGAGATCCCTGACGCGGATCGCAATCTGCTTGCCGTGCAACGGTTCCAGATATTGCTTGAGGATGATCCGGCCCAGCGCAAGGTTGAGCATCCTGGCAAGAACAAAGGAGGGCGGAAAGGTCGGCAGCAGCGAAACCAGTGTGGCGACGGGTTGCGGAAAAGTGAATGCGGGTTGTTCCATGTTATCCCCTTGTATCGTGGTAGATCGTGGCCGACCAAAATCCGGTTAGATGGAGATGCCTGCTTGCTCTATGCCGGGCCGACCATGCCAGTAGCCGTCGCACGCCTGGTCCGGCATCAGGTGCGCCATCTGCTGTGCGGCTTCGGGGCCGGACAGGTTGTCATCCAGTCTTTGGCGAAACAGCGCAAGTATCTTTTCGGTATGGAACGGCTGCGGACTGACACGCACCACATCCACCCCCAGTTGTTCCATGCTTTCCAGTTCCGCCACCAGGTTATAGACACTGGATGATTGTGTCTGGATGCCGTTCAGCGCGAGGAACGGCTGGCCCTCGCGGGTCTTCAGCGTCAATCCGACAGCGTGATCGAGGCAGCGGAACTGGCAATCATCCTTGGGCAGGTTGTAATGGCGTGCAGTAAAGCAGCGGGCGGAAAATGCCAGCGGAAGACGGCCATAGGCGAATACTTCGGTCTCCATGCCTGGCGGTTTGCAGGCCAGCAGGTCGGCCAGCATCCGGCTGGACATTTCCACCGGGATCACCCAGCGCTGCGCGCCCAATTCTGCGAGCAACGCCAGCGTCTGGGGATTGTAAGTATTGATATGCGAACCCGCGACAAAGCTCTTTCCCGACAACAATCGCACCGCCCCCATATCGTTGGCCTCCACCGTGTAGCTGCCGTTTTCAGCGAGGCGGCGCAGGGTTTTGAGGTCGGATTCGGATTCGATCAACGCCTGGGTGGACAGCACCACCTGCTTGCCGGACGCGGCGAGATTTTTTGCCACCTCCAGCCAGTCTTCCAGACGGAAATTATGGCGCTTGGAGCACACTGTCTCGCCGAGATAGACGATATCCACCCGCGCTGCCGCGATCCGCTCGTAAAATTCGAACAGCGCGTCGCGTTGCCAATAGTAGAGGACAGGACCAAGGGCGAGCTTCATGTTCACTTCCAGGGACGGTGATAGGCGCCCAGGGTGTGATGCTGACCCTCTGCGAGTTTGTTCAGCTGGTTCATCCAGGCCGGTTCTACGGCATAGCTTTCGGCACTGCGCTGAGCGCTGTCGATGGCCGAGCGCCAGACTTTGGTTACCTGCTCCACATAGACCGGGCTGCGCTGGCGGCCCTCGATCTTGACGGCGGATATGCCGATGCGCATCATTTCCGGGATCAGTTCCAGCGTGTTGAGGCTGACCGGTTCTTCGATCGCGTAATAGGTTTCGTCGTTGACGTCGAAGCGTCCCTTGCACAATGTGGGGTAGCCGGCGTTTTCGCCGTCGGCGTAGCGGTCCAGCAACACGCCGTTCAGTCGCGACTCCAGTCCTTGCGGGGTTTGCTGCCAGCGCACCGCCTTGGCCGGGGAACACACCCCGGCGGTATTGGGGGATTCGCCGGTAATATAGGAGGAAAGCACGCAACGCCCTTCCACCATCACGCACAGGCCGCCGAAGCCGAACAGTTCGATTTCTACCGGGGTGTGCTGCACCAGCTGCTCGACCTGGGGAAGCGACAGTACCCGGGGCAAAACCGCCCGGCGAATACCGAAATGCTCATGGTAGAAATTGATCGCCTCGTAATTGGTGGCCGAACCCTGCACCGAGAGATGCAGGCGCAGTTCGGGATAAGTCCGCGAGGCGTAGCGCATCAAACCCGCATCCGCGAGGATGACAGCATCCACACCCGCTTCTGCCGCATGATCCACCGCCTCTTGCCAGCGCTGCCAGTTGGCAGCTTGCGGATAGGTGTTCAGCGCAAGAAAGACTTTTTTTCCGCGCGCATGGGCATAACGCACCGCCTCACCGGCGGCAGGCAGGTCGAAATTCAGTCCGGCGAAGGCGCGGGCATTGGTGTTGTCGCGAAAGCCGATGTAAACGCAATCCGCACCGTTATCGACGGCTGCCTTCAGGGCCGGCAGGCTGCCTGCCGGACAAACCAGTTCAAGCGACATGTTTCAATTCCTCGTTCACAAAGGGAGTGCCGGCACGGGTGCCCTGGCGGGCGCCTCGTTTCCTCAGCTTTATTTCGATGCCGTTCAGCAGATTCCATTTTTCCGCACACCATGCGGGTGCCAGCAAGACGTCACGCGATGCGGTCGCCGTTACCCGGTGGTAGACGATGTTTGCGGGGGTGCGCTCGATCAGGTTGGCGGCCATGGCTATGTATCCCTCACGGGAGAGCGGAGCATACTCGCCCTTGCGCCATTGATGGGCCAGCAGCGTGTGCTTGACGATGTGCAAGGGATGCAGCTTGAGGCCGTCAACGCCGGTTTCCAGCACGGCATCCAATGTGGCATGGCAATGTTCTTCGGTCTCGCCTGGCAAGCCCACGATCAGGTGGGTGCATACGGCGATGCCGCGCTGTCGCGCGGCCAATGCGGTAGTACGATATTCGGCAAAGGTATGGCCGCGGTTGACCCGCTCCAGGGTTTTGTCAAAGGAGGACTGGAGCCCCAGTTCCAGCCACACTTCCAGCCCCTGGTCGCGATAACGGTCCAGCAGATCCAGTACTTCGGATGAAACGCAGTCGGGACGTGTGCCCACGGCAAGCCCGACCATGTCCGGTTCTTTCAGCGCTTCGAGATAGAGCGCTTCGAGCGCCTCTACTTTGGCATAGGTGTTGGTGTAGGCCTGGAAATAGGCGATGAATTTGCGGGCGCGGGTGCGCCGTGCAATGGCCCGTCGCGCCTTGGCAATCTGCGCGGCAAGACCCAGGCGGGTATCGGCATCGGGGCTGAAAGAAATGTTGTTGCAGAAGGAACACCCTCCGCGACCCTTGGTGCCGTCGCGGTTGGGACAGGTGAAGCCGGCATCGAGGGCAATTTTGTGGACTCGCTCGCCATGGCGGCGAAGCAGGTCTTGTCCGTATGTGTTGATTCTCGCCGAAAGTATCATTGCTTGTTCAAGCTCTTATACGACACCGGTTTTTCATCCGGTCTCATTATACTGCGTGAAGCAGAAGGGTATCTTAAACTGGTATATTCAGAATGCATATTTAAAGGGGTGCCGGAGGCATCGAACACCTGTGTCCAAAATGATTTTTGTCGTGCCCGCTGTGTCAGGCTTTATCCTGCAGCAGACAAGCAAGCAGCAAACTCAAAAAAATAAATTTGCCACGCTGGAGCATGTTTATTTGCGTGTGAAGTTGATTACGATTTGTCCCGGTTCGCGGGTGACATAATTGATTTCGATGCTGTGGCCGTAACGTTGGGTCAATTGGGCGAGCAACGGCAATGGATCGTGGTCGTTGACGAATGCCATCGTCTCACCCGGATTCAGTGCGTCCAGCGCGCCAAATATTGCGGCGTGACGAAAGCGTTTTGCAACGCCACGCGCATCAAACGGATAATGCAGGTCAGTTGAAATTGTGTTGGAACAAGCATGTGTCATTTTGGATTTCCTGGATTGAAATGTGTATGTGACGTACCGCATGAAAATCATGCTGCTAACCATGCACACATAACTAACATGTATTAATAATACATGTATTATCATATAGCGCCAACTTCTTCCAGTTTCCCCCGCTATTGCCGCACCGAACGCACCACCCGGAATTTTTATGAGGATATTGATATGCAAACCATTACCGAATATATGAGCGCCAGCCATCACGCCTGCGATGAGGCATTCGCCAACGCAGAACAGGCCGCTTTAGACAACAACTGGAGCGATGCTGAGATTGGGTTTAACAATTTCCGAACCGATCTAGCCAGGCACTTTCGAATGGAGGAAGACGAACTGTTTCCAATGCTGCTTTCCGCCGGCGGTCCTGCCGGCCCGGTTCAGGTAATGCGCATGGAGCACGCGCAGATGAATACGCTTATCGAACAACTGGCCGTCACATTGGCTCACCGGGATGCGCAAGGGTATGGTGGCCTGTCGGAGACACTGTTGATTGTGATGCAGCAGCATAATTTAAAGGAAGAGCAAATGCTCTATCCCATCGCGGATCATTTTCTGGCGTCACAGCGGAAAACGCTGCTTGATCGCATGCGGGTGGAATGATCACCCTGCGCGCGAACATGACACACGAGCTGGATGTGCGCGGTTTGCCGCCGCCCGAGCCTTTCGAGCACATCATGAGCGCATTGTTGACAATCCCCGCCGGAGCATGCCTTTATGTGCATATAGATCGCGAACCCTACCCGCTTTACGAGGTGTTGCACAACGGTGAATATGCCTGGCAGACCACCGCGCTGGCAGATGGCAGCTTTTCAATTTGCATCAGCCATGGCGCATGAAAATCATCTCGCTCAATACCGAGCAGGCCCCGCCGATTTCTGTGCCGATGCGCTTTTTCACTGTCGCCCCGCTGTTTTTGCTAATGGCTGCGTTGATGCTGGTGACCGGCGCAGGCAATCCATTTGACGATATGCGCTCGCCAGCGCTGCTTGCCGCGACGCACTGCATAACGCTGGGGTTCATGGCAATGATAATGATGGGAGCGATGCAGCAGATCCTGCCGGTGGTGATTGGCAGCCCGATGCCGGCATCCCGGCTGACTGTATGGCTCACCTTTCTGCCGCTGCTATCTGGCGCACTGTTGCTTCCAGCCGGTTTCATGCTGGGCAAACCGGCATTGCTCAATCTTGCATGGCCGCTATTGGGGCTGGCGTTCATTGCATTCATCAGCGCCAGCCTAGCTAGCCTGGCACGCTCTCCCGCACACAATGCCACCAAGACTGCAATACTGCTGTCTATCCTCGCGCTCAGCGGGGCCATTGTCTTGGGCATGTTGCTGGCACAAGGCCATGCCTCTGGCTCGCTGCTGCCCTATGACAAATTGGCTACAGCCCATATCAGTCTGGCATTGGGCGGCTGGGTGATGTTGCTGATCGTCGGCGTATCCTATCAAGTGGTACCGATGTTCCAGCTCACACCCAACTACCCGAAATGGTTAGTCAAAGGGTTAACTCCCGCCATATTTATCGTGCTGCTGTTGAGTATGCTGTCACGTCTGTTCGAACCCGGGTCGCACTGGTTAACAATCACTACGCAAGGTCTGTTCTGGTTTTTGGCAAGCAGTTTTGCCCTAATCACACTCAGATTGCAAAGCAATCGCCGCCGCCGCGTTGCGGATGCCACACTGAGTTTTTTCCGGCTGGGTATGATGGCATTGTTGTGCGCTGGACTATTTGCGTTAGCAACCCTGGTTTTTCCAGCTATAGATAGTCTAGGAACAGTATCCGCTCTGTTATTCCTGCTCGGCTTTGCCATGTCGTTGATGCATGGCATGTTATACAAGATCGTCCCCTTTCTGGTGTGGTTCCATCTGTTCCGTGGCGGGGTAAATAGCGGTGTTCCCAATATGAAGGAAATCATCCCGGAAACTTGGAAGTGGCGGCACTTTTGGCTGCATTGCAGCACATTGCTTGCGGCACTATTGGCACCTTGGTGGAATGCAGCAACATGGTTGGTCGCACTTGGTTTGCTGCTGCAAGGCATGCTGCTTGAATACACGCTTCTCATTGCTATCTCGGTGTATCGACGCACACTGGAACGCATCGGGGGAGTTTCACCATGAGCTTTTTGTTGATCAAAGGTATACATATGAATCAGCATGTTGCATTTGCCAGTTGGCGCTTCCGCTGCGGATTCACGTTATGTCGATTTTGTTGCCAATAATTCCGACTACATCCCAGCCAGGGATAACGGTAAGCTGCCCCTCAAATATTCACGCCATGACTGCAGATTCAACGCGTGTCGGGATGAAAGGATGCGCTAGCATTCATGCATTCCTGGCCGGGCAGTCGAAAGCGTAATAAATGGATTAGACTCACTTCAACCAGGAAGCACGATAACAGATTTACGATTGGGGGAACGCGTGACATGTCGACATCGATACACAAATCAGACATCGGCACCGATTGCTATTACGCGACGATCTGGTTTACTAACTAGCTTGCAAACCTCGGTAGCCACTTTCGGGTGCAATTGTTTCCATATGTCATCGTGTCACTGTCATCAAATATGAAAACCTGAATAATCTGTATGGCCCCTGAATTTTTCCAGACAGCTAGTCGCATTTTCCTTCAGCAACTTCAATTTGATCATCAGTTAGCTTTCCCGATGCAGCACTGTTGCACAGACAGGTTCAAGCTTAATTGGGATTAATTTTCAAATTATTGTGTACTGCCTTCACAGCTTCAATTTTTGTCGCAAGTGCCGTGGCACGATCAGATTCCTTTGTGCTACCAACAGTTCCGGTTAAATCAACAACGCCATGATCGGTACGAACACTGATGTCCCGACCTTGGACCCACTTATCATTGGCAAAACTTGCTTTTACCTTTGTGGTTATGGTCGAATCGTCAATATATTGACCAGTGGTATCGGTGGACGTATCCGCGGCAGAGGAGAAAGCGGGCATCAGTAGCGCAGCGGCTAAGAGAAAGACTCCAACAATTTTGATATTCATAGTAGTTCCTTTTTAAATTTCAATGATTAGCGACCTTGATGTCTATTTTTCAGAAGTGCCGTAGTCGTTGCACAACACTCATAGATTGATGATGGGGGTTGGTCATGAATCCTTCTGTGCGTTCTCGCACATAAACAAAGGAGAAGTCATTGGGTATCCTGTTGCCACTCATTTTTTTCCTTCCTGTCATGTAAACGCTATCCTCCTCCCATCATCAGTGAGCTTTGATGCCTTCGCTGCTGTTGAGCATTGAATCAATCTCCGCTTCGGCGGCCAGCCAGTCCTCGACGAGATTACCCCCACCAAAGCCGCGATGCTCGGCGCAGAAATATGCTGCGACCGCAATCATTTCTTCGCGGCCTACCCCACCACCAAAATCATTTTTCTGTATGGCAGGTGGGAGTTTCTTATTCGGTTTGTTTGCGATAGCAGACGTGTTTGCCATAATCGTTCTCCTTGGGGAAAAGCCGACAATCATATGAAACAACATAACTAATATTTGATGAAAACATATTGCGGAACGGATTGCAGAATCAGCAAATAGCCACAACGGGTGATCTAATGGAATCACTGGACGCAAGATACGGGTACGTGCAAATCGCTACTGTGCGGCAACACACAGAACATGCCAGCAGGGAAGCATAGGATGTGCAAATCGGTTACTGCTCAGGGGAATGCTGTGCAATCCAATAATGTACCGTATATTAAATACCATCTTGCGAACCCCCTATCCATGCATTTTAGATGCGTTGAGATGGAAGGCGAGGTGATTCACAGGATAGAAAATATAGATGAGTTTTATTACGAATTTGGATACACACCAGACATGATGAAAGCTGGGGTGTTACCAGAGGAATATATTTGGGCCAAGTATATTCAAAACACCACCTGTAATTTCACTGTCTGCATACAGATACGCATTCTTAAATACCTGATAAAGCACTCAGACAAATATGGCGAACAATGCAAAGTTTGGCTTGATACTTATTTGAAGGAAAGCGTAGCGAAAGCTGCTACGTGTGCAAAATGCGGATTGAAGCCAATCTGTGAAAAATTGAAAAAAACTTTCTGATTGTGCCGGGCAGGCAATCCTGAATCTTTGGAGATTTTGGAGGGGAAGATGAGCCATCGGTGGATTTGCTGTGCAGCCGTTCGCATTCACCTGCAACTAAAGATACAAGGCGCCACTTGAAGATCGTCAGACCTGTTTGGCTAGCCGCCAATATCTCGCTTCCGCTGGTCAAACTTATCCTTCCCGATCTCGCCGCGTGAAGTGCTTTCCTTGGAGATGTCGAGGGAAGTTTTCTTGTTGGGGCCAAATCCAGGTCGCTTGGTCAAAAATGCAATGAGCGCAACGACCAACAAGATAGGAATCAGCCACATTAATATCATGACCAAGCCATCACCAAACATTCCTGAGCCATTCATTGCCATTCCTTTGTTAATAAATACTACGGATCACCTGCTTCAGTTTTTTCAACACCAAATCCAGGCCGCCGTAAACACTTTTTAACACTCCCATATTCGACATGCTATTTGTTCAGCTCTTAAATAATTTGGAAGATATCTAACGAAAAAAGACAAGATATAGAACAATAATGAGCACTATAGTACCGAAACCGATATACATTTTTCACCTCCAGCTCATAGCTAACCCTCTGGGAGGATAATTAAGCACGAGCTCTTCTAATCATTAAAGCATTCGCTCATGTTGATATCTGTGCGCCAGCACACGTAGTTAATATTTGGGACAAAAATAGTGTATGTAGCCGCTTGGCTCTGGATGAAAATCTTTGCATCAGGCTTCAGTGTTTTAGGTCGAGAAAAGCTTGGACATGATTTATTTAATTTGCCCGGCACTTAATATCAGAAATTACGTCCTCGCCTAATCGCATGTCCGCGCCATTATTCATCCGCAAGTCACTTTTCTCGTTTGCGAGGCTGGGTGTTGCGGTTTTTTCCGGCCTTTTTTAACGAGATCGCTACGGCCTGCTTGACCGCTTTTTGTTTCGTCGCGGGATGGCTGCTGCCTATCGATCCATCCTCTTCCCACTCATGCACGAGTGCCTTGATATTGCTGCTGATGACAGTCTGGCTTGCCCCTTTTTTTAGTGGCATGACATTTCTCCAATCCGTTGAATTACATTCAGAAAGGTTTTGTTGTCTGCGCAGAGGTGTCCCGCGAATTGATGTGTCGAAAAAAATGGCCGCTATACGCGACCATTGTCGTTACGAGGATTCAAGGACGCTTGTTTGAATCCTTGATGACTTCTTTTGCATCGCCGTAAGTTTTCTCGGCTTTCCCGGAAATTTGTTTGCCGAGGCCCCTGACCTGCTGCTCTTTGCTGCCGACCACCTGTCCAGCTTTTTCCTGCACTTTACCAGCGACGTCTTTTAAAGCTCCTTTGACTTGACTCTTGTTCATGATCAGACTCCTTACATCAAAATTAACAGGCTTTCCCTGTAACAGGTTCAGATTGAACTTAATGTCGCCGCGGTTCTGTGTGGTAACGCACCCTTAGCAATAATCAGTTCAATTTTGCCGAACTGTATGCCCGGCAACACGGACTGCCCTTCGGCCATACCGACCTTTTTCAAACATGCTTTCGTTGAATCTCCCGCACCAATCTACTTATCTAACTATGTGTGCTGGCGAACAGTTTGATCACACATAAGAGCTTACCTTGATGTGCCATGGCGCTTGATTAGTTCTGCGTCATGCAATGTAAATTTAAATTAATCAGCATTAATTAAAAAGGAAATAAACATCATGGTAAATAACAAT
>LSLI01000020.1 GCA_001577345.1 Candidatus Gallionella acididurans
GCATCACGCCGACCATGCGCGGATCCAGTTCCAAAGCCATGCGCAACGCGCGGCCAAATGCCTTGAATATGGTCTCTGCCTGATGGTGGGCATTTTCACCCGAGAGATTGTCGATATGCAACGTCACAAGAGCGTGATTGACGAAACCCTGGAAGAATTCCTTGATCAGATCCACATCGAAATCGCCGACGTTGCCGCGCACGAATTCGCAATTGAACACCAGGCCTGGACGTCCGGAAATGTCCAGCACCACGCGCGACAGGGCTTCATCCAGGGGGATGTAAGCATGGCCGTAGCGGCGCAAGCCTTTCTTGTCGCCAATGGCCTGATTAAACGCCTGGCCCAGCGTGATGCCGATATCTTCCACGGTGTGATGCGCGTCTATGTGCAGGTCACCCTTGGCCAGAATATTCAAGTCCAGCAGGCCGTGCCGGGCGATCTGGTCCAGCATGTGATCGAGAAACGGCAGCCCGGTATCAAATTTGGCCATGCCGCTGCCGTCAAGCCCCAGCTCAACCATGATCCGGGTTTCCAGGGTGTTGCGGGTTACTTTCGCGCTACGCATGACTTTGCCCTATGCGGATTGAATAATGGTTTCTTGTAATACGGTAATAAATTTCATTTTTTGGTTTCGACATAAACTGAAGGTCAGTCTCCGCTGAAACTCACTCTGCCTCATGAATACTTTCTTTCAGTGCAATCATGAATCGTTCATTTTCATCTGGCGTGCCCACAGTCACACGCAAGCAGCCTTTCAACATGGGATGCGCCCCATTCAAGTTCTTGATCAGCACACCGCGCTGCTTCAATCCGCTGAATATCGCTGTCGCATTCGCGACGCGGAACAGCAGAAAATTGGCTTCGCTCTTGTAAACCTGCACGACAGGAATCAAACTCAACTGCTGATAAAGTTTCGCACGGTCCAGCTTGATTTGTTCCGCCTGTTGCAACAACATCCCGTGATGCTCCAGCAGCTTCTCCGCAACCAGCTGCGGCAACACGCCGACATTATACGGCAAGCGCAGCTTTTCCAACTGCTCCAGCCATGCCGCGCTGCCGGCCAGAAAACCCAGGCGCAAACCGGCCATCCCCAGCTTGGAAAAAGTACGCATCACCAGCAGATTCGGGTATTGCAACAGGCGCGCGGCAAAACTGTCGCTGGCAAAGGCATGATAAGCCTCGTCTACCACCACCAACCCCGGCGACGCCTCGATTATCTGCGCCACGTCGTCGGCCGGGAACAAATTACCGGTGGGGTTGTTTGGATATGAAAGGAAAATCAAAGCCGGTCGTTCACGCCGGATCGCCGCGAGTATCGCAACCATATCCAATGAAAATTCTTCCGCCCCGGAATTGGCCACCCCCGGATTGGACAACAGGGGCACACCCACATAGCGCATGCCAACGAAGGCCGCGATCATCCTGTACATCACAAACGAAGGCTCAACACTGAGCATTACCGCGCCCGGCTTGTTCACAGCCATCGCCAGCAACTGGATCAGTTCATCCGAACCATTGCCAAGCAACACATTCACCCCATCGGGCAAACCGGCCACCTCACGGATCCTTGCCTTGAGGGAAGCGGCGGCAGGATCGGGATAACGGTTCAGGGCGGCGCCGGCGACCAGCTCCGCAATTTCACTGCGCAACTGGTCCGGCACGAGGTAAGGATTTTCCATCGCATCCAGCTTGATGTACCCTGAGCTGTCGGGCACATGATAAGCATGCAAATCAAGAATTTCCTGGCGCAGCAGCGTCGCCGCAAGAGTAGATGCCGAAATAGGAGGCATGGAACGAAATAAAACACAGTGTAATAGCAACGCCGCGAAGCTTATCACATTGCCGCCGACCGGGCCCGGTGGCGGAGACTGCCGAGACAGATTTTTTCGCCCGGCTGACAGCAGTTTCATGTCCCGGCAGGAATGCAAACTATTCCCGTGCCATCACTTTGCCCCTTCTGCCGGCTTGAACTCAAAGCAAACCTTTCCGGGCTGGTTGCTTGTCAGCGCGAGCGTATATCCGAGCTGCGTGGCCCAGCGCGCGGCCTGGTACAGCCCGATCCCCAGGCCATTTTCAGATACTACTGCACCACGCAACAAATTCGCGGCGATGTTTTTCGGCATCGGACTGCCGCTGTCGCAAACGCTCAGGCGCAATGGCTCAGTCCGGATTTCTATGAAAATAGTGATATCGGCTTCGTGTTGGCGTTTTCTCAAGGCGTTGTCGATCAGGTTGTCGAAGACGCAATCGAACATCGGCGCGGGAATCTGCCTGTCCGGCAAGCTGTCCGGCGCAAGCCAGCCTATCTCCTGATACTGGTTGCGCATCCGCAGGTTGTCCCACCAGGCATGAAGGGGAAGTCCGGGGGTTTCCCCTTCATGCAGCGGTTGCTTGAGCTTGAGCAACGTGGCCTCGATGCGCTGGGTTAGCAGCGGAAGCTGTTGCAGCAGCAGTTGTTGGGCATGGTCTTCGCGGCTTTGTGCAATCGAGGTGAGCGAGAGCAGCGATTGCAGCATGTTTTTCAAGTCGTGTGTCAGGCGCGACCCGGTCTCATACACGGCCTGCAAACGCGTAATGTCGCGCAAGCTTTGCTCGCGCTGCTTGGCCTGATAAAAATAACCGATCAGTTTTACCAGCAACTGTATATGCAGCAACAACGTGGGGTTGAACGGCTGCCTGGCATACATGGTCAGGCGCAACTCGCCTTCCTGCATTGCCGCGGAGTAAGCGCTGATCTGTCCGACCTGCCCGGTTTCTCCGGGCGATTGCCAGGAAAAACCGGACAACCACGAAAAATCTTCCAGCATGGCCACGGCACCGCGCAAATAGGAAGTCACATTGGGCTCGCGCTGGGCAGTCTCGGTCAGCCGGGAGAGCCAGCTTTCAAACGGAGTACCGACATTCAACAGGTAGCGCGAAAACATGAACTGCAGGCCGCTGAAGCCGAAGCGCGGATTCCACAACCCGCCAAGCGCCAGCAACACCAGGCCGATCAGGAACAGCGTGCGCAGCAAGGCCTCAAGATAATCCATCCGGCCCAGAGTCATGAATGCCAGCGCGCCGAGCACCACCAGCGTCAGCAGCATGAACAGCAGCAAACTGTACACGAAGTCCACCGTCTGGCTGACATCGACCGTCTCTTTGTAAAACGGCAATAGCGCCATCAACAGCAGCAGCACCGGCAGCACATAATTGATCAGGATGAACCCCGAGTCTATCGAGGATTGCGCAGAAAATATATTCGGGACTACCCATAGCAGCAAGGCAGCCAGCAAATAGGCCAACAGCAATAAATATATCAGGCGCGTCGAGCGTTTACGAAAAACGAATACCCGCGCGCCAACCAGGCCAAACAGACCGGTCAGCCAGAAAGCCATTGCCCACCAGTCCAGCCAGAACATCGCCACGACGGACGCCACTGTGATGAATGCCAGCGCCCCCCGCCCAACCTCGCGCTCGCCGCGCCACAGCGGCTGCCAGATCAGGAACAAGCCGAAGTGAGCCAGCAGCAGCGGATGCACCCACGGACTCTTGACGCCGACCACCAGCGCGCCGTGTAATAACGCCACCATTACCACCAACAGCCAGCGTCCGGTACGCAAGCGATTCCCGATGTTCAGTGTCGGCATTTCGTCACCATCCTGTCAGCATCTCGTCAAGATTACCCCGGCCATGTTGCCGGTAACCATTCCTGCAGTCTCAGGCAGTTCGTTAAATAGCCCGATAGCCGCCGCCAACGCACTGGTTTGTTTTGGATTCTTAAAAAAGACGGTAAATAAACCGAATCCTTGCTAGAATCGGTACGTATCTTGCTCAATTTTGGCGTAGCTCCCACAATCATCGCATCGGAGGATAACATAATGAAACGAACACAATCCGGGTTTACCCTGATCGAGATGGCCATCGTGCTGGTCATTATCGGCCTGCTGCTCGGCGGCGTGCTGAAGGGCCAGGAACTGATCAACAGCGCCAAGGTGAAGAACCTCGCTAACGATTTCAGGAACATACCGGTGTTCATCTACGGCTATCAGGACAAGTTCAAGGCGTTGCCCGGCGATGACAAAAACGTACTTACAAATTTGGGGGCCGCCTGTGTTTCCCCTTGCCAAGCAGGCAATGGCGATGGCGTTATCGGTGTTCCATCCGGAACCGATACTTGGCAATCAGTTACAGCAACCGACGAGACCCAGCAGTTCTGGATACACGTCCGACTTGCCGGGTTCGCCCCAGGGGCGACCAGTGGCGCATCCGATTATCGTCCAACCAATGCTTCGGGCGGTGTGATTGGAATTCAAAGTGGCTCGACAACCACACCACCGATAAAAGACAATGCGAGCCTTCCAATCCGAGGCTCCTATGTGATTTGCTCGACCGGCATTTTGGGCAAGTTCGTGCAGCAGCTGGACACCACGATGGACGACGGCAACCCTGGCACGGGTTCGATGTTGGCTGCAACGGGTACTGGTTATCCTTTGACAGCAGTTGCAAACGCAGCCGCGATTGATCCGGCTGCATCCTACACCGTCTGCATGGGCATTTAACAAATCTCCGGCGTGACACAAGCCCGCTGTACACAGCGGGCTTTTTTATCGCCCTTTATGCAGCCGCGACTCGGCCACCAGCAAGGCTTCCGGCAAACCCAGCAACACCAGGATATCCCCGGCTTGCAGCAGCATCTCCGCGCCCGGCTGCGCGCCGTGCACATGGCGGCGGCGCACCGCATTGACCTCAACGCCCAGCTCCGCCAGGCCAAGCTCGCCCAGCTTCCGGCCCACTGCCGCAGAATCATTTTTGAGCAACACGCTTGAAAAGCGCGGCTGCAAATTTTCACCGGCATCATCCGCGCCGTTTTGCGCAGTGCGGAAATAGCCGCTGAACGCCGCATAACGACCCGCGCGGCTTTCCTGGACACGGCGGATCACGCGGCTCAGCGGCACGCCGGACATCAGCAGCGCCTGCGAGGCCAGCATCACGCTGCCCTCGGTCACTTCCGCGACCACCTCGGCAGCTCCGGCTTTCTTGAATTCATCGATATAGCTGTCGTCGGTGGTGCGCACCACCACCGGCAGATCGGGGCGCATCTGGTTTACATGGTGCAGAATCTTGAGCGCGGAATGCTTGTCGTTGTAGGTGACCACCAGGGTTTTGGCGCGCATCAGCCCGGCGGCCATCAGCACTTCGCGCTTCGCGGCATCGCCGTAGACCACGCTCTTGCCTTCCGCTGCGGCCTCATGCACGCGGCGCGGGTCGAGGTCGAGCGCGATGAAACGAAAATTCTCCATGGCCAAGAAACGCGACAGCGCCTGCCCGCTGCGCCCGTAACCGCAGACGATGATGTGCGCGTCGCTGGACATGCTTTTCACGGCGATCTGGTGTATCAGCATCGCGCTGTCCATCCACGCGGACGGGGTCAGGTTGCGCACGATGACTTCGGCATGCTGGATCAGGAACGGCGCGGCCAGCATCGAGATCAGCATCGCCGCCAGCACGTTCTGCATCACGTCCGGCGGCAACAGGTTTACCCGGCCCGCCAAGGTCAGCAGCACAAAGCCGAACTCGCCCGCCTGAGCCAGCCCGAGGCCGCTGCGGATAGCCGCGCCCCAATCCCCGGCGAGCCAGCGCGCCAGCAGTGCTACCACGCCCGCCTTGAACGGCAGCAGGATCAGCAGGATCAGCAATACCCAGCCGAAACCGGAGAACACGCTGTGCAAATCGAGCAGCATACCTATGGTCACGAAGAACAGGCCGAGCAGCACATCGCGGAACGGCTTGATGTCTTCTTCCACCTGGATGCGGTATTCGGTTTCCGAGATCAGCATGCCGGCGACAAAGGCACCCAGCGCCAGCGAGAGCCCGGCCAGTTCGGTAAAGTAGGCCAGCCCCAGTGTGAACAGCAGCACGTTGAGCATGAATAACTCGGAAGATTTTTGCATCGCAACCAGATGAAACCACGGGCGCAGCAGGCGCTGCCCGAAGATCAACAGCGCGGCCAATACCAGCGCGGCATTGAGCAGGGCGATGACTAGCGTGGCATAGATATGCTCTGTGCTGCTGGTTAACGCCGGGATGATGATGATCAGCGGCACCACGGCCAGATCCTGGAACAGCAATACGCCCATGATCTTCTGGCCGTGCGGCGTGTTCAGTTCGGCTCGCTCGACCAGCATCTTGCTGACGATCGCGGTGGAGGACATCGCCAGCACTCCGCCCAGTGCCAGCCCGGCGCGCCAGTCCAGCCCGAACAGCAGCGAGGTGAACATGACCAGCAACATGGTCGCCGCCACCTGCGCGGTGCCGAGCCCGAACACCAGTCGCTGCATGCTGCGCAGGCGCGCCAGGCTGAACTCCAGCCCGATGCTGAACATCAGGAAGACCACGCCGAATTCGGCAAGATGCCGGGTTTCCGGCGCATCTTGTATCCAACCCAGCGCATGTGGTCCGATCAGGATGCCGACCAGAAGATAGCCCAGCATCACCGGCAACTTCAGGATACGGCACATCACGACCACACCCACGGCAACGGAGAGCAGGATCAGCAGAAGTTGCAGCGAGTCAGTCATAGGGTTGCTGGAGCGGCATTTTTTCGATGGACGGATAATGCCCTAATTAGACCATCCTTTCAAAACTTCTCCGCCAGTCAGAAATTGCAGCCGGGGTCAAAATTTCGCTGGGGGTTAACACGCACTGCTATAATCCCGTTCCATGAACAAAACCATCTCCGCCACACCACGCGCCCTAGCCCTCGCCCGCGAAGTCCTGAACATAGAAGCTTCCGCTGTACAGGCTCTGAGTGAACGACTCGATGAGAATTTCTTGCGCGCGCTGGATGTCATCCTGCGTTGCGAAGGCCGCGTCATCGTGAGCGGCATGGGCAAGTCCGGGCATATCGCGCGCAAGATCGCCGCCACGATGTCCAGCACCGGCACCCCCGCTTATTTCGTGCATCCGGGCGAAGCCAGTCATGGCGACCTGGGCATGATCACCAGCACTGACGTGATCATCGCGCTGTCCTATTCCGGCGAAAGCCAGGAACTTGTTGCGATCGTACCGGCTATCAAGCGCCAGGGCGCAAAACTCATCAGCATGACCGGCAACCCGGCTTCCACGCTGGCGAAGATTTCCGATGTGCATCTGAACGCCGCTGTCGACAAGGAGGCTTGTCCCATGGGTTTGGCGCCAACCACCAGCACCACCGCCGCACTGGCCCTGGGTGACGCACTGGCGATGGCATTGCTGGACGCCAAGGGTTTCGGCGCCGAAGATTTTGCCCGCTCGCATCCGGGCGGCAATCTGGGACGGCGTTTGCTCACCCATGTGCGCGACATCATGCGTAGCGGAGAACGCCTGCCGATGGTAAGTGTAAACGCGATGCTGGGCGATGCGATCCTGGAAATTTCGAAAAAGGGTGTGGGCATGACCGCCATCGTCGATGACAGGCAGAATGTCCTGGGTATATACACGGATGGCGATCTGCGCCGCACGCTGGCCAGGAAACTGGACTTCAACGCCACTCCGGTACGCGATGTGATGTCGTCCAATCCGCGCTGTATAGCCCCGGACAGGCTCGCCGCCGAGGCGGTGCAGGTGATGGAACAATACAACATCAGCCAGATACTGGTGGTGGATGAACAAAATAAACTGGTCGGCGCACTGAACATGCATGATCTGTTACACGCAAAAGTGATTTGATGTTGCCTGTAGATTTTTATTGGCGCTTCGTTTTTTATATGGAGTGCGCAGACATGTCTGCGCTTTTAATAAGCGGCGACACGTCGCCGCACTCCAAAATACAGGAGTAAACCATGCTTACAAACCGCGCAAAATTGACAAGCCTGATCGCGTTCGATGTGGACGGGGTGATGACTGACGGCGGATTGTATTATTCCGATTCCGGCGAGGAATTCAAGCGCTTTAATTCGCTGGATGGTCATGGCCTGAAAATGCTCCGTGCCAGCGGTGTGGAGATCGCCATTATCACCGGGCGCGCTTCACGCTGCGTGGAAGCGCGCGCGCATAACCTCGGCATCTCGCATCTCTACCAGGGAGTGGAAAACAAACTTGATGCCATGGTCGACCTGCTCAACAAGCTCAAACTATCGAGGGACGCCGCCGCCTACATGGGCGACGATATCGTCGACCTCACCGTGATGCGCCATGTCGGACTTGCCATCAGTGTGCCGGAAGCACCGCAACTGGTGCGCGAACACTCCGCCTATGTCACCCAGCGCAGCGGCGGGCACGGGGCGGTGCGCGAAGCATGCGAAATGATCATGTCGGCACAAGGCACGCTGGATGCCCAGCTGGCGCCGTATTTGCGATGACACTTTCCTCACGTGTCCGTTACTGGCTGCCACTTTTGCCGTTGCTTGGCCTGCTGGGCGCCACCTATTGGCTGGACCAGCAGGTCCAGCCCGTACCCGCCAAACCGGATGCAAGCAAACGCCACGATCCGGATGCGATCATGGAAAACTTCTCCGCGACCAAGATGAATATACTGGGCGTACCGAGCTTTGTCATGGCCGCAAAAAAAATGCTGCATTATCCGGATGACGACAGCACCACCCTCGATGATCCGCACATTGACATGTTTTCCGCTGAAAATCCCACCGTACATGTTGTCGCCAAGACCGGCACTGTTTCCAGCAATGGCGATGAGATATTTCTGCACGACAAAGTAGAGGTGATCCGCGATGCAAGCGCCCGCCAGGATGAACTCACGCTGCATACCGAATATTTGCATATCATCCCGGATAAAAACCTGACCGATACCGACCGCGCTGTCACTCTCGCAGATGCGCACAGCACGATACATGCAATAGGCCTGGAAATGAACAGCCAGACACGCATCCTGAAACTGCTCTCCCAGGTTACAAGCGAATATGTACAGAACCGGCACTAAATTGTTTTGGGCAGCATTTTTGCTGGTCTTCCCACCCGCATGCCTTGCCGAACGAGCAGACCGGGACCAGCCTATCCACATGGAAGCCAATCAGGTGCTGATGGACGACACACAGCAAATCAGCACCTTTACCGGCAATGTGCGATTGACCCAGGGCACTTTGCTGCTCACCGGCGACAAGATCGTCGTGTTAGAAGACAAGGACGGATTCAAACACGCCACGGTATATGGAAACACCGCCAAGTTCAGGGAGAAGCGCGACGGTTTTGACCAATACGTGGAAGGCTATGGCGACCGCATCGAATATGACACGCGCTCCGAGACGCTGCATTTGCACGAGAAAGCGCGGCTCAAGCGCGGTCTCGATGAGGTGAGCGGCGACAACATCGTTTACAACACCAACACTGAAGTTTTCCAGGCGGACGGCCGCCCGGCAAGCAAGGGAAATGATCAGCCACAACGGGTACGCGCAATTCTGCAGCCCAAATCAAAAAAAGTTGAAGTGTCCCCGTATGCGCCGGCTCCGCTAATCATCACGCCCAGCAAGACTCTTACTCCCACGGAATGAACATGAGCGAACTTCGCGCAATCGGTCTGAACAAGAAATACGGCTCCCGCACAGTGGTGCATGATGCATCGTTGTCGGTAAAAAGCGGTGAAGTGGTGGGGCTACTCGGCCCGAATGGCGCGGGCAAAACCACCACGTTCTACATGATCGTGGGACTGGTTGCTGTTGGCGGCGGCGAAATTTTCATTGACGGCCAAAATATCACCCATTTCCCGATCCACCGGCGCGCCCGTCTGGGGCTTGGTTATCTGCCGCAGGAAGCCTCTATCTTCCGGCGCCTGACCGTGGCGGAAAACATCCAGGCGGTGCTGGAATTGCAGGACCTTGCTGAAAGCGACCACCAGAGCCTTCTGGAAAAGCTGCTGGAAGACCTCCATATTTCCCATATCCGCGACAATCCCGCGGTCAGCCTTTCCGGCGGGGAACGGCGTCGCGTGGAAATCGCACGCGCACTGGCGACCGACCCGCGTTTCATTTTGCTGGATGAACCTTTCGCCGGCGTCGATCCCATCGCTGTGCTGGACATCCAGAAAATCATCCGCTTTCTCAAGGAACGCAATATCGGTGTACTGATCACCGACCACAATGTCCGGGAAACCCTGGGCATATGCGATCGCGCCTACATCATCAATGCCGGTTCGGTAATGGCTGAAGGCAAGCCTGATGAAATCATCTATAATGAGGGCGTAAGGAAAGTGTATCTGGGCGAACACTTCAAGCTCTGACGCAAGGTTCCCCCGGATAAGACACCAAGCACGATACTACGCAATGAAAGCCACTCTCCAACTTCGTGTATCCCAGCAACTGACGCTCACTCCCCAGTTGCAGCAGGCTATTCGATTACTGCAGCTCTCCACCCAGGACATGCACCAGGAAGTCGCACGCATGCTGGAAGAGAATCCCATGCTGGAAGCTGCCGACGAATCCGCCAACAGCCTCTTCCCCGCCAATTCCCTGCCTTTGCCGCCGCACAGCAGTGCCAGCACATCCGGCGACGAGCCGGAACAATCCCGCAGTGACGATCGCGGTGCGGACGACTTTGGCGCGGATCGGTTTGACAATGAACCGGCTGACTGGAATACCGGCGGCGGCGCCATGCGCAGCACCGACGACGAGGACGAGACATACCCCGAACAAGCCGCGGAGCTCGCCAGTTTGCGCACCCATCTGCACAATCAATTGACCACCAGTTCACTGGACGACAAAGACCGGAAAGTAATCGGCTTGCTCATCGATGCGCTGGACGAGAATGGTTATCTGGAACAGGATCTTGACGAGCTGGTGACGCTGCTGCCAGCCGAACTGGGGATCACGCTGGACGACCTCGAGACTGCACTGGTGCAGCTGCAGCACCTGGATCAACCCGGGCTGGCGGCGCGCAATCTGGGCGAGTGCCTGGCGCTGCAACTCAAGGCCGTGCCGGAAGACACGCCGCACCGCGACCTTGCAATTCAGCTGGTAAGCCTGCATCTCGACCTGCTGGCCGCGCACGATTTTTCCAGAATCAAAAAACTGTTGCGCTGCTCGGACGAGGCATTGCGCGCCGCACAATGCCTGATCACGAACCTGAACCCGAAACCCGGCGCCGAATTCGGACTAAGCGTTGCCGATTACGTGGTGCCCGACGTCGTTGTGGAAAAACACAAAAACAAATGGCGCGTGCGGCTCAATGCGGAGGCGATGCCCAAACTGCGGGTAAACCAGATCTACGCCAACATACTGCAGCAGCGCGGCGATAAAAGTTCCTCGCAACTCGCCACCCAATTGCAGGAAGCCAAATGGCTGATCAAGAACCTGCAACAGCGGTTTGAAACCATTCTGCGCGTCGCCCAGGCCATAGTGGAACGGCAGGGTAACTTTTTCGAGCATGGCGAGATCGGGATGCGCCCGCTGGTATTGCGCGAAATCGCCGATGAACTGGAGTTGCACGAATCGACGGTGTCACGCAGCACCACACAAAAATTCATGCTGACCCCGCGCGGCATCTATGAATTCAAGCATTTTTTTGGCAGCGGGCTGGCTACAGAAAGCGGCGGCACTTGCTCTTCCACTGCGATACGCGAATTGATAAAGCAGCTGGTCAACGCGGAAGACCAGCGCAAACCCCTTACTGACAGCCGCATGTCAGAAATCCTGGCACAGCAGGGCATAGTCGTCGCCCGGCGTACCATAGCAAAGTACCGGGAAGCATTACGCATACTCCCGGTCAATCTCCGTAAATCACTCTAAAAAAGGAGCACTCCATGAACCTCCATCTAACCGGACACCATCTGGAAATCACCCCAGCCATTCGAGGTTATGCCGCCGAAAAATTCGATAAAATCAAGCGCCATTTCGATAACGTCGTGATTGATGTGAACGTTATCCTCTCTGTTGAAAAACTGAAACAGAAAGCCGAAGCCACCATGCATATCAGCGGCAAGAATTTGTTCGTGGAATGCGATGATGAGAATCTTTACACGGCTATAGACATGCTGGTGGACAAGCTGGACCGCCAGGTGCGCAAACACAAGGACAAGCTGTCGGCGCAACGCCACGATGACTCCGGGAAACACGCTGTTGCCGAGTAATCAATAACGGGCGGGGTTGCACCCGCCCATTTTTATCCGCTCCCTCAAAATGAACCTGATCAGCAAAATCCTGCCGCCCGACAACATCCTGTTGGACACAGAATCCACCAGCAAGAAACGTGTCTTCGAACGCGTCGGATTGCTGTTTGAAAACAACCAGCAAATCGGCCGCAGCCAGGTATTCGACAGCCTGTTCGCGCGCGAAAAGCTCGGCTCGACCGGTTTGGGACAGGGTGTGGCGATACCGCACGGCCGAATTGCAAAACTGCGCGACGCCACCGCAGCGTTTGTGAAAACTTCACATCCGATCCCATTCGATTCGCCTGACGGGCTTCCGGTTAACCTGATTTTCGTGCTGCTGGTACCGGAACGCGCCACCGATCTGCACCTGCAAATTCTCGGGGAATTGGCGCAAATGTTCAGCGATGCCCAATTCCGCAATCTCCTGCTCGCCCGCGACGACAGCGCCGGAATCCATCAGTTGTTCAACGACTGGAACAGCGTGACATGACATGTCATGAACCCCCTGCAGCCTGTTTGCAAAAATACGGGGCTGGCAAAATGCGGCAAAGCGATCGGGCGGGCAAATGACCGGATGACGCCCCCGGAAACGAGGCTTCAGTGAATAACAATCTCAAGATTAAGGCGTCACCAAGGTAAATTACAGGGGTCCCAATGAGCCAGGTTAACGTGCGGCAATTGTTCGAAGACAAGCAGGAGAGACTGCAACTCAGCCGTGTCGCCGGGGCGGATGGCACGGAACGCACCATGGACAGCGATGAGGTCAATACCTCCAACAAGGGACTCATCGGCCACTTCAACCTGATCCACCCGAACTGGGTGCAGGTACTCAGTGAAACCGAGCTGAATTATCTCCGCGATCTGAACTCGGATCAGCTCGACCATGCTTTCCGCCAACTCGAACAAAGCGGCACGATCTGTCTGATCGTGGCGGGCGCAAACGACATTCCGGAGGAGTTGATCGCTTTCGCCAACCGGTCCCACATTCCGCTGTTCTCTTCACCCAAGGCCAGCGTGCATCTGATGTGGCTGATCCGTCACTATCTGGCCAAGGAATTGGCCGAATCCACCACCCGACACGGCGTGTTCCTGGACGTGCTCGGCGTCGGCGTGATGATCACCGGCGAGAGCGCGGTGGGTAAAAGCGAACTGGGTTTGGAACTCATCTCGCGCGGCAGCGGACTGGTCGCCGATGACATCGTCGAATTGCACCGCATCGCACCGGACACGCTGGAGGGCCGCTGCCCGCAACTGCTGCGCGACTTTCTCGAGGTGCGCGGCCTGGGCGTGTTGAATATCCGCACCATGTTTGGCGAAACAGCGGTGCGGCGCAAAAAAAGCCTGAAACTCATCGTGCACCTGCACCGGCCGCCCGGCGGCGATGTGTCGCAGATGGAACGCCTGCCGATCAACGCAACGCACCAGGAAATTCTCGGCGTGAATATCAGCACCGTGAATATCCCCGTGGTCGCCGGGCGCAACCTTGCGGTGCTGGTAGAGGCGGCAGCGCGGAATTTTGTCCTGAAGCAGCGCGGCATCAACAGCATGGATGAGTTCATCGCCCGGCATGAACAACAGCTGCACGAAGACCAGTAGCTGCGCCATGCAATTATTTCTGATCAGCGGCTTATCCGGCTCCGGCAAGAGCATCGCGCTCAAGGTGCTGGAAGACAGCGGCTACTACTGCGTGGACAACCTGCCTGCCGACATGCTGGCAGCGCTGGTGGAACACCTGCAGCGCGCCGGGTACAGCAATATCGCCGTCAGCATCGACGTGCGCAGCGCCAACAGCGTGCAGCGTCTTCCACCCCTGTTGCAGCAGATCAGGCAACAGGGCGTGGACGTGCACGTGTTATTCCTGGACGCGCAGACCGACACGCTGGTAAAGCGGTTTTCGGAAACACGGCGCCTGCATCCGCTCAGCGATACCACGCTTCTGAATGGCGACAAGAAGGCCCGCACGCTTCCCGAATGCGTCAGCCAGGAGCGCGAATTGCTGGCCGAAATCAGCGACATCGGCCACCACATCGACACCACCGAGCTCAACGCCAATGCATTGCGTGCCTGGATCAAACAATTCATCAAACTGGATCGCGCGCGACTGACGCTGCTGTTCCAGTCGTTCGGTTACAAGCACGGTATCCCGCTGGATTCCGACCTGGTGTTCGATGTGCGCTGCCTGCCCAATCCCCACTACAATCCGTTGCTGCAACCGCTCACCGGACGCGATGCCGCAGTAATCGACTTTCTCGACAAAATCCCCGGCGCACAGGCTATGTACGGCGACGTCCGCGACTTCGTCGAACGCTGGCTGCCGAGTTTCGTCGCCGACAACCGCAGCTATCTGACCGTGGCCATCGGCTGCACCGGCGGACAACACCGATCGGTCTATCTTGCCGAAAAGCTCGCGCGTCATTTCGAGCATCAGCAGCAAGTGCTGGTGCGCCACCGCGAACTGACGCACTGAACCATGTACAGCACGGCATTGCAGCACATCAGGCCCGGCGACTGGCTGACTTTATTGTGCGGCGGCATCTTCGTCGCAATGCTGACAATCAGCCTGTGGAACGGAGATCGCGCGGACAAGGCCATCATCCGCAGCGGCGGCAAGATATTCAGTGTAGTACCCTTGTCCAGGGACCAGCAGATCGAAGTGCGCGGCCCGCTGGGAATCAGCATCATCAGCATCAGGCAGCGCGAGGCGCGCATCGCATCCGACCCCAGTCCCCGCCAATACTGCGTGCGCCAGGGATGGTTAAAGCAGGCCGGCGAGATTGCGCTATGCCTGCCCAATCAGGTGAGCGTGGAATTGACAGGCAGCAAAAAGAGATATGACAGCCTCAACTACTGAGAAGCAGGATCAAGGTACAAGAAGCAAGGAGCCAGCAGAGAACACCGGCCCGGAATTACCTTGTGCCTTGCATCTTGAACCTTACCCCTCGATTCTGTTAAATACCACCGCCGAGGATCACCACATCGCGCGCATGGCAGCGGTAGCGCTCGGCCTGACAGTTCTGGAAAGCGCCATCCCCTCGCCGTTGCCCGGCGTAAAACCGGGGCTGGCCAACATCGTCACGCTGATCGTGCTGGCCCGCTACGGCTGGCGCGCTGCCGCATGGGTGTCGCTGCTGCGCGTGATGGCCGGCAGTTTGCTGTTCGGCAACTTTCTGACGCCGGGATTCTTTCTCAGCCTGTCAGGTGCGGCGCTCAGTCTCGCCGTGTTGGCCCTGGTCCGGCATTTGCCCGGGCGCTGGTTCGGTCCGGTCAGCCACAGCATCTACGCAGCCTACGCGCATATCACCGGACAGCTGCTGGTGGTATACCTGTGGCTGATCCCGCATGCCGGCATAGCCTACCTGATCCCCATCTTTGCCACCGCCGCTTTGGTATTCGGCACGGTGAACGGGTTAATCGCGGCGCATTTCATGGATAATGACAGTAATCCCCTCTCCCTCCGGGGGAGGGTTAGGGTGGGAGAATCCACTCTCAATGAGAACTGAACGATGAAAACAATCACCCTGGCCTTTACCGGCGCATCCGGACTGCCCTACGGCATGCGCCTGCTCGAATGCCTGCTGCAAAGCGGGGCGCACGTACATCTGGTGTACTCGCAGGCCGCGCAGATCGTCGCCAAGCAGGAACTGGATTTCACGCTGCCTAACCGCCCGCAGGATGCCGGGCAGATGTTTGCGGAACGCTTCGGAAAATTCAGCGGCGAGCTGAAAGTGTTCGGCATCCAGGACTGGTACGCGCCGATGGCCTCCGGATCCAATCCGGGCGACGCAATGGTGATCTGCCCCTGCACGATGGGCACGCTGGGCAAGATCGCGGGCGGCATCAGTGATGATTTGATTGCGCGTGCCGCCGACGTGATGCTCAAGGAAAAACGCACGCTGATCCTGGTGCCGCGCGAGACACCGTTCTCCGCGATCCATCTGGAGAACATGCTCAGGCTGTCGCACGCCGGCGCCGTCATCATGCCGCCCAGCCCGGGCTTTTATCACCACCCGCAAAGCGTGCGGGACATCGTGGATTTTGTCGTCGCACGGATACTCGATCATCTGGGAATAAAGCAGGAATTGATGAAGCCCTGGGGTGTGAGTGGTGACCGGGAATAGCCGCCAGCCGGGGATTTTCTGCTGGGCCGAGCGCCGCAGAATCGAAACATGCATGGCCATAGACAAGACAGCAACGCCGCCAGCAGCCTTCTATTTTTTCTTATGCAACGCTCAGCCATGAGTGGTTAATCGCTCAGGAGAGTAAATATCTGATAGCATAAAACCTGTTCGCAGGAAGAAGGGAATCCGTGGGATCCGCAATTACCACCAGATAAATGGTGGCAATAGAATCCCAAAACAAACTCAGGGTGGCCAAACAGGATAGCCAATCAACCTGGATTTGGCTTGATCCCCCACTTGCATGCACAAATTACCCGGCCATTGCATAGCAACGGTACAAGCTCAAAGACGTTGCCTGAGTCATTTTGCGCATTGATTGCTGGGCGGAATATGAATAATTTGCATTCGCCATTCAAGATTCGGAGCCAATACAGGAAAGCCGCAGGCTATTGATCCGAATTCCATGATCCGAAAGGGTGCGCCGGATTGATTTTGTTTGTGCGCCTGACGATCTTCTCAAGGATTCATCAGTGAAAATTATTCAGTTGTGGTTCTTGATGGCCCTCATTCTGGCATTAACCGCATGCGGTGCAGCCCCGTCCAAACCAGCGCCTTCGGACATCAATCATCCATCCTCCGCAAACACCGGCGGGGTGACAGTTTCCGGGCTTGAGTCCGGATCGGCTGTTGCTTCTGCTCCTGTTGCAGCAGCGAAAAAAAATTACGCGCGAGTTCAAGTTTTCTATTTGGCCGATAAAAATGGCAATGGAAACACCCCAGCCTCCAGATTTTACGGTTCAGAGCGCTCGGATATCAGCTATGGAAAATGTTTGGTTAGCATACCGAATGACCATCAACCGGGCGAATTAGAATCCGCTTCCATTTTCAAGCTGGAATTTCACGAAGATCCAAACAAGCAAATTGTAATACTTAACGTCACAAGGAAAAACGGGAAGGCATATTTCGCCGAGATTGCAAAAAAAGTCGGGCGCTCAAAGCACAAGAGTGCTCTGATATACATCAGCAGTTTTAGCCTATCCATTGAAGATGCCGCAAGGCGAATGGCTCAAATTGCTTACGATTTGAAATTTGATGGAGTTCCGGTTTTGTATGGGCGGCCTCCACAGGTCAATAAAACGGGTAACATTGCCGATGAAGACACCATCGATTCGATCCAAAGCCGCATGGAAACATTCTTGAACGGCTTTGCTTCAAAAACGGCTGCTAAAAATATTTACCTTATTGCCCATGACGTGGACAGTCGGTCATTAATGAACACATTGGATTCATTAACAAGGAAAAATCCGAAATATAAAAACCGGTTTAAAATGATAATTCTTGCGGCACCGGATATCGATGCCGATATTTTCAAGGATCAAATAGCCCCCGCTCTTAAAATCGCAATTGCACAGCAACTCACCAGCAAAGTGCGCCGGAAAAAAATTCAAGGGGGTTTGGCAAAGTGAAGCTTTCCGGCCACTCCTGCTTTTCCCTTCTCATTCCCCGCCTTGGCTTCCAATACCATTCGCAGAAGCGTGCCGGGAATTGTGGATTCCGTGGGGCCGGATCACTTGGAAGTGAAGCGGGAGTTAAAGAAAAATCGGGATAAAAGAAGTTGCCGGGCTATCCCCGGCGAAGTTTATTCAACAGCGCTCGCACCGGAGTCGGTATCGCCGCCTGCAACGCGTCCTCCACACTCAGCCACACAATTCCCTCTTGCGCGGCACGCAAAGGTTTACGCGCGAGTTGGATATTCAGCGGCGTGATATGCAACTTGAAGTGAGTAAAGGTATGGGTAAATATCTCCAGCCTTTCTCCATGATCCGCGTCCATTCCGTTTGTCACGAACCAGTCCTTGGCCTGTTCCTCATTATCAAACTGCGGCGGACACCACAACCCGCCCCAGATGCCGCTGCCGGGCCGCTTCTCCAGCAGGATATCCCTGCCGTGCATCAGCAACAGGAACGTGGCGTTTCGTTTCGGCACGGCTTTGCGCTGTCGCGGCGTGGGTAGCTCGCTGACACGTCCACTTTGAAATGCCACGCAATCACTGGACACCGGGCACACGCCGCACTTCGGCCTACTGCGCGTGCACAGCGTCGCACCCAGATCCATCTGCGCCTGTATGTAGGCGGCAATATCATGTTGCGGCAACAGCGCTTCGGCCTGTTGCCAGAGCCGGGCTTCCACTGCCTTCTCGCCGGTCGATCCGCTGATTCCGCAATAGCGCGCCAGCACGCGCTTGACGTTGCCGTCGAGTATCGCGCGGCGTTCGTGCCAGGCCAGCGCGCAGATTGCCGCGGCGGTGGAGCGGCCGATTCCGGGCAGCTCCAGTATCTGCCCGAATTCGCGCGGAAATTCGCCGTGATATTTTTCCATGATGATCTGCGCGGCACGATGCAGGTTGCGGCCGCGCGCGTAGTAGCCGAGGCCGCTCCAGTGCGCGAGTACCTGCTCTTCAGTCGCGGCGGCGAGTGCCGCGATGGTCGGAAACAATGCGGTGAAACGCCGGTAATACGGAATAACGGTGGCGACCTGTGTCTGCTGCAGCATGATCTCGGACAACCACACATGGTAGGCATCCGCGCCCTGCCAGGGCAGGTCGTGGCGGCCGTGCGTGTGCTGCCAGACAATCAGGCGGGACGAGAAGCTGTGCATTCAACGACATTACAGGAACGGGTGATTGCGTCTGCATGACCCCCAATCAATTGAACAGCCCTTTCAGTTTATCCTTGAGCTGATCCTGTAGCTGGTTCTTTAACTGCTGCTTTCTGGATTCGATTTTTTCATCCACTTTCTGCTTGACCGCCTCCTTGAGCATGGCGCCATAATCCAGGGTGTATTTCAGATCGGCATACGGACCGCTGACATGCACCGGCACGGTGAGGCCGTTTTTCCCGTCGGCTGTCCTGGCTATGGCAGCCTTGGCAAAATAGTCGACACTGTCATTGCCGATATTGATGTCGCCCTGCCCGCTGACCCGGACCAACTCGGTTCTCAGGGAAAGGTCATCGTTATGCGCCACGCCGTTGGTCACCTTGAATGTCGCCTTGAATTCCTTGAATGTGGACTTCTCGCCGGAATTAGCCGCCAGCGATTCGCTGGTCACACCACCGCCCCCGCTCAACATGGCCTGGGCGGCAAGCAGCTTCTTGTCGATGTCGATGCCCTTGACTGCACCATCCGCCAGGTTCAGCGAGAAGTGGCCGTTGAGCGCCTTCTTCATCGCGCCGACGGTGTTGCCGCGCGCGGTGAGGTTCACCCCGATATTGCCCTTGCCTTCCAGCATATCGAGATTGGCGGCGTCCTTCGCCAGCGGGGCGACATTAACGCCGTTCAAATTCTGGATGATCGCGAGACTGGGAGTAGCTTGCGCGTTCAAACTGAGACTGCCGCTGGTGCTGCCCTGATACAGCTGGGCCGAGATCGGATTGATATTCACCAGCCCGTTAAGCGCTTTCACGTCTACCCGCAGCTGTGTGAATTTCACGTTCATCACTTTCAGCATGCCGATGCGCAGGCTGCCGTCCAGATTGAGTTTGCGCAGCGCGGACAGATCCAGCGGTTGCTCGGGTTCTTTGGCTGCCGACACGGCGTTCGCGGGAGATTTCGGCGCAGCTGAAGTTGACTTCGGCAGGTATAAATCGGCATCGAACTGGTCGATATCAGCATCGAATTTTATCGCCGGCTCGGCAAAACCCTGCACACCTAATTTTGCCTTGATCTGACTTTGCAACAGGCCCCCGGCGAGATTCACCTGCACGCTCTGCTTCAATGCATCGACATGAACGCTGCCCTTCATCTCGCTGCTCACCGATTTGTTCGGCAACTTGTCGCCGGTGGCGTTCACCGTCACGCTGAGATTGCCCAAATCGAATTGCCGGGTTTTGATATTGCCGGTCAGCGGCGAACTGAGTTTGACATTGAAAGCCTGGTCGGGCTGTTTCAGGTCCAGATCCAGGCTGAGCGCGCTGACCCTGAACGATTGCGCGTTGCCTTCCACACCGGGCAGCGACAGGCTTGCGGCGACATTACCAAAAGCGCCATCCAGTTTGGCATTCAGCGTCATCTTGTCGCCGGAGTATTTGTCCTTGGCAAGGCTCAATGACGGGGCATCCAGCCTGGCTTCAAACTTGTAGCCCTGGCCGCTTTGCTTAGCCTTCGCTTCGCTCACGTTAACCGACGCTGAAACTTCGTTTTCCCTGGCCTTGATGCCGCTAGCATTCAGCACGAATTTTTTCGCGGCGAATTCCTGGGTAGCCATTTCGGCACTCACATCCCCGCTGGCTGTGACTTTCAAGCTGCCGATATCCAGGGCCGTACCGCTGGCCTGCAGCTCCAGATCCTGCAGCTGATATTTCTGCTTGTCCAGATCGAACGTCAACGTGGCCTTCAGTTGAGTATTGATATCCAGCCTGGGCTGGTTAGCCTGTATGCCGGCCGAAAATTCGATTTTGCCCGGCACACCGCTGGCGATGCGTCCGCTCTTGAAATTCAAATCCTTGATCGCGTATTGTGCGCCGCTGCCTTCATCGCTATAGCTGAGATTGGCTTTTTCCAGGGACACTGATGCGATGTCGAATTTGACCGGCGCTTCGGCTGTCTTCTGCTGCTGTTGTTCATGCTGTTGCTCCTGCTTCTGGCCGACAGGCCCCAGCAAGTCGTCGAAGTTGCTTGTACCATCCTTGTGCATGACCAGATTGGCTTGCAAACCGCTCACCGCCACCTCATCCACCACCACCTGCTTGCGCAGCAACGGCATGATCGCAAGCGACACGCGCGCAGAATCGATGGCCGCAAATTCCTTGTCGCTTTTAAACTCGGACAATGACACCTTGCTCAGGCTCGCGCCAATACTCGGGAAGAACGTGAGTTTGATGTCCCCATCCAGGCGTAAATTGCGCTGCTTGCTGTCCTTCACTACCTTGATGATCTGGGCCTTGTAATCGTTGGGATTGAAGGTCGCCGCCACGTAAGCGATACCGGCCGCGGCAAGCACCACCACCACGCCTATGCCCAGCAAACCATATTTAAGGATTTTGTTCATGAATACCCCGTCAGTCAGTGGAAAATTACAGAGGGGCGAGGGTTCGCAAAATATCTGACTGTGCCCTGCCCATAAATCCAGTCTAGCTAGATCACTTTGGAATAGAGCGCGTGCTCCTGCCGGGTACGCAAGTACTTGTCAAACACCATGCATATGTTGCGAATCAGCATACGTCCTTTGGGTGTCACTTTGATCTGCGACGAGGAAATCTCCAGCAGCCCTTCGCGTTCATATTCGCGCAGCTCCTCCAACTCGGCGGAGAAGTAATCATCGAACTTTATCCGGAAAGTGCTATTGAAGGATTCCTTGGCGAGCTCGAAGTGGCACATCAAGGCCTGAATGATAGAGCGACGCACCAGGTCATCTGCATCCAGCTCCATACCGCGCATGATGGGCAACACATCCTTGTCCAGTGCAGCGTAGTAGTCTTCCAGTTCACGATAATTCTGGCTGTAGGTCGGGCCGATTTTGCCGATGGCACTGAGCCCCAGCGCGACCAGATCGCAATCGGAATGGGTGGAATAGCCCTGGAAATTGCGGTGCAGCCTGCCCTGCCGCTGTGCCACTGCAAGCTCATCCTCAGGTTTGGCAAAATGATCCATGCCGATATACACATAGCCCGCATGGGTCAGCTTGTTCACCGCCATGTCCAGAATATCCAGCTTTATTTGCGGGGCAGGCAAGTCCTCTTCATGGATGCGCCGCTGCGGCTTGAAAATGGTGGGCATATGCGCATAGTTATAGATGGACAAGCGGTCCGGATTGGCTGCAATAACCTTGTCCAGTGTCACACCAAAACCTTGCAGGGTTTGCCTGGGCAAGCCGTAGATCAAATCGATACTCACCGACTTGAAACCATGGGCACGCGCCGCATCGATCACCCGCCGGGTTTCTTCTTCGCTCTGGATGCGGTTCACTGCACGCTGCACCTGGTCATCGAAATCCTGAACCCCGATGCTGATGCGATTGAACCCAACCTCGCCGAGCAACGCGATAGTTTCATCGCTGACTTTGCGCGGATCGATTTCGATGGAATATTCGCCGCCTTCAACCAGCCTGAAGTGTTGGCGAATCGCGGTCATCACCTGGCGGATTTCATCATCGCCGAGGAATGTCGGCGTGCCCCCGCCAAAATGTAATTGCTCGACGACCTGATCAGGCCCGAGCAACAAGGCTTGCATGACCATCTCTTTTATCAGGTAGCGCACGTATTCGGCGGACTTGCTGCGATCCTTGGTTATCACTTTGTTGCAGGCGCAGTAAAAACACAACGTGTTACAGAATGGAATATGGATGTACAGCGAGAGCGGGCGGGCGATGCCGCCAATTTCGCGTTTCGCCACCCACAGGCTATATCTGCCCGCATTGAAAGCTTCAGCGAAGCGATCCGCGGTGGGGTAAGAGGTATAGCGCGGACCGTTTTTATCCAGCCGACGTATCAGCTCCAAGTCAACTACAAGCTGGTTGACCGATTTATCCATAAACCCTCCTTGATTACCGGGCATTATGCCAGTTGGCCACCTGAAACGCACCTTCTCGCCTGGCAAAACTTGCATCCCAACGGCAACAAGCTGTTTTTTTATACGCCACTGCGGGCAGCTCGAAGGTTTGCATCGCCACTCCACTCACTCTCCCCTAGTCTCCGGCAATCTTTTGGCCGTTTCCAGCTGGTTAATCAATTTCCCAAACAGAACCAACCTGATGCGTGCTTCGCTTCCTTAGTTGGCTCGCAAATTTTGGCATTGAATATGTACCCCACTTATTGGCAAGAGTGATTTTTATCGCTAGCGTGCACTAACACTGTGCCGGCACCATAGCCCACGTTATGCACACATCAAATTTTAAACGGGGTAGCTTGCTCAGGGATATCGTTGATTACCTCGATATTGCCGAATAAATATCAGGCCGCGTGTATACTCGTTGCATGAAGAGAGATTGCTGACCACCCGACAGCGGCTTCCCGATCTCCCCAACAACATGGCTCGCGGCCAGCATTCATTTATGCGGCTCCCAAACGTTTTAATCGGATATACGACCACCAATTAAATGTGATTTGGTTGATCCATGTCAGTGCATTGATGCACGTTTGCAGTTATGTTACTCCGAGTTGTGCTGTGGGCTGAAAAAGCATCTTTTTTGGCGTATTTGCCACATTGACTGGGGACAGAACAATCAGTCCAGAGGGATCATGGTTGGAGCCAATTTCGGATACGGCAGCATGAAACCAGGAAAGTTGCAGCCCGACAATATTGATCGCATGGCTTTAAGGCTGTAAAAAGGAGTTATTCGTCTCGCGGCAGGAGACGAATGACACGTTGTTTTCTTGATGTTATTATCAATTATGCCCTTAACATAGGGATTATTAATTATCTTCATTGACCGAGGAGCTGCAAATGCTTGAACCTGATACAACAACCGCCGAAGTTCTTTTGATGTATATCGGTATTTTTGGATTTCTTTTTGGCTTGGCTTTTATTTTGATGAAGAAAAATTCCTGATTTTTTTGTCTGGCAAGGAAACGGGATAGCGTTGACCTGCACTAAATGCGGGTAGTTAAAATTTTAGAATGGGGAGGGGTATATGCGTAAATTATCCAATTGGGTGATTGTATGTTGGGGGACGGTCGCAATGCTGGCGTTTTCAGGCGCAAGCTTTGCTGAAGAAAGTGCTGTATCGGCAAATGTCACCAATGGAAAAAATATTTACGAGAATGGCAAGCCGGATGCTGGTGTCCCGGCCTGTGCAACATGTCACGGCGACAAAGCCATGGGCATGGATGCAATGGGGACCCCCAGGCTTGCCAATATTGGATATGTGTACATCGTCAAGCAATTGACCAATTTTGCAGAAGATAAGCGCAAAGATCTGACCATGGATCAGATGAATGGCATAGCAAAAGGACTGACCGTTCAAGACAGGCGCGATCTGGCTGCCTATGAAAACAGCTTCCCCAGGGATAGCGAGCTTTCCGACCTCAACGCGCTCAAGGCGGACGGCACGGTCGTAGGTGAAGCCTACAAAGGTCAGATTCTCGTTAAATACGGCAGAGAAGGGAAGGCTGGCGCATGCCAATCTTGCCACGGCTCTAATGGACGCGGCGCGGATCCTGTTTATCCCAAGATCGGCCAGCAAAAGTATGTGTACCTGGTCAACCAATTGACGCATTGGCGTGATGGTTCCCGCGCTAATGATCCTATGGGTCAAATGCAAGCGATTGCACGAACATTGTCTGATGATGACATCCATAATGCTGCTGCCTACTTGTCGCAGGCACCAGCCAGGACCGAAGGAGACACATATGAGATCGATAACAAGACAGTTCTGAAAAACGTAACTATCGTCAAATAAGGTTTTCTTGTTCTTTTGATATTCCCGCATCGTCAATAATCGGTGCGGGCAGTTTAATGAAGACTGGTCGACTCAGGCCAGTCTTTTTGCTTTGAGCGTCGTTGATGAAATACACTACGCTACTCGGACTTTATATTGATTCAGGAATGGTGATAAATGAAAAAAGGAGAGAAGATTCTTTTTGGGGTGGTTGCGTTGCTTGTTGTCATTACTGTGATTAACTTTACCGTATTGGAGACTGTCAGGCATAACACCAGTAAACCGCTGTTTCCAATACTGACGCATTTCGATTTTTCAGCTGGCGGGCAGCGTGGTTACGGGCTATATGAAAAGAACAATTGTTACGATTGTCATCATGCTGTTGGCAGTGGCACCAGCATGGGTGTAGGACTGGATGGCCTGGGCTCGAAGCATGACGTGAATTATTTCTACAACTTCCTGAAGCACCCGGAACAAACGTATGGCGCGAAGACAATGGATCATGGCGCACCCCCCAAGGATGCCGCTTATGTGTCCAACCTCCCGGATTCCGATTTGCATGACATAGCCACATTCCTTTCCGAGTTGAAATCAGATCAAGGCTCTTCTTCGTCATTCGAACCCCCCGAGGGCGAGTCGAGTTTCATTGATGCCATGGTCGCCATGTGGACTCCGGACGGCTGGAGAAAAAAGTATACGGATATTCGCGATTGGATGAAGTCAAATTCACAAGAGGGACAGCATGAAAACAAGCACTGAGCAGAGCGCATTGCAGGACAAGGATTTCACCAGATATCTTTTGTGGTTTGTTTACGCGTGCATAATTTATAGCATCATTGGTTTTTCTTGGGGCGCAATTATGGGCGGCGTTCCCGCCTTCCGGCATTTTGTGGATTATAGCGCCCATGGACGCTTGATCACATTGGCACACGGGCACATCAACTTGCTTGGTTGGGTGGAAATGGCGATATTTGCCGCGCTTTACTATGTGGTACCCGTGGTTTCCCGCCGCTCGATATACAGCGTGCGCCTGGTTAAAATTCATTTCTGGATGCATAATTTTGGACTGATCGGGATGGTTGTTTTTTTCTTCACAGCCGGATTGGTCGGGGGCCTGAGTACGGGAGAAGATGCCGAAAAGCTGGTCAGTCACCTGCTTGCTTTTGTCGGAATATTTGGAATGCTAGTGCTTTCGGCAAATATTATCTGGGGTTACAACCTTTATAAAACCACCACAGGATGGCAAGACCGGAAATGAGCAAGAGACCGCTGCTGTGGTCCTGTCTGGGGATCGCTATATTGGGCTTGTTGGGTGGATGCGAACAAAGAATGGCCGCGGGCTTTGCCGTGGGTGAACGGGCTCCAAGCCTGCCCACCAAGACCTTGGCCGATGTAGGCGGCAACTTCAGCAAGGTTACTACTTATCGGCAGCCGGATCCCCGCATGTACCAATACTCGGTAGATCAGGCATTATTAACCGGAAAACCTATAGTTTTGGAGTTTGCAACTCCCGGACATTGCACAAATTGCGACGAGCAACTCCAGATGCTCAAAGCAATCATGGACAAGTATCAGAGTAAAATGATATTTATTCACATTGATGAGTATGAGAATCCACAGGCATATAAGGCTTATCAAGTCATGGGGGATCCGTGGACATTTATCATCGACAAAAAAGGTATTGTCCACTTTGAGCGCGCCGGACGAATGTTGTACGGTGAATTGGATGATGCGATCAAGCAAACTTTGTAGCCGGAAATGGTGACTGGTAACCGAGCAATGATAGACAAGCATTTAACAGAGTCAACCCAGTTTAGGTTCGTCAAGGATCGTAATGGCATGGTATGGGATTTGATGCTCTACATACCAACAGTGGTCGCGCTTGGCTCCATAGCTAGCAGTTTTTGGTATGGCGATGATAACAGCATGGGATATTTATTCTTTTTTCTGGCCTGTTTCTTTTTCATAGCTGGATTTAATCGCGTAATGAAAACACGACTGATGCTTTTGCCGTCTGCTCCGGTTAGCCTGGAAATCGGCGAGCAGAACCTCGGTTTGGTGCAAAGAAACGGCATCCAGGTCAACCTGGTAAAAAACCTCCGCTATTACCCCGATTATTCGGGCAAGTCTTTTGGCATTTCCGGCCTGGATGGAACAGGCAAGCAATTACAATTTGTAATTCACAAAGGGCAATTTACCAATTTTTCTCAATTTGAGTCTGCCCAAGCGCTGCTGAAGCGCTACGTTAAATAGAAACTAAAAGAATAGCTGTCTGCGAATCGCGCTACTTTTTCCCTGAGCGATTTTGAATCACATCCCACGCCATATATGCGGTTGCGGATGCAACAACAAGACAAGCTCCGGCGATTAGCTGGTACTCTGTTTCCTGGCTGACCAGGCCCCCTACAAACATATGCACTGAAAAACCTGTTATGAATAGTGCACCGATTGCGGAAACCGAATAAATCAATATCTCGGTAACCATGCCTTTGATCATGGTTTTTGCCCGGGCACGGAACTCTTGATTGCAACGATTACCCCTCCTTGTTGCAAAGCGACGGTCTCTACTTTTCCTGCATCCATTGTGGCAAGATTTCGCGCAAGCGAAATGTTCTTTGGATCGCGCGGATCAAATATCAAATAATTGACACCCCGCAACATTGCAAGCAAATCATCGCTATCCTTGGCGGGTGGTGGCAGCGGAAGCGCATCACAACGGCAGGCCAGCATGGTGAGCCCAGGCCACTGACTGGCCACGCGAACCGGCTGCTTGGAGACGGAGGGGCCCTGCCCTGGCTCGCTACCAAGGAAACTTCCCCTGTCCTCGGCCAGGGTTTTGATCAGGTTGTCTCGCGGTGACAAATATCCGTCCAGCACCGTTTGGTAGTTTGCTTTATCAGCCAGCATGAACGTGGTCGAAAGAATAAAGAACAACGACATGGCGATGCCACGCTGCCCCCAAAATCCACCCGATGTATTCGTGCTGGCCGGCAACAATAAAGGCAGGCCCCAATACAGGCAAACCGTCAGAGCAATAATGCTCCAGGTTTGGTCACCCGTAAGCGTGCCCGCGATGATTGCAATGAGCAGAGTCCGCCCGAAAATGTCGGCCCACAAGTTTCCAGCCTGTTTCCAGATTACCAGTAGCAGGATACCAAGTATCCCTGCCCCGCTAATCCAGCCAAAAACCCCAATATTCCTGGCGCTTGACGATCCTGACAACAAACCTGACAAGCTTCTCATCGGATTGCTGAACCATTCTATGTTATTCCATCCCAGTGTCAGTAAAAGTGCAAGCAGGACAACAAAGATTATTCCGCCGAAAAAATAATTCTTATGTTTTGCGTCAGACGGGTTCTTATGCCATCCCCACAACAGCGCCAAAGGGTAAGCCAAACCGGCAGGGTGTAGCGTCACGCTCACCAGGCATAAAAGAATCTGGGAAAAATACATCCCCCCGAATGCCTGGGGAGATTCACGGTACTTTTGATCCGCCCATGCGCCAAGCGCAAAAACGAAAAGAAGATAAGGTACGACGGAAATCGTGTCGATTTGATCGATAAGTAACGGACAGATCAGCAACAGCCCGGATGCCAAAAGTGCGCTCTCTGCATTTCCGCTATGCTCTCTCCATCTATATGTTGCCCACACTGCGCCCGACATCACAAACAACGTGAATATCTTCGCGGCGACTATATTGCCTACCCATAAATAGCCGACAGGTGCGAAGAAGAATGCGCGGAAATCTGGCAACCCCAGAGTTACGATCGGACTGACCACATCATCCGTTACTGACCAGACCAGTAATAATGCGCGCGCAGCTCCCTCATCGATACCATAAGGAGATTTGTTCAACAATATGAAGCTTAGTCCACCCCAAAGCAAAAATGCGGGGACAGCCCAGAATCTTTGTGGGATACGCGGTAACCAATTGTTCATATAATATTTACCTACCGGCTGATAGGCAGCCAACTTTAGCAGACAGGAATTTACCGACTTTACAAATCAACAAACTAAAATCCAATGGGACTTGCGGCCGGATGGTCTGGAATGCCCGCCCGGCTTCAGCCTAAGCCCCAGACCCTTCGTTCCGGCATAAAGCTGTTATCACGGCATTATTGCGCAATCAGGCATGAATTTAAAAAGTATTGTATCAGCAAGCAAGTTAATGCAGCAATACTATATGCCTAGTGGAGCCCCGTGTTCCATATGCATTGTGACGCATGCGAACAGAGTTGCACGGAATGCAGGATTCGGCTAGACTGCTAACCAGCTGGAGGGGAAGAGTGGTAGTTTCATTTAATTATGATATGTCATGTAACGAAGGGAAATACGCTATGTCAATTGAACCAATTCAACTTTTAGTGCCCATTGGAATCTTTGTGTTGGGAATGCTGGTTTCTGTAAGCTTGAGCAATCTGGGTATAGAGCGCATCGTCGAGACAGACAAAAAATAAAATTAAGCGCTGCGTAGTTTCAAAGCTTGTTATGAAAATGTCCGGCAATCGCCGGGCATTTTTGTTTGTGGTGGTTGAAAGTACCAGTTTCCAGTCTTTCCAAGTAGCCAGATCTATCCCGTTAGTCTAAATCTGTAAAAGCACCCTACTCTATGAGCAAAGACATTCTTCACCAACAACTCTTAAAGTTTCTGCTGGTCTCTGTTTTCTCATTTTTCATCGGCACTATTCATGGCATGCTTCAAGTCATGCCTCCTATTCGTGCCTGGCTGGATTCGATTGGCAGCCCATACGGCGGCCCCGGCCATATGATCGACCCATTGGCACACGCGCACATGAATTTGGTTGGGGGAGTGGTACTGCTGGCAATGGGTGTGACTTATTATTTGCTGCCGATCTTTACTGGAAAGAAAATATATTCCATCAGCCTGGTTAAGCATACTTTCTGGTGGGTCACCATAGGCGTTTATAGCTTCTATATCATACAAATGGTTTTTGGCATCTGGGAGGGTTTGTTATTGCATTCAGACCCGCAAGAGATTCCAGCCATCCATCGTTTATACGGTCCGGTTATGGCTGTTTCCGGCACCACTATGGCAGTCGGCTTTTGCACTTACCTTGCAAATGTAATTCTCACCATAACGTCCCCCGGGGATCGCTCCACCCCGTAGAAATTAAGAAGCATCACCCTCCAGCCAGCTTAAACGGGAAGAGCAGTACCTTCTCCTCTGATCCCTCCTGAAGCCGAACTTGTACTGCAGCGGAATTGCTCTCTCCAATATCGACAGCACGGCGATACACGCCAATAAATCCATCCTGAATCGCCTGTGTCCACGGTTGTGACTCACCACCACGCAGTGACACGATTAAATTCCCCGTAGGCCTGCCATGCGGGCCGGTGACGATAACAACAATCTCGGACATGCCTGCAAGCGGGGGATTGGGATGAGTCTCAATGCGCACAACATTTTCCTTCCAATGCTGGGAGGGAATCTGAAGGGGCTTGGTTTCGTCGTTACATGCGGCCAGCCCTACGGCAAGCAGGCTTGCCAGCATAGTCAGTATTATTTTCACGTTTCAGGCAGAAATTTACGTGGCAGCACAGCCGTTACTTTTGCTTGTCCGCTTTGCTTTTATCCTGAACTCCCTTGTCGGTATCCAGCCTGCCCGCAGCAGGAGACCCGTACATGTATATCATGTAGTATATAAATATTGCACCGACTGAAATATATACCAGCGAGCCTAGGAACCCCGGATCTTTCACCCAGTCGGTCCATTTCACAACCACTCCTGGACGCAAACCCCAGAATGGAAAGCTGAGGCCAATGCCAACCAGCAACACAATAACCACCACGGCCATGAACCAATAAGGAACATTACGTTGTGATTCCGGAATCTTCTCCACCAATTCCCAGTCTTCCATGCCGCGCTTCTCCAAGCGTTCCTCGTCCGAGGCATAACCGTAGTTATCTTTGCGTAGCTCGCCCCATTGAGATTCATCATTCGCAACGCCCGATTTCTTACCAGTCTGTTCCATCATATCTCTCCTATTCAACAAAATGCTGAACATTAAAACGTCCAATCCAGCCATCTTTGGAATGAACCACCACCACGAAAGGGTAAAGGCCACGCTTTAGGGCCGGCGACACGGTAAGGAATACCGATGTACGCCCAACCGATTTCAGGCTCACATCGGGATTGCTCAGGGTAAAATCATTCGGCGGCAATCCTTCCACTGACATGGTCAGTTCGGTTGGACGATATCGCTTGCTGGAAACTTCAATTAGGTAATCGCCTCCCGAACGATTATGCGCCATTTGCTGGGTACCCACTGCTATATGGTATGGCTGGTATGACCAGACTCCCCAGGTAAACATGACGGCTCCCATGACTGCGAATGGTGCGGTCCAGCGAAACCTCGAAAGCAATAAAATGGAGTTGTCGCGAAACTCACGAACCTTGCCTGTTTTACGTTGCCCAAATTCAAACCGCAACAAACCCACCCCGCCTTTCTTAGCCTGCAGGTTATTGCACGCATCGATACAGTCACCACAGTTAATACAGCTGTCATAAACCTCTGTCCTGCGTGGATCCAAGTCGATGAAGCAGGTTGTCACGCAATAATTGCATTTTGCGCATTCATCTGTTCGGTTGGAATCGTAAACCACGTGCAGCGTTTCCTTGGTTTTAAAAGAATGTTGCCAAACCTTATATACACAGGCGAAGCGGCACCAGAAATGCCTGAGCACAGCAACATCCAGAAAAATAATCAGCACCCATACCGAATAAATCCAGTACAAGGAAGCGGCTAACCTTGCATCCTCCCTGAGAGTTATGAAAGACCACACCACATCAGGCGGATAGAAGTACAGCAGGGGAAACAAAGCAAACAACATTGCCGCGCATAAAAAAGAGAAGCCCAGCAACGACCAGTTTAATATCCTGTTTTTGGCGGCTGCCACTTTCGGCGCCTCGCCTGTCAAGCTGACTTCAGCACGCTTGCCAAGTAACTTGTGGGTCATATGGTTGGCCCATTCCGACAAGGTATTCTGCGGACACGCCCATCCGCAAAAAATTGTTCCCGCAACCGAATAAAGAGCGACCAGCGCGCTGGCCAGCATAATCCACAAACCGGTTACCAAAAAGAAATCGGCGAACCATATTTGCCATCCCAAAACCACAAACGCGCCATTTTCAGGATCAATACGAAACAATCCGGAAACCGGTATCAGCACCAGCAACAACAGAATGGTCATCTGGACAATCCGTCGCTTCCAGCGATAGTTAGCCACTCCCCGACCACCGGCAGAACCGACGACTTTTATCGGAATGCTGGAAAGTGTTTTGTTGATATTCGAGGACATATGTGCCTTTTTGCGCAGTACCGGTTATAACAAATTCAAGGGGTCGCTCTCGCCTCGCTGTCCAGCGGCGAAATGGCAAGCAACCGCAGACGGTAACTTTCTGATTCTTTTGTGTTGCCCGCAGAACGCTCCAGATGCCAGATGGCGCGCAGGGCACCAACAAAATTCGGATTGAAGTCCAAGATTCGCTGCAATGCCTGGCGTGGGCTCAATCCGTGCTCGCCAGCTTGAGAAAGCGACATAAGCATGTTATCAGCTAGTGCATTAGCAATCCAGTGATCTTGGGGATTCGCCTGATAAGCCACCCAAATCAAATTACCGGCTTTTTCGGCATCGCCTTGAATCGAGGCTACCCATGCACGCACAATAAGCTCTGTCGCCACGTATGCGCGGCCAAACTGATTCATGTTTTCCGCGCCAATCCCCAATATTTTCATTGCGTTGTTAGCATCAGGATGCCGCTGCAATAACCATTGCATCAAGTTTGCGAGGTTAACTCTACCGTCATAGCGCGCCCTCGGCAGATTGAATTCAATGTATGGCATCCACTCGTCCTGAACCGGTCCGCTGGTTTCAGGAATCGGGCCCCAATAGCGACCCAGCCAAGTCCATGCGCCCTCTCCACCCGTCGCCAGTCCCTGTTGCTTGACTGAAAGGTGATGCAGGTTTTCGAGCATGATATGGGCAGACATTTGCCTTTCAGGACCAACCAATGCCAGATGCATGCCATCCATAAACATTTGGGCTTCTGGAAATACACGCTGAAAGCTGCGCAGAACCACCTGGAGCGATTGAATATCGAACTGGTTCAGCGCCAACCACTGTACGAATACACCGTCAGCATTCAAGTGGTTTCTAGCCCGCTGGAAATGCTGCACCGACAACAAGGAACCCATCCCGGCCAGATCGGGATGGAACAAGTCTCCAACGATCACATCGTAGTTATGTTGCGTGGTGCTTAAAAAATGCCTGGCATCATCCCTTTGGACCTGCGCCGTATCCATGACGTTGCCATTTACCAGCGAGAACCAGTTCCTAGCCGCATAAATTGAGCCTTGGGATAGTTCTACAGCAGTACGCTGCAAATCCGGAAAGGGCAAGGATCCTGCCATGGATATTCCGGTTCCCAATCCCAGAAATAATACACTGTGGGGGGCGGGATGCAGCAACAATGCAAGCCGCGCCTGATCCATTTGAATCTCGACTGCACTTGGTTCAGTCGAGGCATCCATGCGCTGTAAATCGCTCAGGAGTACGCGTTGGCCATCCTGTTGCCGTACTACTTGCGTCAAGGATATTGCGTCCTCGTACAAATACAAGTCTCGGCTATTGGCTTCAATTTTCGGCAGCAATTCATGCACCGGCGGCATGTTGCGCAAAGGCCAGGCAAGCAACAACATGGGCAAAATCGCCACCCAAGCCAATCGCGGCCTGGCCCATAGCAAACCCAATGCAGCGATTACAAGCCCAGCCAACACAACCATTGCTTCACTGCCCAGCCATGGGATACACACTAAACAGGCAACAATTGCTCCGATCCCGCCTCCGATACAGTTCGCGCCATATAACCATACACCACTCGACTCGGCGTTGCCAAGGCGGTTGGCCATCAATGGCAACCAAGCCCCCAGCACCAAGGTAACCGGCAGCGTGAATACGCCCAACATCAACGCTTGCAACCACATTGCGCCAAAAAATGACTGGAATTGCCTGCTCTCTATCCATGCCGAGGCGGACGGAAGCAAGTACATGCCAAGCAGCACGGCTCCTCCGGCCATGACCGGCATTAACACCGTCAGCCAGTTTTTCGGGTGGCGCGGAAGCAACAGGCTACCAAACGCAATCCCCAAGAGAAATACCGCCAGAATTACCCCGAGCACATATTCGGTACGCAACATGATCATGCCGTACAACCTGATCCAGCCGATTTCCAGCATGATGCTGCCGGCCCCGATCCCCCCATAAATGACCAACTCGAGTACAGGGGGCCGCGGCTGATTAATTTTCTCTGAGGAAGTGAATTTCTCATCGCCGGCTCGTGCAAACCGGGACAAGATTAATGCGGCAATACCAACCATCAACCCTATGGAGGCTACCGACCTCACCGAATCCAGCCAGCCTAGCACCGGCAAACTCCATAATGGAAACAATGCCCCGACAACTCCCCCTATGGTGTTAAGCCCATACAGCTTTCCCATTGACAGTGGTGTATGCGCGACTACTTTCAGCACCAGAGCAAACCCCAACCCCATGGCAAAAGCCGGAATTACCAGCAAACACAGGGCTTCGACTCCTTGCGTGAGATACCATTGCGTCAATGTCAGGTGACTCGCAATACTTTCCATCCATCCGCTAAGCGAATGAAGCAGACCGGGCAACAGCAAGGCATAAAGAGCGATTGCTATCTCAAGCAGCGCAAACAAGCCCAAAGGCTTCTTGCATAGTTTTGCGTATCTCACTCCCGCCAGACTGCCCATTCCCAGTCCGAACATGAATGCCGCAACAGTTAGCACTACGCCGAATATGCTTACGCCGAATTGCATGGACAACAAACGTGCCCATAGCACCTCATATGCAAGACTGGTCAAACCCGACAGGCTGTAAAGTATTGCTACCACCCACCACCATGAAATCTTGCTTGAACTGTTGGAATTCAAACAAGCGGGCTGGATGGATGACATGGAGAAATGGATAGAGGTTTGACAGCCCGGATACCAGGCAAGACCGTTATAGATCTAACAGGGATAGCCGGTAATCTGGGGATACTTTAATCGGAAGTTTCTTGCCAGAATCGTAACGCGCCGGGTAGCCGGATAACCGTGAAGCCAGATAAATTAAAATGGATAAAACCATACCAAACCCACGATCGCGTGAACTATCGCGAGCGATACGCTCAAGCCGGCAAACACCATGTGCGCCACGAATACCGGCTTGCCATATAAGCCCATGGCAACACCCAAACCACCGGTGATCAAAACCAGGGTTATAAGCACCACACCCAGCAAAAACATGATCTGCTGCTTTTCTTTAGGGCTTATTGCTTTATCACGTTCATCATTCCTGTGCTGCAAATTGAAAGCCTGGAGTATCTGGGCACTGTCACCGGACTGGGAAGCTTCCTCTGCATACGCCGGCAACAAACCAAAAGTCGACAGCAATACTGCCAAAATAATCGCAACAAAACGAAGAATTAATGTTCTGGAAATCATTACTGGAATTCTCAGCATAAGTTTTTATTTAACGGGTTCATGGTTGACGTCTTCGACTTGCTGCGCGGATTTGCGCGCTGCGTTGCGCCAGGCAATTACAGCCA
>LSLI01000021.1 GCA_001577345.1 Candidatus Gallionella acididurans
CTCGGCACAGTTCGAGTCACCGCTTATGTCGCTGCTTAATCAACTGTGCAGCGAGGGACACGACATCACCGCGCCGCTTGAGGAGGCTGTGGCCATGCGCGCGGCCATGCAGCAGACGGACAAGGTGCTGGATGAAATCAGGTTGGTTGCGCTCAAAGCGAAATCGGGGAGGCTGGAATGATTTCTCCTCAACGAATATTTCAAGCTTTTCTAATACGCGGCTTTAAGCAAGGCTTGACTATGAATACAAACAAGGCATGCGGCAAGGAGACGACTAAATGAACGCACGAGACCTGACATTCGAGGAAATGAAAAAACCGGGGAAGGCGCTGATTAACCGCAAGCGCCTCCTCAAAATCGTACCTCTTTCAGAGAGAACAATTCTTAATATGGAAAAACGAGGGGAGTTTCCACAGCGCTTTTCTATCACCACGCGATTGGTTGCGTGGGACCTACAAGAAATTGAAGCTTGGATCGAGCAAAGAAAGTCCGCAGCATTGCTTCCGTCAGCCCCAGGGCTCAGGAGCGTGTAGCAAACCTGTCTATCATGTCCGCCCAGTCTTGCAACATCACGCGCCGCTGTTCTGCATACTCGGCTTTGTTGTAAACGGCCCTCACCCCTTTCTGTTCATGGGCTAGGCACTTTTCAATCCAGTCCGTGTTGTATCCGGCCTCATGCAGTAGCGTCGAGGCCGTCCGTCTTAAATCATGTGGCCCAAATTTGTCCAGCGTCTTACCATCCTTCTGTGCTGCCATAAAAGCCAGCTTGGTGACCTGATTCAACGTCGCCTTGCTCATCGGTATGTCAGGATCGTAGCGTGATGGCAAAACGTAACGTGAGCCTCCAGCGCAGGTCTTAAGAGCGACGAAAATATCCAAAGCCTGTCTCGACAGGTAGATGTTGTGCGGATTGCGCCGCTTCATTCGCTCACCTGGGATAGTCCAAAGCGCATCAGTGAAATTGATCTCCGTCCATACTGCCTCGACCAACTCTGACTTGCGCAACATGGTCAACAGCAACAACTTGACCGCAAGCCTGATCGTAGGTGCGGTAGAAACGTGCTCCAAGTACTGATACATCACGCCAACCTCTGCTGGCGATAGCGACCGATCCTTGGGTTGAAATCTTGCGATAGACGTTGGCCGCACCAAGTCGGCCGGATTGTCATGCTTATGCCCTTTCTCCATTGCATAGCGATATACCAACTGCAACACCTCTCTGGCATGAACCGCCGTGGCCGGTGCGCCTCTGGCTACGATCTTGTCACACAAAGCGCGCAAATCCTCATGGGATATTTCACCCATCTTGAGCTTGCCAAACGGCTCCTTGAGATCACGATCATAGACTGATCGCCGCATATCGCGGGTTGAATCGGCCATCTGGTGATTCTTCAGCCATAGCTCCGCCCACTCACCAAAAGAATCAGCATCCTTGGACTTTTGCTTTTCTCTCGCCTTGGTTCTGGATGGCGACTTGCCAGCGACAAGCTCTTTTTTCGCCAATGAAAGCTTCTCCCTGGCTTCCTTCAGTGTCAGGCCCCCAGCACCATAGCGCCCGACCACTAGCGTCTCTTGCCGCCCGTTGATGCTGTAGTTATACCGGAACGATACCGTGCCTGTGGTCAAGACGGTGACATATAGACCGTCACGGTCACTGACCTTGTACGCCTTGGCTTCAGGCTTGAGATTCCGTAATTTTGTATCTGTCAGCATGCTCACCCCCGCGATCTTATACCATGATTATGAAAGCTCATAAAAACCACTATAACACACGTGTTTATTGAACTTTATCATCTTTGGTACCATTGTCGAACCGTATTTTTTGAAATGGTATTACGATGAACGAATGGTACCGGAGAATATTGTACCATTGATAGAACCATGAAAATAACTTGCTTGACGCTACTTGTTATTGCCAGATGCTGCCAGACATAAATCATAAAAGCCCTGTAATTACAGGGCTTTTCGTTGATACACTACCAGTCGTTGCGCTACGCTGCCAGACGAGAAATCATTCCCACTCTATCGTCGCGGGTGGCTTGCCTGAAATATCATATACCACGCGGTTGATGCCGCGCACTTCATTGATGATGCGGTTGGAGACTTTGCCCAGCAGTTCATACGGCAGATGTGCCCAGTGCGCGGTCATGAAGTCCTGCGTCTGCACCGCGCGCAGGGCCACTACCCATTCGTAGGTGCGTCCGTCGCCCATCACGCCGACACTTTTGACCGGCAGGAATACCGCGAAGGCTTGTGAGGTTTTAGCGTACCAGGACCTGCCGTCTTCATCCTTGGTGGCATGCAACTCTTCTATGAAGATCGCATCGGCACGGCGCAGCAGCTCGGCATACTCGCGTTTCACTTCGCCGAGTATGCGCACTCCCAGGCCGGGGCCGGGGAATGGATGGCGATATACCATTCCATGCGGCAGACCGAGCGCCACGCCGAGTTCGCGCACCTCGTCCTTGAACAGTTCGCGCAACGGTTCCAGCAATTTCAGGTGCAGGCTTTCCGGCAAGCCGCCCACATTGTGATGCGACTTGATGGTATGGGCTTTTTTGGTTTTCGCCCCGGCCGACTCGATCACGTCCGGATAAATCGTGCCCTGCGCCAGCCACCTTGCTTTGGGCAGTTTTTTTGCTTCGCGCTGGAACACTTCGACAAACTCGCGCCCGATGATTTTGCGTTTTTGTTCCGGGTCGGACACGCCGGCCAGATGATGCAGAAATTCGCCGCCGGCATCGACGTGTATCACCTTCACGCCGAGATTTTCGGCGAATGTCAGCATCACCTGCTCGGCCTCTTTCAAACGCAGCAGGCCGTTGTCCACGAACACGCAAGTCAGTTGGTCGCCTATCGCACGATGTATCAGCGCCGCTGCCACCGAGGAATCCACCCCGCCGGACAGTCCGAGTATCACCTCGTCCCTGCCCACTTGTGCGTGGATTTTTGCCACTGCTTCGGCAACGTAATCCGGCATGTTCCAGTCCTGCTCGCAACCGCAAATGTCATGCACAAAACGGTTCAGCATGATCTTGCCCTGATAAGTGTGGGTCACTTCGGGATGGAATTGCAGCGCGTAATAATGCCGCACCTCGTCCGCCATGCCGGCAATGGGCGTGGCGGGATTGCTGGCGATGACCGAGAAACCCGGCGGCAGCGCCGTCACCTTGTCACCGTGGCTCATCCACACGTCGATCAGGCCGTGACCCTGCGGGTTGGTTCTGTCCTGAATATCACGCAGCAATGCCGAGTGCCCTTGAGCGCGAATCTCGGCATAGCCGAATTCGCGCACCGCACCGCTTTCAACCGCGCCACCCAACTGGGCGGCCATGGTCTGCATGCCATAACATATACCCAGCACCGGCACACCCAGTTCGAACACGATTTGCGGCGCGCGCGGCGTGTCGCCTTCGGTCACGGAATTTGGCCCGCCGGAAAGAATGATCCCGGCCGGTTGAAAATCACGAATGAAATTCACGTCAACATCGTAAGGGTGTAGCTCGCAGTAGACATGAGTTTCGCGCACACGCCGCGCGATCAATTGGGTGTATTGCGACCCGAAATCAAGAATCAGGATTTTTTTATGGGGCATGGAAGTTGTTAGACGTTAAAGTTTGAATTTTCGGTCAGCCGCAATGCGGGGTAAATCTGCTCCGGAAGAAGTTCCGCCTGCACCTCGAGCTTACACCGGAAAACTATTCAATATGATAATTTGGCGCTTCCTTGGTGATCTGCACATCATGGACATGCGACTCGCGTATTCCGGAAGAAGTGATCTCCACGAACTCGGCCTTGGTGTGCATCGTGGCGATATCCGCGCAGCCAAGATAGCCCATGCTGGAGCGCAAGCCGCCCATCAACTGATGGATCACCGCAATCACGCTGCCCTTGTAGGGAACCCGGCCTTCCACGCCTTCCGGCACCAGTTTGTCCTGGTTGGCTTCGTTGTCCTGAAAATAGCGGTCGCTGGAACCCTGTTGCATCGCCCCCAGGCTGCCCATGCCCCGATAGGATTTGTAGGAGCGTCCCTGGAATAATTCGATCTCGCCGGGTGCTTCTTCGGTGCCGGCGAATAACCCGCCCAGCATGACAGTATGCGCACCCGCCGCAATCGCTTTGGAGATATCCCCCGAATAGCGAATCCCGCCGTCGGCAATCAGTGGCACACCGGTGCCCTGCAAAGCTTTGGCCACACTCTGGATCGCGGCAATCTGCGGAACCCCGACACCCGCGACGATGCGCGTGGTGCAGATCGATCCCGGACCGATGCCGACCTTCACGCCGTCCGCGCCGTGATCGAGCAAAGCCAGCGCCGCGCCGCCGGTGGCAATATTTCCGCCTATCACCTCGATGCGGGGAAAATTATCCTTGACCCACCGAACGCGATCCAGCACGCCCTGCGAATGTCCGTGCGCGGTGTCCACCACGATCACGTCAACACCGGCTTCAGCCAAAAGAGCGACTCTTTCGTCCGTGCCTTCGCCCACGCCCACCGCCGCACCGACGCGCAAATGACCAAAGTTGTCTTTGCAGGCAAAAGGGTGTTCGTTGGATTTCAAGATGTCCTTTACCGTCATCAGGCCGCGCAACTCGAACGCATCGTTCACCACCAGCACGCGCTCGATGCGGTGCTTGTGCATCAGGTTGCGCGCCTCTTCCAGACTGGCGTTCTCCTTGACGGTGATCAGCCGCTCGCGCGGCGTCATGATGTTCTTGATGGGCTGGTCCAGGTTGTTCTCGAAGCGCAGATCGCGATTGGTGACGATGCCGACCACCAGCTTGCCCTGCACCACCGGCAAACCGGATATCTTGTGCTTGCGCGTCAAACCGATCACGCTGCTCACGCTCATATCCGGCGTGATGGTGATGGGATCCTTGACCACGCCGCTTTCAAAACGCTTGACCTTGGCTACCTTGGCGGCCTGTGCCTGGGACGACATGTTTTTGTGAATGATGCCGATACCACCTTCCTGTGCCAGCGCGATCGCCAGCCGGGTTTCGGTAACCGTATCCATCGCCGCGGACAAAAGCGGGATATTCAGACTGATGTTGCGGGTTAACTGCGTGCGCAGGCTGACATCGCGCGGCAACACATTGGAATAAGCGGGAACGAGCAAAACGTCGTCAAAGGTTAATGCTTTTTGAATGATGCGCATGAAACGGCCCTCGGCAAAGCGGGCATTATACGCATGTCAGCACACCATAACCAGCCACTTTGCCGGTGTTGTTTACCGGCCTGGCATAATGGCCATTAATTCCAATGCCTCAGCAAACGCCAGGCAAAATCGGTAGTTATAAGGCGGTTTCGTTGGTTTCACCGGTGCGTATACGGATCACCTGCTCTACTGCCGAGATGAAAATCTTGCCGTCGCCGATTTTTCCGGTATGCGCGGCTTTGATGATGGCATCAACCGCTGCATCGAGCAAACTGCTCGGGACCACCACTTCGACCTTGATCTTGGGAAGAAAATCCACCACATATTCCGCGCCGCGATACAACTCAGTGTGTCCTTTTTGGCGACCGAAGCCCTTTACTTCAGTGACAGTCAAGCCACTCGCACCCAGTTCCAACAGCGCTTCGCGCACGTCATCCAACTTGAAGGGCTTGATTACAGCTTCGATTTTCTTCATGGGATTTTCCTCGGTACATGGATTGATTTTTTATTCTGGTTTTAATTATGCGCCCGAATCATCACAGCTGGTTACATCTTTGCAACTGGCAAACGGAACTTTCAGGCGTGCTCGTCACGCAACAGCTGAGCCCAGCTCATGGGCTTGCCGGTATCGGCTTTGTGTTCATGAAGCATATTCAAATAGATGATGTCCGATGCCACTGCCTGGGGGAAACCCTGTCGATTGGAACGCGTGGTCGTCATCAAATCGGCAAGATAAGCATCAAACTCCACCGAATCCCACAGTGACATGATTTTTTCGAGGATGCGCGGAAATTGTTTTTCCAGGGCATGGGGATAATTTTGCTCGCGGTCATTCAAAATCTTCAACAGTCTTTCGTTCATGATTTGGAGTAAGGTTGCGAAAGTTATTTAAAAACCGGGGCTGTCCCGATCACCGGTGCATCACCGGGCACAACATAACAAACTTCCGTTAATGCGTAAAGCTTCCGGGAAGGTTTTAGGCAGATACCCGGACAGACCCCTCAATCCAGCCCGCAATAAACGATGCGTATCACTTCAAGTTCATTGACCCCGGTCGGGGTGTGCAACTGCGCAACATCGCCCTCGCGCAATTTCAGCAGTGTCCGCGCCAGCGGAGAAACCCAGCTGATTCTTCCGCCAGACACATCCGCTTCATCCACTCCAACGATACTGTAGGTGTTCTCGCAGCCATCGGCATCGCAGACCGTTACCGTGGCACCGAAAAACACCTGGTCACAGTCCTTGCGTTGCGCTGGATCGACCACCTCGGCCAACTCCACGCGCTTGCGCAAGAAACGCACGCGACGGTCTATCTCGCGCAGGCGTTTTTTTCCGTAGATGTAATCGCCGTTCTCTGAACGGTCGCCGTTGGAAGCCGCCCATGTGATGGTCTTGACCAGAGCGGGACGCTCAACTTTCCACAGGTGGTCCAGTTCGACTTGCAGTGCGCGGTATCCCTGTGGCGTGATGTAATTTTTAAGGCCGACCGGCAGCTGCAACGCTGGCTCTAATGCCTCGTCATCGGAATCGTCTTCGCGTGTGAATGCCTTGCTCATGTGTGGATTTTACAACAATGCGGGAATATTGCTTGTTCTGCGGCTGAGCTTTGCTTAGCCTGTCCAAGCCTGGCCCGGGACATCAACCCGAATGGATTCATTGCACAGGGTTATCGAGTAATCGCGAAGAAGCTAGAATTGCTTGCGCAATCCAACCGTGAAGCCGTGAGGGAGGATGCCAAGGACAAAGGGGCTTTGCCTGTTGTGGGCATAATACCCGGTCAGCCCGCCAATTGCGAAGCCGGCCAGCACATCCGTTTGCCAGTGGCCCTGTACTTTCATCCGTGCGATACCGTCATAGACCGGGAGCAATTCCAGCGCATAGACGGATGGGTTGTCTTTGCCATATTCCAGCACGAAAGGCGTCACGATTGCACTCACAGCGGCCACTTCCCCGCTCGGGAAGCTATAGTGCGCCCCGCCCTGGAACCATAGATTGGGGTCGCTGGATTGGCCAGGCCTGGCGCGGGTAAATGTGTATTTCAGCCCTTGAGCGGTGAGTCCGGCGAGCGCGGAGGAATCAATGGACTGCCAGAACGTCCTGCCCAGGCGCGTCTCGCCGCCTTCCCATTGCCCGCCTGCAAGTTCCCCGATTATCATGGTATCCAACAAGGCAAGCTGGGTGGAGCGTTTCCAGATTCCGTTGTTGTCGTAAGCCAGGCGGTGGTCTATGCCCAGCGGTCCTCCGGCGGCAATCGCACCTGTGCAGGCTAGCAAGAGACCCATTGACAACAGTGATAACCGGAAGCATCTGAGCACAGCCAGAACCTCTCCAAGACCAGTAAAAATTTAAGTCAGCTTAGCCCGGAAAATTTCAGGCGGCATCAGGAATAAGCGCCGATCGTGGTGACGCCCTTCGGCGTTGCTCAGGACAGGCTTCATGGCTCATAACCAGCAACTTGTCTAAAGTTTTTTGGTAGTCCAAGCCGAATGGCTATAAGCAATGACTTGCCCGGCGTTTTGTGCCGGGCAAGTCAGATGGCAAGAGTCATAACAGCAATTTTATCGGCACAAGCCAGGCAGTGCGTACGAACCATAACGGATATACGAACAAAGCCCGGGGATGTATCCCGGCCGAAACCGGCGCTACTTGACAGTCGAAGCACCCGCCTTGCATGAGACCTCATCCTGCGAACCGGTACCACCCGAGCAGCCAATGGCGCCGATGATCTTGCCATCCTCTATGAGCGGAATGCCGCCACGTGAGGTGATGACTCCGTCAAGGGTGGCGACGTAGGGCATATTGTTTACCTGGATCGCATTCTCATAAATCTTGGTTTCGCGACGGTAAGTCACCGCGGCACGGGCCTTGTGCTGGGAAATCTGGATGGAAGCCAGCTGTGCCCCGTCCATGCGCTGGAATGCGACCAGGTTGCCGCCCGAATCGACAACCGCGACATTCATCTTCCAGTTATGTTTTTTGGCTTCAGACACGGCCGCAGCGATGGCAACTCCGGCACGCTCAAGCAATATCGGTGCGCCGTAGGGCACATCGAATGGCATTTTGTCCGGAACCGCATCCAGCGGGTTGGGCTTCTGCTGCTCTTCAGCACGGCTCGCGCCGGCGCCAAACAGGGCAACGCAGAAAATTGCAATGACCATACCTGATTTAGACAACATGATCGTTCTCCTCCTTAAGATATTTGGTACGTTAATGAACTTTGACGGGGCGCCAATTATGCATCCGAAAATACGTAACGTCATAACTAAATGCTCCGCTGGATAGCACGACAACCGAAGAAACCGCTTCCGTTGGGCGGCTACTGGCGCGGGAAAGATTTTGTCGGGTCAGACGGTCAGAACGGTAGATCCTGTCGTCTTGCGCGCTTCGAGATCGCGGTGCGCCTGTGCCGTGTCCTTCAAGCGATAGGACTGGTTGACGTGTATCTTCACCTTGCCGGAACCGACCGCATCGAACAGATCCGCCGAATTTTCCTCCAGCAACGTCTTGGTCGCGACGAAGGTGGCAAGCGTCGGTCTGGTGACCAGCAACGAGCCTTTTTGCGACAACAGCGTCAGGTCCAGCGGCGGAACCGGACCGGACGACGAACCGAACAGCACCATCAGGCCGCGCGGCCGCAGGCAGTCCAGCGATTTCATGAATGTATCCTTGCCGACGGAATCATAGACCACGGCCAGTTTCTCCCCGCCGGTGATCTCCAGCAGCCGTGCCTGGAAATCCTCGCGGGTATAAATTATCGGATGGTGGCAGCCGTTGGCCCTGGCCAGGGCCGCCTTTTCATCGCTGGATACCGTGCCGATCACAGTCGCCCCCAGGGCTGCGGCCCACTGGCAGACGATCAGGCCGACCCCGCCAGCGGCGGCGTGTATCAGTATCGTATCGCCCGGCCCTACCTTGTAGATGTCGCGGATCAGATAGCGCGCGGTCATGCCCTGCAGCATCATTGCGGCCGCCGTGCGGTCGTCGATAAACTCCGGGAGTTTGACCACACGATCAGCCGCGATCAGCCTTGCTTCGGCGTAGGCGCCGATAGCCGAGGCGTAAGCGACCCTATCCCCGGGTTTTAGATAGCTGACGCCGCCGCCGACCGATTCGACGATACCCGCGGCCTCCATACCCGGCACAAAAGGCAGCGGTAGCGGATAGAGGCCGGTGCGGTGATAGACGTCGATGTAGTTCAGCCCCACGGCCGTTTGCTTCAGCCTGACCTGGCCGACACCGGGAGCGCCGACTTCGACCTGTTCCCATTGCAGAACCTCGGGGCCGCCGGCCTGATGAATTTGAATAGCGTGGGTCATATGAAAATCCTTTTCAGGGAAACAAGATGTATTTTTATCATAACATCGTATCGCTATCTTCGACTCGTCTTCAAACTATCCGGCACGCCTGTGTGCTGCGGTGATCGAACTAAAATTATTTCACCGGGGTGGCAAAAAATATTGCTATCAAAAGGTTGACCGTGTCGGCAATTTCGCAAACCTTCACCGGGCGTGCATTCATTGCGGGCGATGCGGCGCGAATTTGATGCTGAACGTAGTACCGATGCCGTTATTTCCGTTGGCAATCTCTACAACAGCCCCGTGCCGCTGCGCGATCTGCTCAACAATGGCAAGCCCCAGGCCGCTGCCCTGAACCCCGTTGCCTGCGATGCGGTAAAACCTTTCGAATATCTGTTTCCGTTCTTCCACCGGAATGCCCGGCCCGGTGTCAGTCACGCCAAGAACCAAATCGTTGCCGTCTTTTTTCAGCGTCACATCAACTTTTCCACCTTCCGAGGTATAGCGTATTGCATTGTCCACCAGATTGCCTACCAATATCCTCAGGGCTTCTTCATCTCCTGTCACTAATTCGGACAGGCTGAAATCTATCCCCAGATCGATTTTTTTTAAATCAGCCAGTGGAGCGAATTCTCCAACCACCTGGCGGGCCAGCGCCGCAAGATCAAGTTGTACCAGCGGACGTTGCGCTCCGGGTTCCTGGCGTGCCAGCGTAAGCAATTGGGCCACCAGATGCGACGCGCGGGCAATGCCCAGACGCAAGTTCCCGGCGGCTTCATTTCTGTCCTGTCCATCCCGGGCCTGCTCTAGCAGTTGCGCCTGCAGGGAAAGTGCTGTCAGCGGTGTGCGCAGTTCATGTGCCGCATCCGCCACGAAACGCCGTTGCGAGGAGATGGATTCTTCCAGGCGGCCCAGCAAGCGGTTAAGCGCCAGCAGCAGCGGACGAATCTCTTCGGGGACAGCCCGGCTATCCAGCGGGGCCAACGCCGACGCATCACGCTGCTCTACTTCCGCAGTCACGCGCGCCAATGGAGCGAGGCTTTTTCTTACGGCGATCCAGGCCAGAAAGGCCAGCACCGGAACCAGCACCCCAAGCGGTGCGAGCATGCGCAAGGCTATTCCCGCGGCAATTGCCCAGCGGTCGCCATTGGTCTGCGCTGCCTGTATGACGCGGTCGCCCGAGACCAGTGTGTAGGCACGCCAATCGCCATCCGAACCGGTGATGACTGAGAATCCCTGCGCGGATATCCGGGGCAGTTTCGCGGAAGGCAGCGATGAATAGAGCTGCGCGCCATCCTTGTTCCATATCTGGACGACGAAATCATTGTCATCGCTGCTTGCGCCACCGATGTTCTCCAGCTGACCCTGCATAAAGCTGGATGAATATTGCATGGAATAGGCGATCTGGCGCAACTCGTAGTCGAGCATTTCGTCGACCTCTTCCTGAGTCTTTAAATAAGTGGCGACCCCGGTACCCAGACCGGCCAATACGAAACCCGTCAACAACCAGATCAGCAGATTTTTACGGATCGACATCATTCAGCATCGACACCCGGTAACCCGCGCCGCGTATGTTGAGAATGGCGTGGCTGCCCAGCTTGTTGCGCAAATTGTGGATGTGAACCTCCACCGCATTGCTGCCCACCTCCTCGTCCCATCCGTATAACGCTTCTTCCAGTTCGGCGCGAGACCGGACGGCGCCAGGCGTAGCCATTAAAGTGTGCAGCAGGGCGAATTCCTTGGCTGAAATCACAACCTCTTGCCCGCGCAAAGTGACCTGATGCGCGATGGGATCCAATGTCAATGCGCCGTAGATCATTGCCGGATTGCCACTGCCGCTGCGCCTGCGCATGATTGCATTTACACGCGCATTCAGCTCATTAAAGTCGAAAGGCTTGACCAGGTAATCATCGGCACCGCTGTTCAATCCGGCAACTTTGTCATCCACCGCGTCGCGTGCGGTAACGATCAGCACGGGCAGATCATTCCCCCGCGCGCGCATCTCGCCGAGCAATTCCAATCCACCCTTGCGGGGAAGGCCCAGGTCGAGGATCAACATGTCATAGACCCCGTTACCCAGTGCCAGCCCGGCGGCTTCACCGTCCTGCACCCAGTCAACGGCAAAGCCCGTGTTTCTGAGTCCGCGCTGTATGCTCTCCCCGATCATCGGATCGTCTTCCACCACCAAAAGCCGCATGATGCTTTTCCTCCTCAGTCAGGATGTGCCCCTTCCGGTTTGTTTTCCAATACCTTGCCGGTCAACGCATCCACGCCCACTTCCTGGGTTTTGCCTGGCTTATCACCTTTGATGTCGAATGAATAACGCAAACCGCTACCGCCATTTTCTTTTTCCAGTTCCTCATCGGCAATTTTTCCTGGATGTGCCTTGAGGGCAATGGCGCGGGCCTGCTCGATGGTAACCTTGGCATCCTTGGCAAGCTCCTCACCAGTATAGGCTTGCGCTGAGAGTATAAATGCAGACAAGCAGGCTGCACCTGTTGCAACAATCAATTTCTTCATTTCAATCTCCTTTGGATCCACATGGCGAATGTCAGCCATGTGAAGCAGGATACGATAGCAACACTTAAGGCTGACTTAATCGTACGCCCCGTTTCGATTCCATCTCTGCGTCAGGTCGAACAGTACCGGCATGGCAATCAGCACCAGCGGAAATTGCACCATCAGGCCCGCGATAATGGCTACTGCAAGCGGTTGCTGCATGGCTGATCCCTGGCCAATCGCAAGCGCCAGCGGCAGCAGGGTAAGTATCGCAGCCAGCGTGGTCATCGCAATGGGGCGCATGCGATTCTTACCGGCCATAACCAGGGCCTCGCGGTGTGGCATGGTTTCCACCAGAGCCTGATATTCCGAGAAATAAAAAATCGCCACTTCCGTGACGATTCCCACGATCATCGTCATGCCCATCATGGCTGAAATATTGAGCTCGATGTCCGTGGCCCACAACGCGACAAATACTGCCGACAGCGACATGACAGGGATCGCCATTACCGAAAACGCCATGCGGAAACGCTCATAGAGAAACAGCAACAGCAGGAAAACCAGGGCTACAGACGCAGCCAGCACAGCCAGCAAGCCGTGAAATGCAATTTGCTGCTGCTGGTAAAGACCTCCGAGGTCGTAGTACATCCCCTGCGGCAGCATGCCAGGCGCATCCATCACCTGTTTTACATCACGCATGACCGATCCCATGTCGCGCCCGCTGATGCGGCCGGTGACGGCCACCATGCGCTTCAGGTTATCCCGGTTGATCTGCGGCTGGCCGGAAATGGCCACAATATCAGCGACCCGTTTCAACGGAAACAAGTGTCCGTCCGGCGCGCGAATCAGCAACTCGCCGAGTTTGTTGTCCGTGTCGCGCAAATCGGCCGGGGTCCAGACTCGCACACCGACCATCTTCGGACCTTTCTGGATCTCGGTCGTCACGTTGCCTCCCAGCAGGCTGCCCAGCATGCGCGTCACACTCTCCGGATCTACTCCCTCAAGCGCGGCCCGGATACGGTCCACATGAATCTCCAGTGCATCTCCGGCGGGATTGATACCGTCGCGCACATCGACCACCCCGGGAATATGGCCTATAGCCGCAGCGGCCTTTCTGGCCAGCTTCGACAGTTTTTCCTGGTCGTCCGAGTATATCTTCACCTCGATGGGCTGCGGCACGGCAGTCAGGTCGCCTATCATGTCTTCCATCAATTGCGCGAACTCGACACTGAGTCCCGGCACTTCACTTTCCACGCGGGTCCGAATCTGGTTCATGACCTCGTCGATGGGAGCACGCGGCAGAGGTTTCAGGCGCACGAAAAAGTCCCCCTCATTCGCCTCGGTAAGCCCGCCGCCCAATTGCGCGCCGGTGCGCCGCGAATAGGTGTCCACATTGGGATTGGATTTGATGATTTCTTCCACCTGCCGCAACAACCGGTCCGTTTCGGTGAGCGAAGTACCGGGTTGGCTGCGGTAGTCGAATGTAAACCCGCCCTCATCCATCGATGGCATGAAACCTGTGCCTACCGCCCGATAGGCCAGCAGGCCGGCCAGCAGCAGCGGCAGAATGCCGACCAGCAGCCATACGGGGCGGGCCAGAAGTTTGCCCATCAGGGCTGCATAAGCGGCATGTATGCGGATAGTAAAGCGCCCTTCCCGCTCGGATTCGGCATCCTTTTCCGAAAGCCAGTGATCGGCCAGAATGGGCACCGCCAGCCAGGTGATGATAAATGAAATGAACAGGCTGGCAGCCATGGTCAGCGACAGCGCCTTGAAGAATGCCCCGCTGACTCCGCTCAGGAAGGCCAGCGGCACAAAGATCACCAGCGTTGCGGCGCTGGATCCGGCCAGCGGCCTGAAGAATTCCACGGCTGCATTCATCACCCGCTCGTGATGGGGTAAAGTTCCTTCCCGCAGGCGGCGCATGATGTGCTCCACCATCACGATGGCATCGTCAATGATGAGCCCCACTGCCGCCGCCATTCCGCCCAGGGTCATGATGTTGAAACTCATGCCGAAAACGCGCAGCAGCACCACGGTGGTCGCAAGCACCGCCGGCACCACCAGCACGGCGATCAGCGTGACCTTGCTGTTGCGCAGAAATACGTACAGCACCAGCGCAGCCAGCACGATCCCGATCAGAATCGCATCCCTCACACTGGCGGCGGAATTCACCACCAACTCGCTCTGATCGTACCAGTTTGCGATCCTGACACCTGCGGGCAGACGGGTCTGGAATGATTCAAGCTGCGCCTTCACATCCTTGGCTATCTGCACGCTATTGGCGCCGCGCTGCTGGTAAATCTGGAACAGCACGGCATCGTGTCCGTCCGCATTGACCCGTATCCACTGGGGGGTGACAGACCTTTGTACATCGGCCACGTCTTCCAGATGAACCATTCCGTTGATGCCGGTCTTGAGCACGGTCTTGCCAATTTGTTCGGCATTATGGAAACGGGTATCGGCAACCGCGAGATAGAGTTTGTAGTGGTCCTCCAACCTACCGACCGCGGTGATCACATTGGCAGCGGACAGGGCGCGGGAAACATCATCCATCGACAAACCGTAAGCCTGCAACCGGGCCGGGTCTACCATCACCTGATATTCTTCCTGGGCGCCGCCCACCACTTGCACCCTGGCCACGCCTTCAACGGAAGACAGCAATGGGCGTATCTCGTACTGGGCCAGATCTTTGAGTTGAACCAGGGATAGCTTATCCGATGTCAGGCTATAGGCAATGATGGGGAACACGGTGGGATCCATGCGCCTGGTTTCCAATCGGGTGCCCGCAGGAAGCATCGGCATGATCTGCAATACCGCGGCATTGACTTGCAGGGTGGCCGCGGCCATATCGGTACCCCAGCCGAAATTGATCGATACATCGGCAGTCCCACGGCTGGTCGTGGAACGGACGCTCTTGACTCCGGGAACGCGGCGGATCGCCTCTTCCACCGGTATGGTGACTTGCAGCGCCATTTGCTCCGCGGGCCGGTCACCCGCGTCCAGCGTCACCACCACCCTGGGGAAATCCACCGTGGGAAACAGCGAGACCGGCAGGCTGAAGGCGGCAAGTATTCCACCTGCCGCAAGCATGGCGAGTAAAAAAAGAATGGAACGCCGGTGGAACTGGATCCAGCCGGTGATATTCACGGCTTGGACTCCCGCACCGCCATGCCGTCCTGCAACTCGTAGTTACCCAGCGTCACTACCGGCGCATTGGCCAGAATGGGGCTTTGCACTTCGATCCAGCCATCATCTTCCAGCCCGGTTTTTATTGCTACCCGTTTAGCCTTGCCATTGACCACCTGGAACAAATACGCACCGCTGCCATCGCTCAATACCGCCTGCCTTGGGACGGCCTGTGCCTCGTGCCCTATGGTGGCGATATCGCCCCTGGCTTTGGTGCCTGGCAGCAAGGTGTTTCCCTTGAAGCGCACCGTGACATCAACCAGCTGGGTCTGCGGGTCGACCTGTCCGGCCACCTGAGTGACATCCCCCTCCACGATATTTTTCGGGTTGAACACCGAGGCGAGACGCACCTTCATGCCCGGAGAAATTTGCCGGCTGTCTTCCGGCTCGATACCCAGGCGGGCACGCAGAAAATCGGCTCGCGCCAGCTGCACCAGATTGGCGCCGGCCAGAAACCGGTCGCCCGTTGCGGCCGAAACCGACACGACAGTTCCGCCGAACGGGGATACCAGCTTGTCATGTCTCAAGCCTTGCCCCAATGCTTGTTGTGCGTTGCGCGCCCCTTCCGCATCCGCGAGAGCCTTGGCTGCGGTGTCCACCTGGGAACGGGTAGCCAATTGCCGCGCATACAGTGATTTGACACGGCCCAGTTCACCGCGCGCGTACACGACCCCGTTTTCAGCTTGATTGTATGCGAGCGTTCCGGCCGGATCGGTGGTGATTTCCAGCAGGGTATCGCCCCGCCCCACTTTCTGGCCCGGGCTGACGAACAGCCTGGTGATCTTCCCTGCTTTGGGAAAACCGAGATTCATTGTGGTGCCCAGTTCCGGCATAACTGTCCCGTATCCCGAAACCCTGCTGTACAACTCCATTTTCCGCAGCGCTGTCGTTTCGACCAGAGCGCTGACCTCTCCCTGTCCATCGGCTAATGTACTGTTGCACAGGCTCAATAACAGGCAGGCCGTTAAAATTCTCATGTTCATTGATGCTTCTCCATAGCGATTGTGCGGGTATCAAAATTCCCGCCCAGCAAGGTAAACAAGGCGATGCGATTCTCCAGCAAAGCCTGGTGCAGATTGGTGACTTCGACATGCCTGGCGATGCGCGAAGACTGGAAGATCGCATATCCGTTCCAGTCCAAATCTCCATTCGAAAAGGCCTGCACGGCATTGGTAGAGGCTTGATCAAACGTGTCCAGGCCCGCTTCGGACGCCTGCAATTGCGCCGCAATCAAGCGGCTGTCCGCCACCAATCGCTTTACGTCAGCATATGCCGTGTCAAGCCTGATCTGATATTCATCATGCAATCGCTGGCGGGTGGCCTCCTCGATCCTGATATTGCCGCGGTTACCGTTAAAGATCGGCAACGCAATCGACATCGCAACCCCCTCCATGGCTACACCGAAGTTGTCGCTGGAGCGCGTAAAGGCAAAATTGAAAGGCGGGAATTGAGCCAGGATAGCTTGCCGGTAGCGCGCATCCTCGGCAGCATAGCCCGCCTTTAATGCCAACAGATCCGGGCGGCGCGCGGGCAAAATGGTAATCGCCTGTTCGACCTCCTTGTCATCCGGCACGCCAACAACCTCGCCTGTCACCAGCTTGAGCTCCACTTCCGGCGACAGCCCCAGCAGTGCGTTCAGATCATGACGGGTTTGCAATTGCTGCCGCTGCAGGTCGTTGACTTGGCGCAATGCATCCTGCCATACGGATAATGTTGAATTGACCGCATCTCTGGCCAGATTTCCATCATCCAGCGCCGACTTTGCCTTTGCATAACGTTCTGCCAGCAGATCCCGGTTATCGGTCAGCCAGCGCAACAGGTTTTCCTGGGCAATCGCGCGTGAAAACAACAGTCGTGCCCGGGCTACCACCTGCCATTCTTGCCAAAGCAGATTCAGGTCGATTTTCTGGCTGTCGAACCGGCCTGCCGAAGAACTGGCCGCATGGGTTATCAGGCTGCCGAAATCAAAACCCACACCGGCGCTATATGACTTGACCACTCCCGGCCCTGGTTGCAGCGGGATATCCCGGGCAATATTTAATTGCGGATCCGGCAACAGGCCTGCAGCAAATGCCTGTGCATGTCCTATTCCCGCATCGTCTCGCGCAAGTTTCAGATCAGGGTTGTTAGCCACGGCCAGCATCGCCACCTCGGTCATATCCAGCCCGTCAGTCGGGTCGAATTTGTGCGCCGCCAGGAACTGGAATGGCATGGTATGTGTATCGACCGTCAGGTGTGAAACAGAAGTTATCAGGGTAACCTTGTCGTCAAGCTGCAACGGGTGGTACGTAGTACACCCCGTAACGCTGGCTGCAAACGCGGACAATAAAATTATCTTGATTTTCATTTAAAAGCTACCCACCAATTTCGGGTGATGACCCATTTAGTTACAGTTTCGGCAAAATCCGCTCTGCAAAGCTAACACTTGCGTGCGTCTGATAGTCGGACAATATATCTGCAAAACTTAAGAGAAACTTAAATCCAGTGAAATTGGACGTCGCAGCAATAGCTGACGGCCTAAGAGACATACACTCAATCAGATATTTTGTTTACTTGAGATTGTGGGATTTAACGCTATTCGAACAGGAACTTTTTCCTGCCTGGGTGTAGCATGTTAACCGTCCAGCATGCGAAAAAACTTAAATGGCCAAAACCTTGTCGGCGATTATCGGGAGCGATTATCAGGCTGTCTTTGACGCGAGCCCTAATGCAACCTTTATCCTCGGCTCGCTGGGCCAGATTCTCAACGCAAGCCGGTCTGCGATAAATCGCTACGGGTTCAGCCGGGAAGAACTGCTGCAAATGAACATTTCGGACCTGGCTGCGCCGGACGTAAAAATCCATGGCCCCGCCAAACTCGGCATTTCCCCAAAGTCGGGTGAGATGTACGAGTGGAGATTCAGAAGCAAAGACGGCAATGAACTGCAGGTAGAAATCTTCCTGGAACCGATTATTCTCAATGGCAAACCTGTCTATCTTGCCCGGATTTACGATATCAGCCGGAGCAAAATTCTTGAGTCAGAACTGCAGAACAAGCAACATTTGCTTGAACGTATTCTGAACACTGAGCCGGGTACGGTCTATATCTACGATTTGCTGAAACAGCAGAATGTCTATGTCAACCGGCGCTGGCTGACTGCCTTCGGCTATACCGACCGGGAGGCGCAGGCCATGGGTGCAGAGCTAATGCAAATCTTTCACCCGGACGACATGAACAGAATCGCCGCAAACCATGATGCGTGGAGAACTGCTCCCGATGGTGAATCGCGCACCATCGAATACCGTATCCGCGACAAGCAGGGCGGGTGGCATTGGCTGATGAGCAACGAAACTCCTTTTACCCGGGATGAAAGCGGACTGGTAAGCCAGATACTCGGCATAGGCCACGACATCACCGAACGCAAGAAATCGGAGCAGGCCTTTCGGGAGAGCGAGGAACTCCTGCGCCTGACCACCGAGATGTCGAATATCGCAACATGGGAATATAACGCCGAAAACAATCTGATGTCGCGTTCCGCCAACCACGATCAGCTATACGGATTGCCGTGGCAGGGCAACTGGCACCGCGAGACGTTCCTGATGGCAACCCACCCCGATGACCGGGAGCCGGTCAATGAAATCATCAACGCCGCGTTGGCCCCCGGCGGGCCTGACTACTACGCATTCGATTTCAGGGTGATCCGGCCTGACAAGAGTTTGTGCTGGCTTTGGGCCAAGGGCCAGATAGCCAAGCGCGACCCGGCTGGCAGGGGGCTGCTGGTACGAGGTATTCTGATCGACGTCACCGAGCGCAAGTTTGCCGAGGCCAGGGTACAGCGATTGACCCAGCTGTATGCCGCGCTCAGCCAATGCAACCAGGCTATCGTGCGCTGCTCCAATGAAGCGGAGTTGCTCCCGCAAGTCTGCCGCGATGCGGTCAATTTCGGTGGCATGCAAATGGCCTGGGTCGGGATGCTGAATAAGACAACTAAGCAGATCAAGCCAGTCGCTTCATTCGGAACCGGCATCCAGTATCTGGACGGGATCGAGGTATCGGCGGATGCGAACATGCCGACCGGACAAGGTCCGGTCGGCATATCTCTCCGGACAAACCAGCCATACTGGTGCCAGGATTTTCAGCATGATCCGGTTACCGCAGCATGGCATGAACGCGGCGCGGAATTTGGCTGGGGTGCAATTGCAGCGCTCCCCTTGCACCGCAATGGTGTCGCTGTCGGCGTTTTTGCCCTGTATTCCGGCACAGTGAATGCGTTCGATGAGGCGGCACAAAACCTGTTGATTGAAATGGCAATGGACATCAGCTATGCGCTGGAACGATTTGACACCGAAGCTGCCCGCAGGCAAGAGCAAGCCCAGTTGCGCAAACTTTCGCAGGTGGTTGAACAAAGCCCCAACGTCATTCTCATCACCGACCTCGAAGCAAACATCGAGTATGTCAACCCGGCTTTCGTCAAAACGACCGGCTACAGCTTTGCCGAGGTGGCCGGCAAAAACCCAAGTCTGTTGCAATCGGGCAGGACCCCTCACACGGTATACGCGGACATGTGGGCGCACCTGCACAACGGGAACAGCTGGCAGGGCGAACTCATCAACAAGCGCAAGGATGGCAGCGAATATATCGAATCGGTGTACGTTTCACCGATGACAGAGACAGAAGGGAGGATAACCCACTATCTGGGCATCAAGGAGGATGTCACCGAACAAAAGCGCGCCGATGAACGCATACACTATCTGGCCAATTTCGATTCCCTCACCGGGCTACCCAACCGTATTCAACTGGCCGACCATATCAAATATGCACTCGGTCTGGCGAAACGCAACAATGAACACCTGGCCGTGATGTTCGTCGACCTGGACCGCTTCAAGGATATCAACGACACGCTTGGCCACAGTGTTGGTGATGACTTCTTAATAGAGGTTGCCCGGCGTTTGAAATCGGTTCTGCGCGAGGAGGATATGGTGTCCCGGCTGGGCGGTGACGAATTCATTTTGATATTGCCTGCCGACGATGCTAATGGAGCCGCAAGGGTGGCGCAGAAGTTACTGCAAGTGGTCTCCGAACGATACCGTATCCGGCAATATGACCTGATCGTGACCGCATCGATCGGCATTGCCCTGTATCCGGAGGATGGCGAAGATCTCGAATCGCTTTCCAGGAGTGCCGACACCGCCATGTACCGGGCCAAGCAGGAAGGCCGCGCCGGATATCGTTTTTTTACCGCGGAAATGCAGGCTCGCGCGACACGCAATATGCAATTGGTCAATGCACTGCGCTATGCGCTGGAACTCGGTCAGTTCCGGATATTTTACCAGCCGCAGATTTCCATACGGGACGGCCGCATCATCGGAGTTGAAGCCTTGTTGAGATGGCGGCATCCGGAACTGGGCGATGTCCCGCCGGCGGAATTCATCCCTGTTGCGGAAGACAGCGGAATGATCCTGCCAATAGGGGAATGGGTGCTGCACAAAGCTGTTCAGCAACTAAAGCGCTGGATGGACAGGGGCCACACTCCCATGGTAATGGCGGTCAATTTGTCGGCGGTGCAGTTCCGTCATGCCAGCCTGCCAGATCTGGTGGCCAGCATACTCGACGAAGCACAGTTGCCCCCTGAATATCTGGAGCTGGAGCTGACCGAGGGGGTCGCGATGCATGACCCGCTGGAAGCGATCGCGGTGATGAATAAGTTGCATGAGCGCGGCATACGCATGTCGATAGACGATTTCGGCACCGGCTATTCCTCGCTGAATTACCTGAAAAAATTCAAGGTATACAAACTCAAGATCGACCAGTCTTTTGTGCGTGACATCAATACCGACCAGGAAGACAAAGCCATTGTTGCGGCGATCATCAGCATGGCGAAAAGTCTCGGACTGAAAACCATTGCCGAGGGCGTGGAGAGCGCCGAACAGTTGGCTTTCCTGTGTGAGCAGGGTTGCGACGAGGCGCAGGGTTATTACTACAGCAGGGCGCTGCCGGCAGGCGAACTCGAGGCCTTCATTCTCAATCACGCCCGGGATTGACCCGACATTTGCAAAAGCCGGTTAAATCACCCCCGGTAAAGCCGGGGGCAATCGGGCATACTCGCTTACAGACACTCAGCAAGCCGCAATGGCGGCACGGCAAGTTTTAATAGCGCGAATCCGACGGTTTGCCGCCCTTGGGCCAGTCTTTGCGCTTGTCCGCAAAATCGGGACGCGGCATGTGGGTGTAATACTCCGCAACGTCAACTGCCTGCTGATCGGTCAATCCGCCCTGCCCCAAAGGAAAACTCAGGGTATTCGATATCGGCATATTGTTTTTTACAAAGGCTGCAGCGGTATAGGTTTTCGCAATCCCGGCACCGATATTGTAGGACTGCTTTCCCCATAGCGGCGGAAACACATAACTCCCGTCCGCCCGCCGCGTCCCCTCACCCTTGTCGCCATGACAAACGGCACACTGATCCTTGTAGACCTTCTTGCCGTTGTCCGCATTGGGGACTATCGTTTTGTCGATCTTGCCCACCCCTCGACCCGGAATGGTGTCATCAGCTTTGAAATTGCCTTTCATATTGTCCATGTATGCAATCATGGCCAGCATTTCTTTGGAGTCCCTGTCCAGCAACTTGCCGTTCATCGAACGCCTCATGCAGCCATTGACCCTGTCCTTGAAATCGATGATCTTGCCGGCACGCGGCTGATAGGACGGGAATATGGCTGCCAAGCCGACATATGGCGAGGCATGAGCCACGGTCCCGCCGTTCAGGTGGCAACTATTGCAGGTCAATACATCTCCGACATTATTTGGCAGCAGGGCTTTTGTTTCGACCATCAGCCGCATGCCGTAAATCAATTGGTCGGCATTGGGACTGGCAAGCATATCCGCATAACGCGGCACCACAAACTTGGAAGGTTCGGCTGGTTTCAGCGCGATTTCATCGCGCACTTTCCTGATTTCCACGGTACTCACCGGATCGCCCTGATTGCCCCATTGGGTGCGCACGAAGCTGACAATCTCTGCAAGTTCCTGGTCGGACAGGCTGCTGTAATTCGGCATGAAGAACGCGCGCTTTGCCTGCTGGGTTTCAGCCGACTTCCAGCCGCTCAAAACCACATGGATCACCGAAGTCGGGTCGCTGGACTGGACAGAAGAGTTGTTGGCCAGCGGCGGGAAAAATTTATCCAGTCCGCGGCCATCAACCTGATGGCAGGTAGAGCAGAACTGCACATAACCCAGGCCGCCGCGGGTCTTGTAAAGATCATTGTCCTTGGCCATCGTCACCGGTTTTGGCTTGATTACCCCGGTTTCCGCGTTGGGTGGCAAGGTGCTCAGATACTCGCCGATCGCAGAGAGGTCGCTGTCGCTGAAATGCTGGGTGCTGAAATGCACGACCTCGGTCATGTTGCCATATGCCGTTGCATGGCTGTTATGGCCCACCTTGAGGAATTTTGCGATCTCGGGTTCCGTCCACTGGTTGCGCAGACTGACCGCATGCCAGGCTTCAACAGTTGATCCGGTGAGGAAATATTTTCCGGCATCGCCATCCTGGCTCATGGCCTTTTCATGCATTCCGATCCCGCGCGGCGTATGACAGGAACCGCAATGGCCCAACCCCTGGACGATATAGGCGCCGCGATTCCATTGTTCCGATTTGGCGGTATCCGGGTTGAATGGCGTGCTGTCGAGGAAGGCCGCGTTCCAGAACTTCAACCCGAAGCGCATGCTGAAAGGCCACTGCATATGATTTTGTTTGTTGGGCTGGTTGACCGGCTCAACCCCGTGCATTACATAAGCATACAGCGCCTGCATATCGCTTGCGCTGATCTTGGCGAACGATGGATAAGGCATCGCCGGGTAAAGATTATGGCCGTCATCGGCAATGCCATTGCGCATGGCGCGATCGAATTGCTCAAAGGTGTAACTGCCGATTCCGGTTTTGACATCGGGTGTGATATTGGTGGAATGCACGATGCCGAAAGGCGTTTTGAATTCCACGCCCCCCGCCATGGGCTTGCCGTCCTTGGCTGTATGGCAGGCGATGCAATCGCCCAGATGAGCGAGGTATTCCCCGCTTCTGACCTGGGCATCCGCTTGAGCGTTCGGCGTCTCGGAAAATGCCGGGTTCATCAACAGGGCCGACAGCAGCATGCCCGCATATCTCGCAAATTTAAATCCGCATGTCATTTTTTGCTTCCTTTTTAAAAACACATCAGCGCTGCATGAGTATCGGGGAAACATGTTCATCCCCAAACCACAATTGAAATAAATGCCGAATGTCATATGGCATTGATGACGCTGGATACGCTCACGTTATTTAATAAACTGATAAACGCTGCGGCCTAAACTCGGGCCCCGTGGAAAATTCCACACTACCTGGAACATGATGTTTCACCGGAGAAACACCAAGGGCCAGGTCAGTCCTCCGCTTAACTGCTTCGATGTGCGGCAGTCCGCGATCAAAATCGTCGCGGATACCCTCCCTCAGGGATGATAGGGTTTGAATCCGTATTGCCCGAAGATCTCCAGTGCCTTGGGCGATTTGAGGAAGTCCACCCAGGCTTTTGCAGCTTCAGGGTTTTGCGCATCCTTGAGAACCCCGGCGGCATAAATAGCTGTCGCATTATGCTCGGCAGGAATCGCGACAAAACTGATCGGATTTCCCGCCTTTTGCTGGAAAATGGCTTCGGATTTCCAGGTCACGCCGGCATCGGCCAAACCCTTCATCAGATACATCGGGCTTTGCCGATGATGGATATGTGTCAGTAGGGTTTCACCGTTGTTAACCTTGATTTCGTATACCTGCTTTTCCAATTGTGCTCCGCCGGCCTTGGCCAGGGCAGCCTTGATTTGTCTGCCTATCCCTTCGAATTCCGGATTGGGCATGACCAGGCGAACCCCTGGCTTGCCTAAATCCGCAAGGGAAGTTATGTGGGCAGGATTGCCCTGGGGAACCATGATGGCCAGATCGTTCGTGGCGTAAGGGACGGCCCCCCCTGTCAGGAGACCCTTGTCGGCCAATTCCTTGACCCGCCGCATGCCGGCGGCGTAAACATCGGCCTTTACGGTCCATGTCATGTTGCCAACGGTAATGGTGCCTCCCTGCTCAATCTGGCGCACGAGCAGACCCGGGGGAATCGTCTCGTAATAAATCTTGCCGCGTAATTCGGGGTGCTCATCCTCGAACGCCGCGACCAAAGGTGCCATCGCAAAGTAATAATTCCCGCCTACAAAAATCGAGAGTTTCGGGTTGATGGGATTGCCGTGAAAGTCCGGCAGATTGTCAACTTCGGGGACCGTGAACTCCAGGCCCCGTTGGGTGACCGGGTTGTTTTTTCCCTGGCTCCAGGGCGGATAGACTTTCGATGCGTCTGCCGCAACGGCTGCGGCAGACATTACCGTCACGACAATTCCCAACCCGACAAGCTTTAATATTGAAACTTTGCGCATTAGTTGTTGCCCCTTCTTATCTTGCGTACTGATAACCGGCAAAACCCAGTTCCGGCAATGTCCCCACGATACCGGGAGTCAAAACAGCTCCCGGAATCAGGTGATTGGTGAGTTCGGCGACCATCTGTGAAACCGTCAGCTTGTCGGGGTTAATTCCCGATTCATGCAGTTTCGACGAAACTTCAAAAATTGCATTGTGGCACGCCAGGAATACCACGCCGCGTGCCTGCAAAACGGGGATGCTGTTATCCTTGGGTGAGAAAACGCCGGCATCATTCTCGAAGTCTTTTGCGTCAGTGTGAGCCGCAGCCGGGATTTTCATGAAAGTGTTTTCCTTGAACTTGTCTCCGGCGAGCGTGGTGAGTTGATATTTGTCCCAGATGAATTGGTCATAAAGCGCCAGATGGGCAGGCCCGTGGGTTGCCGACACGACCAGAAAATCCGGATGTTTGAAGGCCCATATCTGGCAGTTCAGCGAATTGCGCATCAGGTTCAGCCAGGGGCCGGCTATGTCGGTGTGATCCCAGACCTGCTTGTACTTCCCCTTGTAATGCATAAGCAGATTCAAAGCCTCATGATCCCACTGATCCTGGCTGGTGAGTATCATTGGCACTTCCTTGAAATCGCGGCGGCGCGGAGTGCGGTCCAGGGCTTTCATCAATTCCTTCAGGTTCTTTGCACCTGGCTCGGCCAGCGGCGGCAGTGCTGCTTCGGCTGCCTGTGCCGTCATGCTGCCCAATGCAACGCCAGCAAGACCAACCTTGGTCATCATGCCCAGCATATCTCGACGTGTCATATCCATGGTTCAGTAAACTCCTTTAGTTATTGTGGCGTTGGCCGCTCAAAACGTAATTACTTGCCCGATTCCCGGAAACCCCCAAACTTAATCGGAAGGCCGACTACATTAAATTAGGGTGTGTCCGGAGAATCTTTTGATCATACAAAGTTTAAATATATAAAATAAACTCATTATGTTGTTAATATCTACCTATTCAGTTTGTAGATTAATGACTCAGATTTTTTCAACAACTTATGCGCTTAACCTTAAGACAACTCCAGATCTTTGTAGCCATTGCGCAGTGCGGCAGCACCACAGCCGCAGGCGAGAGAATTGCCCTTTCGCAATCGGCAATCAGCGCTGCCATAGCGGAATTGGAGCGGGCAGTAAAACTGCGGCTGTTTGATCGCGTCGGAAAGCGACTACAGCTGAACGACCACGGGCGAGCCATGTTGCCGCAGGCTATGGCGCTGCTAAACGGCGTGGATAACCTGGAAAAGAGCTATCTGAACATAGCACCCAGCTTGATCATTCTGGGCGCCAGTCCGACGATAGGCAACTATCTCCTGCCCCGGCTTCTGGCCGATTACTGGCGCTTGCAGGGCGTCGTGCTGGGGGACGCATCTCCGCCGTTGCAGGTTATCGTGGCCAATACCGCAGATGTTGCAGCCAAGGTGGCGGGATTTGAAGTGGATATCGGGTTGATCGAAGGCCCGTGCCACAGGCCGGATATTGAAGTGACCCCATGGCTGCGAGACGAGCTTCTATTAGTTGCATCTCCCGGACATCCTGTTGTTCTCGAGGCTAATGGGAACCAGATATCTTCAGAACGGCTTGCAAAAACCAACTGGCTGTTGCGGGAACGAGGTTCTGGAACCAGAGAAGCATTGGAACATGCCTTGCTGCCACACATACCCCAATTAAAAAGCTGTATTGAATTCAACAATCATGAAGCCATCAAGCAAGCCGCAGTCCAAGGACTTGGAATTGCCTGCCTGTCGCCCCTTGTGGTAGCCGATATGCTTAAAACCGGACAACTGGTTAAACTCAATACTGAGTTTGGCGGCATCCCCAGGCGTTTTAGCTTGCTGGTACATCATCAAAAACAGGTAACTCCGGGGATGCAAAATTTCATCAACTATGCGTCCAGAGCGGTTACAACTTCCGATTTCCATGGCCTGTAAAAAAGGCTACATTGGGCCTGATCGTTTAAATAATGTCTGCCGGTCATCAGAGCTGAGTCTATCCATGCCATGGGGATTGAACCTCATTTTTACTGCCCCGTACAATTAATGATATAGTGCGATTTATGATTAACTTCATGATTTTCTGTCGGCCTGGCACGTCATCCAGACTATGGACGACGTGGTTCGTTTTGTTTGCGCTGTTGTTAGTCCAGATAAGAGTGGCTACAAGCGGCTGCCTGATATCGGGTTTCATGCCTCCCCCGAATATGCCGGAGCAGCTTATGCAAATGCAGACTGCCGCTGACCCCTGTGCAGTTCAAAAGTCGGCAGACATGCAGCCATGTATGGAGCACTGCGCGCAGAGCTCTGATATAACCAAGTTCACTTTTTACATGCCTTTCGTCTTGCCAGCGATGATGGCTGGCCTGTCATTGTTCACCGCAGCGGATGCCAACGGCCTTAAAGCATCCGAATACCCTCCGGCCACTACCGGTCCGCCTCTCTATCTGCGCTTTCTCCGGCTGCTGAATTAGCCTTTCTCCAGTACCAATCCGCTGGTTCGCATCTGCAGCGAGGCTGAGGTGCGCACTTGAATTCAAGTCCTGTTCCGGAGAGCATCATGAGGCGCATTATTTCCATAGTCACCTCCATTGCCTTCATCCTTTTTTCCGGGCAGGAAAACTCAATCGGCTAATTTCAAATTTGAGGAATTTCACCATGAAAACACACACATTCGTTTCCATAACCGCCGTTGCAGCACTCTCGGGCATCGTTTTGATGTTCAGTGCGCAGCATGCCGATGCAAGCCCGCGCAACCCAATCATGCTGGCCGATGCCGGCATGAATATGGGAGGCATGGATATGCAGGGCATAAATAAGCAGGCAGCGTCCGTCACCCATCACGGCACCGGCACCGTCAAGAAGATAGCTGCAGGAATGGTGACCCTGGCTCACGGCCCTATCGCATCCCTCCAATGGCCCGCAATGACCATGAGTTTCAAATTGAAGGATGCGGCGCTTGCCAAGGGGATAAAGGCCGGCGATGTCGTCGACTTCGAGCTCGTTCAGTCGGGCAAAGATTATATGGTCACGCGCCTTCAGACATCCGGAAAATAGGCGAGTGGCAGGGGCAGCGCTCACCGCTGTCCCTGCCGTCAAAACACACCCGCGGCGCGATGGGCGCGCGGGCAATGCCGATTCTTCGCGGTTTGGAGGTTATATGCATTCCCCTTTATCAAATTTGGCAAGGGCCGTGCTGGTTAGCGCTGGACAGCATGGCATCTCTTTTTCCATGATTTGTGTAGCGCTGATGCTGCCGTTATCGGCAGTTGCGCAAAACGAACTGTCGCTGGCTGATGCACAACGACTGGCCGTGGAGCGCTCGCGGCAGCTGGCAGGGCAAGATGCTGCCGTGGCCGCGAATCGCGATCTGGCGGTCTCGGCCGCGCAAAATCCCGACCCCGTGTTAAGTGCCGGCATCGGCAATCTGCCGGTCACCGGTGCGGATCAGTTCAGCATCGGGAGCGATTTCATGACCCAGCGCAGCATTGGTGTGTCCCAGGAGTTTACGCGCGGCGACAAGAAACGGCTGCGCGGTGAACATTACCAGCGCGAGGCCGACAAGACCCTGGCAGAAAAAGCCCAGATGACCCTCGTCATCCAGCGCGATACCGCGCTGGCCTGGCTGGATCGTTACTACTCGGAAGCGAGCGCCGAATTGATAGGCGAGCAGATTCGACAGGCACAGGGGGAAATTGAAGCCGCGCAAACCGCATATCGATCGGGTCACGGCAGCCAGTCCGATGTGCTGGCTGCCAGAGCGGCACTGGTGGGATTGCAGGATAGAGCCAGTGAGATCGCGCGCAAGGCGCGCTCCGCAAAAATAGCGCTGGTACGTGAGATCGGCGAGCCGGGTAACTTCCCTCTTGCCCGGAAGCCCGCGATCGACCATATCCCGATAGACCCCGGCGCGCTTGATAAACATGTGGCGATGCATCCGGATATTCTCATATTGGCAAAACAGGAGGATCTGGCGACAACCGACGCGCGCCTCGCCGAGGTCAACAAGCTATCAGACTGGAGCGTCGAGTTGTCATACGGGTTGCGCGGATCGCAGTATTCCAACATGGCTTCGATCGGTGTTTCGGTCCCGCTGCAGTGGGATCAGGCGAATCGCCAGGATCGCGAAGTGGCGGCCAAACTTGCCCAGGCTGAACAAATCAGCGCGCAGCGCGAAGAAGCCATGCGTGCCGCGGTTGCCGAGGTGAATTCGATGATCTCGGATTGGGACAGCGCGCGCGAGCGGCTAGCCCGGCTGGAAAACGAACTGGTACCGCTCTCGGCCGAACGCACCCAGGCGGAATTGTCGGCATACCGCAGCGGCAAATCGTCGTTGAATGATGTGCTCGTCGCCCGCCGCAACGAAGTCGATGCCCGTTTGCAGGCTCTGCAAATGGAGGCGGAAGCCGCGCGCCTGTGGGCACTGCTCAACTTCCATTTTTTGCAGAATGATACCGGTCGCACTGCGCCGGAAAAGGATGTCCAATGAAAACCAAACAATTCGCTTTTCCTTTTGTCGCGTTGATCATAATCGGTGCGGTGGCTTACGCCAGCTACCGCGTTGGCCTCCACCAGGGCACGGTACCTGCCCCGGCTGCAGTGCCTCCCGCAGCCGACACAAAATCCGCCCATGCGGCCGATCCGGCAACGGGTAAGACCGTGTTGTACTGGCATGATCCCATGGTGCCCGGCCAGCGCTTCGACAAGCCCGGCAAGTCGCCTTTCATGGACATGCCGCTGGTGCCGGTCTATGCCGATGAGGGTAGCGATGGCGGGAAGGTTGTTATCGACCCGCGTGTTCAGCAGAATCTCGGCATTCGCACTGTCGCAGTCACCAGGGGAAACCTCACATCCCGTATCGAAGTGATTGGCAATGTGGCCTACAACGAACGGGAATTGGCGGTGGTGCAGGCCCGCGCCAATGGTTATATCGAAAAACTCTACGTACGGGCCACATTGGATAGAGTGCACAAGGGCCAGCCGCTTGCCAGCTTGTATGTGCCGGATTGGGTCGCAGCGCAGGAAGATTTTCTGACAGCGCAGCGTTTGGCCATGCAGGAAGGCAGTGCGGCGGGCCGGGATCTGGTCGATGCCGCGCGCCAGCGCATGCGCCTGGTCGGCATGTCTGAAGAGCAGAGGCGACTGGTGGAAACCAGCGGAAAAATTCAAGAGCGGCTGGTTATTGCAGCACCCGTCAGCGGTGTGGTCGCCGAACTGGATGCGCGCGAAGGCATGACAGTCGTGAACGGCGCGCCGCTGTTCCGCATCAACGGGCTGGATACGGTCTGGATCAACGCAGAAGTGCCCGAAGACATGGCTGCACAGGTGCATCCCGGCAACAGCGTCGAAATAAGCACGGCATCACTTTCCGGCAAGGTGTTCAAAGGCAAGGTCAGCACCGTATTGCCGGACGTCAATCCCGTGACGCGCACCCTGAAAGCGCGGATCGAACTGGCCAATCCCGGGCAGCGGCTGGTCCCGGGCATGTATGCCACTGTGAATTTCTCTCCCGAAGTGCGCCGTGACGTGTTGCTGGTGCCTAGTGCAGCGGTGATACAGACCGGCAAGCGCAGTGTGGTGATCGTAATGCAGGCCGACGGCAAATTTGTCCCGGTGGATATTGAGGCGGGTGGCGAAAGTCATGGCCAGACGGAAATCCTGAAGGGATTGGCAGAGGGCCAGAAAGTCGTCGCTTCCGGGCAGTTCCTGATCGATTCGGAAGCCAGCCTGAGAGCTACCTCGTTGCGCATGGGCAATGATCCCAAGCCCGCCGGCAACGCTACGCCAACGCATCACGGCAGAGGCAAGGTCGAGACTATCGGCAAGGATACCATCACCATCTCGCATGGCCCTATCACCAGCCTGCAATGGGGTGCGATGACCATGGGCTTCAAGCTGCCCGCGGGCGGAATTCCTCCAGGCATCAAAGCCGGCGATCGCGTGGACTTCGAGATTCGACCTGATTCTGATGGGGGATATGAAATCGTGTCGATCAAGCCGGCGGCGGGAGATCAGCCATGATCGCCAGATTGATACGCTGGTCCATCGGCAATCGTTTTCTGGTGCTGCTGGCGACGCTGATGCTGGCCGCATGGGGTATATGGTCGCTAAGCAGAATACCGCTCGACGCCCTGCCCGATCTGTCCGATGTGCAGGTCATCATCCGCACCAGCTGGCCCGGGCAGGCGCCGCAGATCGTCGAGAACCAGGTGACCTACCCGTTGACGACTACCATGTTGTCGGTGCCGGGAGCCAAAACGGTGCGCGGTTATTCCTTTTTCGGCGATTCCTTTGTCTATGTGCTGTTCGCGGACGGCACCGATCCGTATTGGGCGCGTTCACGCGTGCTCGAATACCTCAACCAGGTGCAATCCCGCCTTCCTCCGCAGGCTAGATCCTCACTGGGCCCGGATGCGACCGGCGTGGGCTGGATATACGAATATGCGCTGGTCGACCACAGCGGCAAGCTCGACTTGTCGCAACTGCGCGCCCTGCAGGACTGGTTCTTGAAATACGAACTGAAGACCGTGCCCAATGTGTCTGAGGTGGCCAGCATCGGCGGCATGGTGCGCCAGTACCAGGTTGTGCTCGATCCGGACAAGTTGCGCGCCTACAATATTCCACAAAGCAGAGTGATTGAAGCCATAGGAAAGTCCAACCAGGAGGCGGGAGGTTCGGTGCTGGAGATGGGCGAGGCCGAGTATATGGTGCGCGCCTCGGGCTATCTGAAATCGCTGGGTGATTTCCGCAACATCCCGCTGGCGACCACGGCGGCGGGCGTATCGGTGCGGCTGGGCGATGTGGCGCGCATCCAGATCGGGCCGGAGATGCGTCGCGGCGTCGCGGAATTGAACGGCGATGGCGAAGTGGCGGGCGGCGTGATCGTGATGCGCTCCGGAAAAAACGCGCTGGAGACGATAGAGGCGGTCAAGGCCAAGCTGGAAACACTCAAGGCGAGTTTGCCACCCGGGGTCGAGATTGTGACCACCTATGACCGTTCCGCGCTGATCGATCGCGCGGTCGAAAATCTGACGCACAAATTGATCGAGGAATTCCTCGTCGTCGCTATCGTGTGCGGCATCTTTTTGTTTCATCTGCGTTCCGCGCTGGTTGCCATTGTGTCGCTGCCGCTGGGCATACTTGCAGCCTTCATCGTCATGTACTATCAGGGGGTGAACGCGAACATCATGTCGCTGGGCGGGATAGCGATCGCGATTGGTGCGATGGTCGATGCGGCAGTGGTAATGATCGAAAATGCGCACAAGCATATCGAGGGGTGGAAGCACCAGCACCCCGGCCAGATACTGGCAGGCAGCACACAATGGGAAGTGATTGCGGATGCCGCTGTCGAGGTCGGCCCGGCACTGTTCTTTTCGCTGTTGATCATCACGCTGTCCTTCATTCCGGTATTTACGCTAGAAGCCCAGGAAGGAAGGCTGTTCTCGCCACTGGCCTTCACCAAGACCTACGCGATGGCCGCCGCCGCAGGCCTTGCAATCACGCTGATCCCGGTGCTGATGGGTTATTTGATCCGGGGAAAAATTCCCGACGAGCAGAAAAACCCGATCAACCGTTTTCTGATCCGCATCTACCGCCCCTTGCTGAACAGCGTCTTGCGCCGGCCCAAAACGATCATACTGATGGCGGCCCTGATTGCAGTTGCGACACTGTGGCCCATCAGCCGTCTAGGCGGCGAGTTCATGCCGCCGCTGGACGAGGGAGATCTGCTTTACATGCCGACCGCGCTGCCGGGCATCAGCGCGGGCAAAGTTGCGGAGCTGTTGCAGCAAACCGACCGCCTGATCAAAACCGTGCCCGAAGTGGAAAGCGTGTTCGGCAAGGCAGGCCGCGCCGAGACTGCGACCGACCCGGCGCCGATGGAAATGTTCGAGACCACGATACGCTTAAAGCCGCGCGCGCAATGGCGACCCGGCATGACGCCGGACAAGCTGGTCGCAGAGCTGGACCGTACCGTGAAGGTGCCGGGCCTGACGAATATATGGGTGCCGCCGATACGCAACCGCATCGACATGCTGGCCACCGGCATCAAGAGCCCGGTGGGCATCAAGGTGGCAGGCATGGATCTCGCTGGAATTGACCGCCTGACCGGCGAGATCGAGCGCGTGGCCCAAGCTGTTCCCGGTGTTTCCTCCGCCTTTGCAGAACGCCTGACCGGCGGGCGGTATATTGATGTGGACATCGATCGCGATGCCGCCGCGCGTTACGGGATGAATGTTGCCGATGTGCAAAGTATCGTGTCATCCGCGGTCGGCGGTGAGAACATCGGCGAGACCGTCGAAGGTTTGCAGCGCTTTCCGATCAACGTGCGCTATCCTAGGGAAATCCGCGACTCCCTGGAAAATCTGCGCAATCTGCCGGTGCTCACCGAGCGTGGTGCACAGATCAGCTTGGGGGATGTGGCTGCAATCCATATTGCCGACGGTCCGCAGATGTTGAAAACCGAGAATGCGCGCCTCACCGGCTGGGTATATGTGGATATACGCGGGCGCGACCTAAGTTCCGTGGTGCACGACATGCAGGCGGCGGTGGCCAAACAGGTGAAATTGCCGCCCGGCTACTCAGTCGCCTGGTCGGGACAGTTTGAATATATGGAGCGCGCCAAGGCCAAGCTCAAGATCGTTGTCCCGGCAACGCTAATGATCATTTTTGTGCTGCTGTATCTCACCTTCGGAAGCTTCGGCGAAGCACTGCTTATCCTGGCTACACTGCCATTCGCGCTGGCAGGCGGCGTCTGGTTCATGTGGGTACTCGGCTATAACCTGTCGGTGGCGAGCGGCGTGGGGTTCATTGCCCTGGCGGGCGTGGCGGCGGAGTTCGGCGTGATCATGCTGCTCTATCTGAAGAATTCGTGGAACGATCGGCTCCGTGCAGGCAAAACCGGGTTGCCGAATCTGCTGGATGCGATAAGCGAGGGTGCGGTGATGCGCGTGCGTCCCAAGGCAATGACCGTAGCCGTGATCATTGCCGGGCTGATGCCTATCATGTTGGGCAGCGGAACGGGATCGGAGATCATGCAACGCATCGCAGCCCCGATGGTGGGCGGCATGATCACGGCACCGTTGTTGTCGATGCTGGTCATTCCTGCCGCCTATTTGCTGATGCGCCGCCCGCGCTAGGCAACGGGGAAAGCGTGCAGCGAACAGCCGTCAGGTTGTCTTGGCAACAGCTGCTCCAACTCACATGATCAAGATAATGGATGCTTGGGTGGACACACTTTTTCCGGCCAGGATATTCTGGGTGATGAAATCGAAGAATCCTTTGGCAGCCTGCAAAACGATTGGGCGCTGAATGCAATTTGCTGCCTGGATGTAGATGGTCATGAGCAAGCAAGGCAAGACGTGTTCGATTGCATCGAGATTCAACAACGGAAGGTCAGGTTTGCCATGTTATATGAATAAAACAGACAACAAAAAGCCCGCTGGAGGGTGTAAATAGTTTTGTGTAAACGGTCATTTGGCAGGAGACTGCCAGCATAAAGGAGCAACAATGACCGAAGCGAAACGTAGCAAACGAGTTAAACCCGATCCAGAACTAGTCAAACTGGCCGACGCCCTGCTGGCCAACTACCGAAAACCCGAAGACCTGATTGGCGAGAATGGCCTGCTCAAGCAACTGACCAAGATGCTGGTTGAGCGGGCGCTCGAAACCGAGATGACCGAACACCTTGGCCACGATAAGAGCGGAGCCGTTACCAACCGCACCGGCAATACCCGCAACGGCCACAGCGCCTAGACCTTGCAGGGCGATTTTGGTGAGTTGCCGCTGGATATTCCCCGCGACCGCCAGGGAGCATTCGAGCCGCAACTGGTTGCCGCATCAGACCCGTTGGTCTGGCTTCGACGACAAGATCATCTCGCTGTACGCCTGCGGCCTGAGCGTGCGGGAGATCCAGGGCCACCGGGAAGAGATGTATGGCACCGAGGTGTCCCCAAGCCTCATCTCGGCGGTCACCGACGCCGTGAGCGAGGAGGTGAAGGTCTGGCAGGCTCGCCCGCTCGATCCGCTGTACCCGATTCTTCATCTGGACTGCATCCACGTCAAAGTACGTGATGCCGGTGCGGTCCGAACCAAAGCGGTGTATTTGGCGATCGGTGTGAACATGGATGCGCACAAGGAAGTATTGGGGCTGTGGATCGCCCAAACCGAGGGCGCCAAGTTCTGGCTGCAGGTGGTCACTGAGCTGAAGACACGGGGCGTGCAAGACATCTTTATCGCCTGTGTCGACGGACTCAAAGGCTTCCCGGAAGCCATCGAGGCCGTCTATCCGAAAGCGGCTGTGCAACTGTGCATCGTGCACATGGTCCGCAACAGTCTGAACTTTGTGCCTT